>WHTX01000281.1 GCA_009377505.1 Acidimicrobiia bacterium
TGTCACCGTCTCCAGGCGGCGGACGCCCCACCAGCGCCCAGCGCCCTCGGTCCACGCCTCGGGCACCCGGTGTTGGAACTCCTTGTCCTTCGACACCGAGTAGCCGCTGAAGTAGCTGGCCAGCCGTCTCGGGTCCGAGTAGCGCAGGCCCTCGGCGAAGTCGACACCGGTCCCGGCGCGCAGGTGCCGCTCGTCATGCGAGCCGACCACCTCGAACCACGTCCTCGACAGCCAGGCCGTGAACGACTCGGCCACGAACCGGGCACCCCGGCCCCGGCCAACCTTGTGCTCGACGGCCATGGGGATGCGAGCGAACAGGTGCAGATGCGGCGCACCTCGACGCTGGAACTCGAGCTTCCACGCCCCGGCGAACGGCCCAATGGCCCGGTCCCAGCGGCCGATGAACCGCTCGAGGTGCCGCTTCACCGTCCTGGCGTCAGGCGCCCACCGCTCCCACGCCCCCGGGTAGGTGAGCGTGACGAGCCCGGCGACGCCGGCGACGAACCGGCCGGTGGCGTCGAACAGCTCGTCCTCGGAGGCGATGACGGGGCGCCAGTCGAGGGAGGCGAGGCGGCGCATCATCCGCAGCCGTGACCGGGGCGACCAGAACTCTGTGCGCCTCACCGGCTCGTCGAGGTCGCCGCCCAGGTCGAGCACGTCCTGCTCGTCGCCGGCGTCCGACACTCGCACCGTGGCCTCATCCGCTGGCACAGCGCCCACAGCCCCGTAGAACAGGCGCTCCACCGCGTTGCTCGTCGCCTTGAGCTTGACCGGCGTCCCCGGCCGCACCTGCCGCAGGCGCAGCACCCCGGGCGACACGTCGAGCCGCCACGACAGCCGGGCCTGTTCCTCCTCGGCCCGCCACCGCTGCCCTTCCGTCGGCTCGAACAACGCCGCCGCGAGCTCGACCGCCTCCCTCGGCCGAAACCCCACGCCCGCAGCAGGGCGCAGGGCATCCCAGTCCCGGTGAAGGACGGGCAACGCGACAGCCGTCACCCGCCCACGCCCGAATGGCGAGGAGATATGGCACAAGTAACAAGCCCTCGGGCGCTCACGCCCTGACCGGCCTCGCCAGGGCGGGCGGGGACCCCTACCCCACCTCGCCCCTCCCCGGCCATGACCGGGCTCACGCGCCCTCGGAGGGGTCGCGGCGGAGCAGCTCGGCATACAGCTCGGGCCACTCGATCACCGGGCGGACGTCCTCGAACGGGCGACGAAGACGGTGAGACGTGGAACCGGTCCAGGGCTCGAGTTCGACCATGCCACCGATGTAGGAGCGGACGACGCCGAACCCGTGAGCGACGACCTGCCCGCCCTTCCGTCGGCGCCAGCCGACCACCGTCCCTGGGGTCACGCCCGCCGCTCCCGGCCTAGTTCTGCTGGGGAACACGGTGCCGGCGGTACGGGACGGGCTGTGTGGCCGGTTTGAGGGCCGCTGTCAGCCCGTCCTAGCCCTGCCCCGTCCTTGCCTGCGGCGTCACCGCTGCGGGTCCGTGTGGCGCCCCTGCGCCGCCAGAGCACCACGACGAGGCGGCCGGCCAGCTCGAGCACGGCAACGGTGCCCGCGGCGACGACGGTGATAACGCCGACCTCGAGCCCGGTCACGACGCCTCCTCGAGCGGGAGGGCGTGGCCACCGTCGAGGAGGAACCCGGCGACCCGTATGGCCTCGTCGGCGTCCAGCTCGGCCACCACGGCCAGGCCGGGTCCTTCGATGACCAACTGGCATGAGCCGTCGACCAGCTCAACAACGTCCACGGTCACGGTGCCGGCTCCACGAGGAGGCGGGCGAACTCGGCGGCCTGGTCGCCGTCGAGGTCGAGGACGAGGGTCACGGCTCCGGCTCGGACGTGCACGGCCCGGCCGTTGTCGATGTGCTTGACGACCGCCACCCGGGCGCCGTCGAGGGGGAAGCGGCCGACCTCGTCACCGGCGGCCATCGGTCAACTCCTCGTGGAGCAGGCCGTCCCGGAGGGCGACGACGACGGCCTGCGTGACGGACTGGGTGCCGAGGCGTTGCGCCACCCGGCACAAGTGGTTTCGCACCGTGGAGACCGACAGGTCCAGCTCGCGGGCGACGTCCTTCGTGCGTGTCACTTGGCCCGAGGCGAACAACGCCAGGATCTGCCGCTCGCGAGGCGTCAACGGCTTCGACCGCATCACCCACCCGCCTCGAGCGCGGCGGGGCGGGGAGCCGGGTGGGCTTGGGCGATGGCGGCGATCTGCTCGCTCGTCAGCCAGTAAGAACGGGCCTGCTGCGGGTACGGGTGCTCCTCCGACACCACCCAGGCCACGCCCTTGGAGCCCATGGGGATGTCCTGTGGGCGGAGCTGGCCGGCGATGTCCCCGAGGGCGGCCTCGCCGCCGTACTCGTCGGACGTGCGGCAGCAGATTCGGCGAGTGAGGTTCGCTCGCAGGTCGCTGCCGATCAGCTGGGCGGACGGCCGCTGGGTGCAGCAGATGATGACCACCCCGGCACCTCCGCCGATCGCCGCCAGGGAGGACAGCAGCCGGAGACGTTCCTTCGGGGCGTCCTTCGTTTCGCCTGGGCCTTGGCGGGCGACCTCGCCGAGCTCGTCGACGATGATGAGCCGCAAGGGCATGTCCTCGGTGGGGCGCTCGAGCTTCTGCAGCCCGCGCAGGCCGAGCTGCTGGTACCGGCGGGTGACCTCGTGGTGCTCTGCGGCGAGGGCTTCGCCGATCTCGGCGGGGTCGACGATCAGCCGGTCGACAGCGGGGGCGACGAGGGACAGCTCGACGACTTTGGGGTCGATAGCGGTGATGTAGCGGGGCACGCGAGAGGTGAGGACGTCGGCGATGACCGACTGCAGCCACACGCTCTTCCCGCTCCGGGTGACGCCAGCGATCAGCCAGTGGCCACCGATGAGCGGGAAGCGGAGCGGCTCGCCGGTGGCGGTGACGCCCACGCCGCGCCCGGGGCCAGGCCAAGGCCGGACCTTGGTGAGCTCGTCATGGAGCGTGACGATCAGGCGCCCGCGGTCAGGGCGGACACGTTCGAGGGTGACCTGGTAGGCGCGCATCGCGGCAGCGAGGTGGTCGACCCGGCCGGCGATATCGTCGAGGCTGCCACCCCGAGGCGGCTTCACCCGGTACACGACGGCAGCCTTGGAAGGTGTGGCCCGGCCGTGAGCGAGCTTCGGGAGGCGTTCGACCGGTTCGACCTTCACCCGCGCCTGCCCGCCAGAGGCACGGTCGACCGGGCCGCTCACCAACGCCGACAGCGGCGGCGCCTGCAACTGCGCCACCCGCCGCTTGTCCTTGACGACGGCGAGGCCGGCAGACCGGGCCACAGAGCCCCAGCGGGCCCGGATGAGCGCCCGGCGGAATAGGCGGGCGGGTGAGCCCCGATCGAGGCGGAACGCCTGCACGGCGGCGACAGCGACCGCTACGGCGTTGACGGCGATGGCCAGCGCCCACAGCGGGGCGGGGTCGGGGAGGTCGTAGGCTATGAGCTGCATCAGGAGGCCTTTCTTGGTGCGCGAGACGGCCCGGGGGTCTGATCCCCGGGCCGTCGGTGGTCATGGTCTGTTGAGCCCCTCGTGGGGCGTGCGGTGGGTCAGACGCCGGCCCGGGCCGTGCCCACGGCGCGCTCGAGTTCGGCGAGCATCGCCGGGTCCTCCTTCGCGGCAACGCCGAACGTCACCGCGAGCCACCGGAGGGTGTGGCGTAGGTCGTCGTTCTCCTGGCGCAGCTTGGCCAGCTCGCCCCCGCACGTCGCTTTCATGTCCGCCGTGTTCTTCATCGTCATGCCCTTTCGTTGTCCAAACTCCGGTCGTGGTGCCCACCACCACGCACGAACCGCCCGCCACCACCCCTGGCACGACGACCGTCCCCATCTCGCTATCCGCGTTCTATCGGTGTCCGACCGCGTTCGGCTCAGCCGTCCGCCGAATCGGTGTTCAGAACTTCCGTCTCCGGCTCCTGGCGACGGCCACGTGCACTAGCCGCAGCCGCGGCCGGCTCGGCGGGGACCAGCCGCTCGGCGTAGATCAGGAACCCCGCCTTCGACGCCCGGCCGACGTCCTCGCCCTCGGGCTGCAGCAAAGCCACCCGCAGGCCCTCGAAGCGGACGGGGCGCCCGGCGAGGCCCTCGTCGGGCTGGACGTCGAGCACGACGCGGACGGTGCCGGCCTGGTCGACGATGCTCGACGGCACCACCAGCGCGGCCTCGAAGCCGTTGCCGCCCTCGGCCGGCTTGGACGCCATGAACGTGAAGGCATCGTCGACGGGAGGCCGCACGGGCAGCAGACCCTCGAAGGTGGGGAACTCACCGGGTGCGAGCTCGACCCGCTCGGGGCTGAGCGTGATCTCGGAGCGGGCGTCACGACCGCGGGCGCCACGCAGGTACCAGGAGGTAACGGTGACCTTGCCGGCGAGGCGGACGACGGAGCCGTCGGTGATGCCGTCGGGGACCTGGCCGGTGACCTTGAGGCGGCACTGCCTCGGCGCGGGCGTGCCGTAGCTCGAGGTGAGCACCCCGGGGACGATGACCCGACCGAGGTTGACGACCTCGCCGTTGTCGTCAACCTGTGGGGCGCCGCTGTCGGTCATACGAGGCGTCGGCACCTGGCGGACCATGAGGGGGCCTGTGCGGCCGGTGTCGAGGTGGAAGGACTTCATTGCTGGCTCCTCGTTCTCGGGCTGCGCCCGGGGTCAATAGCCCCGAGCGGGGCTAGCTATCAGCGTTCAGAGCCGTTACTCTGTTCACTGTGAACACCACCCTAGGACGTTCACAGTGAACGTGCAACCTGTTCGCGGTGAACCCGGCGCCACTACGGTGCTCTCCGTGACGGCCGACGACCTCGACCACGCGCGCCAGCAGGGGCACGACGACGCGGTTGAACTCGCCAACACCCGCAAGCCAGACGAACCCCTCCTCGCCCTGGCGTGGGCCGTCGGCGTCGGACAGGTCGACCTAGTACGTCAAGCGCTCGAGGAGGCCCTGACGGCGGGCCGATCGTGGCGCGAGATCGGCAACGCGATGGGCGAGAACCCCAGCACCCTGCGGTCCCGCTACCTCTATCCGGACCGCTCCACGAAGTACCGACGCCAGCGGCAGCGGGACGACTCCACCTAGCCCGCCGACGACGGTCTCGCCCCGGTCCCGGGCCATCCAGGGCGGGGGGCGGTTCGCGTCCGGGGCTAGCGCTTCGCCCGTCCCACGTCGTCCAGAGTTAGGACCGAATCTCTGACCGAGCCCGGCCAGCTCAACCACTCAGCGAGGCCGCCCCAACGCGAGGTGCGGCCTTCATCGACTAGCTTCGGCCACCATTCGGCTCCCGCGCCCGCCAACCCCGCCCGGTGGGGTGCGGGAGCCGAACCATCCTACGGCCCCACGCCCACAACCTCGCCGACGAGCTCAGCGCGCTCGCTGCGACGAGCAAATCAGGCGTTCACTGTCAGTGGCTGCAAAGTTCCCCCAGCGTGATGATGTCCGCGCCCGCGGTGGGCGGCGATGCTGGAACCCCGTGAGAGAGCGCCTCGGGCCGGGCTGCGGTTCCCCGGCCCGAGGCCGCCTCAGGGCTGCAAGCGAGGGCGCTAGCTGGACCCACGACCAGCTTCACCCATCACGCGGCCCCCGCGCCCCCCCACATCCACCCCGGCGGGGCGCGGGGGCCGTTGCGCGTCCCGGACTAGCGCGAGTGTCGGCTCCGCGGGCGCGGGCACCATCTCCGACTCTCCGACAAGACTAAGGAGCAGGAATGCGGCGCATGATTGTACATCTCACCGTCACGGAGGCCCTGCACCTCTTCCGGCTCGCGGTCGAAGCTCCACGCCGCACCGATGACGAGCACGGTGTGCTCGTCCACCTCGGCCAGCTACTCGACCAGATCCCGGTACCCCTCGACATGCTCGAAGCGAACGAAGGCGTCCTCTCATACGAGGAGGAGGCCCGGGACACGCGCAGCCACGAAGAGGACTAGTCAAGGGCTTCGCCGTGACGAAACCCTCGCGGCGGCCTCGGCCGGCGCCAAGCGGTGCGAGTCCCCAACCGTGAGGATGACCGCGCCCAGCTAGGCGGCGATGCTGGAACCTCCTGAGATAGTGCCTCGGGCCGGCTTAGGACCCCCGGCCCGAGGCGTCTCAGCTCACGAGCGAGGGCGCGCGCCTTCCAACTGGCTGCGCCCACACTCGGCCCCCGCACCTCTCCACCCTTGACCCGCTGAGGTGCGGGGGCCGTTTCGCGTGTCAGCCCCTCGACGAGCCGGTACCAGCCCATCGGCGTCGCGCTCGAGGCGGCCGAGGACGACGTCCCCGCAGCCATAGGCAGCGTGGCGACGCGGGCAGAGCGACAGCCAGCCGTCCTCGCCGGCCCGGTCCCGGACCGCTGGCCGACCAGGTAGCCACCACAGGCTCGGCAGGTGATCTTCGCCAGCCGTCGAGCGTACGTGTGTCAGTGCTCACTGGCTCATCCCCAAATGAGGGCGTAGACCACTCGCACAGCGTTGTCCCGTGGAAGGCTGCCCTTACCCTTCACGCGATGAAGGACATCAGGGTGGACAGCCTCGGGCGTCAGCGGTGCTGGAACTGCGGGGGCACCAACTTCACTCAGCAGCGGACACTCCGAAGCAAGGTGACCGTCGGAGTTGGCGCACTCGCGACGAAGAAGAAGCTGCGGTGCGTGTCGTGCGGCGAGTACAACGACGTGGGCTCAGCGAAGCCCTACAACGGGCCTGCATCGAAGAGGGCGGCGAAGAAGTCGGGAGCGCTCGCACTCGATAAGGAGCTGAGCCAGCAGCAGCCGCAGCAACCAGCCGCGCCCGTTGCGCCCCCGCCCTCAAATCCGCCTGCTGGTTGGTACGCGGACCCGCAGGGAGGGCCTGGGCAGCGCTGGTGGGACGGCGACAGCTGGACAGACACAACCACCTGACCGAGCACAGTCAGCCGTCGCCTACGACCCTGGCTACGGGGCGGCACCTCGACCGCGACGGGGACGGCGTTGCCTGCGAATGAGGCAGGCCGTCAGCTCACGAGGGCGTATCCGCAGCCGACTAGGTTCACGACCCCCAGGACGCCTAAGAGGCCGTAGTTCATGGTCCGAACCTTTGGCGGCCAAATCTTGGTTCGTCCTTGCCAGCCGAGCGTGGAGCTGACAGCGAACTC
>WHTX01000282.1 GCA_009377505.1 Acidimicrobiia bacterium
CGTCGAGGCCGCAGGCCGAGCCGACCCGGCCGAGCGCTCGACGGCCTCCGAGCTGGGCCGGGCGCTGATGGCCGCAGCACGCGACCTGCCCCCACCTGTGCCCCTGGCCCTGGCCCCGAACGAGCCGGTCGCACCGCTCGAGGACGCCACCGCGGCGGTCACCGTCTGGCGCCCGGCCCACGGGGCCCACGGGGCCCACCCGCGCGCCTACAGCGGACGACGGGGGGGACCTGGCGGGCACGGTTCCGCACGCCCCGGCACCGCCCGGCCCGGGGGTGGGCCGCCCCGACGCCGCCGTCGGCACGCCCGAGGCGAGGCCCTCCAGACGAGCGGCGAGGCGCACGACGCGCCGGGAACGACGCCAGCACCAGCGCCGGGCCGAAGGCCGCCGCAAGGGCCGGCTGGGGCGCTGGGTGGCCATCGTGCTGGTGCTCGCCGCCGTGGCCACGGTGGGGGTGCTCGCCGCCGAGGTTTTGTCCCGGCCCACCCGCTACGACGTGCCCGACTTCGTCGGCGAGAGCGAGACAGAGGTGCGAGCGTCCATCGACGAGGCCGGCCGGAGCTGGGTCCTCAACTCCACCCTCACGCGACAGGAGGGCACCGAGGCCGGCGAGGTCCTGGCCCAGGAACCACCCGGGGGGGACAAGCTGGCCGACGGCAGCGTCATCAACCTCGTCGTCTCCGAGGGCGAGCCGCTCGAGGTCGTGCCCGTGGGCCTCGAAGGCCAACCCCTCGAGGTGGTCGCGGCGGCGTTGGCCGAACTAGAGCTGACGGTGGCCGGACCCCCCGAACAGCGCTTCGACGAGGCCGTCGCCGCGGGCAGCGTGCTGGCCTTGCCCGAGGCCGGCCAGGAAGTGGAGCGGGGCGGCGCGGTGGCCGTGGTCGTGTCGGCCGGGCCCGAGCCGAGGGTGGTGCCCCCCGTCGCCGGCCAGCCGGCCGACCAGGTACAGGCCGCTCTCGCCGACCTGGGCCTGGCGGTGGCGCCAGGAGAGGAGTACTCCGAGACGGTCCCCGTGGGAATGGTCGTGCGCACCGACCCTCCCGAGGGCTCGACGCTGGCCCGCGGTGCCCCGGTAACCGTGCTCGTCTCGCTCGGCCGCCAGCCGATCGCCGTGCCCAACCTGATCGGGCTGCTACCGGGGGCAGCGTTCGACGAGCTCGAGGCGCTGGGGCTCGTGCCCGTGCTCGACGGCCAGCCCAACCGGCCCGTCATCGGCACGAGCCCCATCGCCGGCGAGACGCTCTACCGCGGGGACGCCGTATCCGTGGTCAGCCGCTGACACGGCACCAGGCAGGTCGAGCGAATCGACAGCGAATCGGCGCACTATCGCTGAGCAGGTGCTTTGAGGCGCACAGCGGGGGAACGTAACCTCGGCCCCATGGGAACGCTCGAGGGACGGGTCGCGATCATCACCGGGGCAGGTCGCGGCATCGGCCGCGAGCACGCGCTCCTGTACGCCGCAGAGGGAGCGAAGGTCGTCGTCAACGACCTCGGCGGCTCGGCTGACGGTACCGGCGCCGACCGCTCCGCCGCCCAGGAGGTCGTGGACGAGATCAAGGCCGCCGGCGGGGAGGCTGTCGCCAACGGCGACAACGTGGCCGACTGGGAGGGCGCCCAGCGCCTCGTGAACGCCGCCGTCGAGGCCTTCGGCGACCTGCACGTGTTGGTCAACAACGCAGGCATCCTGCGCGACCGCGTTCTCATCAACATGACCGAGGCCGAATGGGACGCCGTGGTGAACGTCCACCTCAAAGGCCACTTCGCCCCCACCCGATGGGCGGCCGCCTACTGGCGGGAACAGACCAAGGCCGGCCACACGGTGAACGCCTCGGTCGTGCACACGTCGTCCACCTCGGGGCTGTTCTCCAACTCCGGCCAGACCAACTACGGGGCGGCCAAGTCCGGCATCGCCACGTTCTCCCAGATCTGCGCCAAGGAGCTCAGCCGCTACGGCGTGCGGTCCAACGCCATCGCCCCGGCGGCCCGCACGCGCCTGACCCTGTCCACCCCCGGCCTCGGCGAGCGCATCGCCGCCCCCGAGCAGGCCGACAAGTTCGACGACTGGGACCCGGCCAACATCTCGCCCCTGGTGGCCTACCTCGGTACCGCCGACTGCCCCTTCAGCGGGTCGACGTTCTACGTCCAGGGCGGCCAGGTGAAGCTGTTCAAGAGCTGGGAGTTCGGTGACGGGGTCGACCAGGACGCCCGTTGGGAGGTCGCCGACCTCGCCGAGGCGATGAAGCCCTTCGCCGACCTGCCCTACGCCAAGGCCCCCGGCGCCTGATCAGTCGGCCGTGATGGCGCGGACCCGCTCGGCGGCCTCGGCCGTGAGCGGGTCGACCTGGAGGCGCTGGGCCTGGAGCAGCATCAGCTTGGACATGTCGCCCTCGACCCGGACCTTGCCGCCGAGGAACGCCTGCATGGCCGCCTGGGGGTCCTGCCCCACGAACAGCGCCTTGGCCGTCTCGTAGTCCGTGGTGATGGTGACGTCGGGCTCGTCGAGGTGCCCGAGGTCGATCACCGTGGCCCCCGTCGACGTGTCGAGGTGGGCTTCGATGCGCCGACCGCCGGGCGCGTCGGTGATCACCTGGTTGACCCGGACGGCGATGGCCACCGCGGCGACTCGACCGGTGTACTCGTCGCCGATGGCCTTGGCCGCGGCGATCCACTCGGGGCTCATGAACTCGTAGGTCATGGTGGGAGGCAAGGGTAGCCACTCACCTACGATGCGCTCATGGCCCACCGCATCACCCGGGACGACGTCGCCCACGTCGCCAGGCTGGCCCTCTTGGACCTGACCGAGGAGGAGCTCGGGCGGTACACGGACCAGCTCGCCGCCGTCCTCGAGCACGCCGAGGATGTCGAGGCCCTCGATCTCGGCGACGTCCCCCCGACGTCGCTGCCCATCCCCCTCCGGAACGTCCTGCGGCGCGACGAGCTGGGCGTCGAGCTCGACCGGGACGAGGTCCTGTCCCAGGCGCCGGCGGTCCAGGACGGCCGGTTCCGGGTGCCGGCGATCCTGGGGGAGGAGCCGTGAGCAGCACTTCGGGCCCTCCAGGCGCAGGCGCTGGCGCCTTGGAGCTCGCCGCCGCCGTTCGTTCCGGCGCGCGCACGGCCCGCTCCGTGGTGGAGGAGCACCTCGAGCGCATCGCCTCCCGCGAGGGCGACGTGCACGCGTTCAACGAGGTGACCTCGGCCGAGGCCGTCGAGGCTGCCGACGCCGTCGACGCCGCCGTCCGGGAGGGACGCGACCCCGGGCCCCTGGCCGGGGTGCCGGTGGCCCTGAAGGACAACCTGTGCACCCGGGGCGTGCCCACCACGTGCTCGTCGCGCATCCTCGAGGGCTGGCGGCCGCCCTACGACGCCACGGTGGTGTCCCTCGTGCGCGCCGCGGGCGGGGTCCCCATCGGCAAGACCAACCTCGACGAGTTCGCCATGGGGTCCTCCACGGAGAACTCCGCCTTCGGGCCGACGCGCAACCCCCACGACCTGGGCCGGGTGCCCGGCGGTTCGTCCGGGGGGTCGGCGGCGGCGGTGGCGGCGGGCTTCGCGCCGCTGTCGCTCGGCTCGGACACGGGCGGGTCGATCCGCCAGCCGGCGGCGCTGTGCGGGGTCGTCGGGCTGAAGCCGACCTACGGGCGGGTGTCCCGCTACGGGCTGGTGGCCTTCGCCTCGTCCCTCGACCAGGTCGGGCCCTTCGCCGGCTCGGTGGCCGATGCCGCGCTGCTCTACGACGCGATCGGCGGCCACGACGCGCACGATTCGACGTCGATCCCCCGCGCCTTCGAACCCACCTCGCCCGAGCTGGGACTCGGCGCCGACGGTCTACGGGTCGGGGTGATCAGCGAGATGCTCGACGGCTCCTTGGCGCCGGGCCCCGACGTGGCCCGCCGGGTGTCCGCCGCGGCCGAAGCGCTCGCCGCCGCCGGGGCGAAGGTCGACGAGGTCTCCGTCCCGGCCGCCAACTACGGCCTGTCGGCCTACTACCTGATCGCGCCGGCTGAGGCGTCCTCCAACCTGGCCCGCTTCGACGGCGTGCGCTACGGCCTGCGCGTGGACGCGCCCACGACCGGGGAGATGCAGCGGGCGTCCCGCACCGCCGGCTTCGGCCCCGAGGTGAAGCGGCGGATCATGCTCGGGACCTACGCCCTGTCCGCCGGCTACTACGACGCCTACTACGGCAAGGCGCTGCGGGTACGGACGCTGATCGTGGCCGACTTCGCCGCGGCCTACGAGCGCTTCGACGTGCTCCTCTCGCCGACGTCGCCGACCACGGCGTTCGAGATCGGGGCGAAGAGCGACGACCCGCTGACGATGTACCTGAACGACGTCTACACGATCCCGTCCAACCTGGCAGGCCACCCGGCTGTCTCCGTGCCCTTCGGCGTGGGCGACGACGGGTTGCCGGTCGGTGTGCAGCTGCTGGGGCCGGCGCTCTCCGAGGGCACCCTGCTACGCAGCGCTGCCGTTCTCGAGGAGGCCGCCCCGTGACCACGACCGAGCCGGGGACGAGCGAATCGACGTCGAATCCCCCGGGTGACTGGGAGGTCGTCATCGGCCTCGAGGTCCACGCCGAGCTCGCCACGAGGACCAAGCTCTTCTCGAGCGCCCGCAACGAGTTCGGCGGCGAGCCGAACACCCATGTCGACCCCACCTCCCTCGGCCTGCCCGGGTCGCTCCCCGTGCTCAACGAGAAGGCGGTCGAGCTGGCGATCCGGGTGGGGCTGGCCCTCGGCTGTGAGATCCGCCCCAGCGTCTTCGCCCGGAAGAACTACTTCTACCCGGACATGCCCAAGGACTTCCAGATCAGCCAGTACGACCAGCCGATCAACGTCGGCGGGTCGATGGAGCTGCCCACCGGCCAGGTGGTCGGCATCGAGCGCGCCCATCTCGAGGAGGACACCGGGAAGTCCACCCACGTAGGCACCTCGGGCCGGATCAGCGGCGCCGACTTCTCCCTCGTCGACTACAACCGTGCCGGCGTGCCACTTCTCGAGATCGTCGGGCGGCCCGACCTGCGCTCGGCCGAGGAAGCGGCCACCTACGTCGAGGAGCTGCGGCAGATCCTCGTGGCCATCGGCGCCTCGGACGGCAAGCTCGAAGAGGGCTCCATGCGCGTCGACGCCAACGTGTCCCTCCACCACCCGGGCGAGGCCCTGGGCACCCGGTGCGAGATCAAGAACGTGAACTCGCTGCGCTCGCTGCGCCGTGCCATCGACTACGAGGCGGCCCGGCAGGTCGAGGTGCTCGAGGCCGGGGGCAAGGTCCGCCAGGAGACGCGCCACTGGGACGAGGCCGTGGGGCGCACGCTCTCGGGCCGTTCAAAGGAGGAGGCCGAGGACTACCGCTACTTCCCCGAGCCGGACCTGGTCCCCATCGCTCCCGATGCCCAGTGGGTCGAGCGCGTCAGGGCGTCCATGCCCCTGTTGCCCGCCCAGCGCCGGGCGCGCCTCGCTGTGGCGGGAGGTGTGCGGGCGACGGAGGGGGCGGTGGTGATCGCCGTGCAGCGAGGCCTCGACGACCTGGCAGTCGCGGCGATCGACGTGGGAGCCGACCCGAGTCGCGTCCTGACCCACGTCGAGCACAACCTGGCTGTCGAGGGGGCCGACCGGCTGGGCGCGGCTAGCCTCGCCGAGCTGGTGGGCATGGAGGTGAGCGGGGAGCTCACGGCCACGCAGACCAAGACCGTGCTCGCCGAGCTGCTGGCCTCAGATGGTGCCGCCAGCCCGCGGGACATCGCCAAGGCCAAGGGGTTCGAGGCCATGGACAGCTCGGCCCTCGAGAGCATGATCGACGAGGTCGTCGCCGCTCACCCCGCCGAGTGGGAGCGCTACGTGGCTGACCCTTCCCAGCGTGGCAAGCTCTCGGGCTTCTTCATCGGCAAGGTGATGAAGGCGACCCGTGGGCAGGCCGACGGCAAGGTGGTGACCGGGTCGCTGCTGCGGCGGGCCGGCTGAGGGCTAGCGTGGCCGCATGGGATCAGATGGTGCCGCTGACCAGCCAGAACAGCATCGGCAGGTTCGGTACCTGGCCCCGGAGGGAGCCACCGAGGTGCTCCTGGTCCGCCACGGCGAATCGGCCCCGTTCCGCCCCGGCGAGCCCTTCCCCCTCGTCGACGGCCACGGCGACCCGCCCCTCGCCCCTGACGGCGAGTGGCAGGCCGAGCGGGTCGGCGAACGCCTCGCCGAGGAGACCATCCACGCCATCTACGTCACGTCGCTGCAGCGCACCGTGCAGACGGCGGCCCCGCTCGCCAAGCGCCTCGGCCTCGAGCCAATGGTCGAGGCCGACCTGCGTGAGGTGTTCCTGGGCGACTGGGAGGGCGGGCTCCTCCGCCAGAAGGCGGCCGCGCTGGACCCCGTCTACCTCCGGGCCCAGGAGGCGCAGGACTGGGGCCTCATCCCCGGCGCGGAGTCCTGGCAGGCGCTCCTCGACCGGTGCACCCGAGGCCTCGACCGCATCCACGCGCGCCACCCCGACGAGCGGGTCGCCGTCTTCGTCCACGGAGGCGTCATCGGCGCCCTGCTGTCACGGGCGGTCGGCGCTCGGCCATTCGCCTTCTCGGGGGCGGACAACGGCTCCATCCACCACCTCGTCGTCCTCGGCGAGGAGTGGAAGCTGCGCTGCTACAACGACACCGGCCACCTCGGCCCCTTCACGGCCAGGGCGCAGCCGCTGACCTGACCGGGCCGCGCCCACCACCGCCCAGCGACCGGTCACGAAGCGGGCCTGCAGCATCACGACGCGCGCCGCCATCAGCAGGATCAGGGCACACCAGAGCCAGCCCAGGGACGCGCCCGTCGAGCCCACGACCAGCGCCGCCGGGGCGAACACGGCAAAGGCCACCACCATCGCCCCGGCCAGGAAGCGCTGGTCGCCGGCCCCGATGAGGATGCCGTCGAGGCCGAACGCCCACCCGTTCACGGGCTGGGCCAGCCCCACCCACACGAGCGAGCTCGCCGCCAGGGCCACCACCGCGTCGTCTTCGCTGAAGACCCCGGCGATCGGGCCGCGCAGCACCAGCACCACCCATCCGAGCACCAACCCGGCGAGGACCGCCAGCTCGTTGACCCGCCGCCCCACGGCCCGGTCCTGGTGGGCCATTAG
>WHTX01000283.1 GCA_009377505.1 Acidimicrobiia bacterium
AGCGTGCCTCGTCGATCACCCAGCGCCACGTGCGGAAGGGCAGCGTCGTTTTCGAGAAGCCCAGCTTGTACTCGAGCAGCGAGTCGTCCCTCGAGCCCACCCCGCCACCGAGGTTGAGCCAACGGTGGCCCTGCGCGCTGGCCCAGCGGCGCACCCTGTCCGTCTCGAACGTGCCGGGCGACGGCGTGCCCGGCTGGCGCACCGACCCACCCAGGTGGGCGTGTACGTGGGGCCCTTCGACCAGGTAGACGGAGCCGGAGAGGACGTCGTCGCCACGGAGGCAGACGAACAGGCGGGCGGCGCCCCCGAGCTCCTCCATCATCCGTTCGAAGTACCGCAGCTGGTGGTGGTAGCGGGCGGCGGCACCCGTGCGGCTCATCGTCGCCAGGTACAGGTCGACGACGACGGGCAGGTGCACGAGGCCCCGGTCCTCGACGCAGGTGAACCCCTCGGCGGCACCTCGGCGCACGTGTCGCCGGGTCGAGCGGCCGTAGCCGGCATGTTGGGCATCCTCGTGCTGGGTGAGGTCGATGACGACGACGGGGCCCATCTCGGCGACGGCGCCGAGGCCGTCCACGACGGCCCGTTGCTCCTCCTGGAGCGGGTCGAGCCGGGTGAAGAGGCTGATGACCTGGGCTCGGCGCAACTCGGCGGACAGGGCACGTCGAAAGCGCTCGAGCACATCAGCCGGGGGAGTTGGCGTCGTCGTGAGTGGCCCGGCGTACCCGTAGACGGACGTCGCGTCCCAGCCTTCGGCCTCGGGCACGCAGTCGTCGAGCGGCCGCATCAGGAAGGGGAGGAGGATGACGTGCGCGCCCTCCGTGTACCGGGCCAGGCGCGGCGTGCCCTCGCCGTTGGCCTGGCCGAGGCGGTGGTAGCCGAGGGAGTGATAGCCACCCTCGAGGCCGACCCGGTCGAGCGCGTCAGCCCATTCGCGCTGCTGGTCGCCGGTCAACAGGTCGATGTCGCGGAGGCCGGCTCCGCCCCTGGCTCTTCGTTGGCCTGGCGATGACCTGTCCGCCACCGCTCCTCGCCCCCCCGTCGCGCCGACGAGGGCATCCTACCCGGTGCCCTCGTCGACGCGGCTGCCGACTCGCGGCGGGTGACCACACCCTCTGTCGGTCAGCTTTCGACGAGCCGGCGGGCGATGACCTTGAGGCAGAGGGTCTCGTCCGCGCCCTCGAAGATGGACAGGACGCGGGCGTCGACGAAGAGCCTGCTCACCGTGTACTCCTCGGCGTAGCCCATGCCGCCGTGGATCTGCAGCGCCTCCCGCGTCACCCACTCCGCGGCCCGGCACACGTACGCCTTGACCATGGAGGCCTCCATCTGGCCCTCGCCCTTGGCCATGAGGCGCCCCACCTCGTACATGAACTGGCGGGCGGCCTGGATGGTGGCCACCATGCGGCCCAACTTGGCCCGCGTGAGCTGGAAGTCCCCGATTGCCTGGCCGAACACCACGCGGTTCCGGGCGTACTCGTGGGCGGCCTCGTAGGCGGCCTGCATCACCCCCACGGCGCGCGCCGCGGTCTGGAGGCGGCCGTTCTCGAAGCCGGCCATCTGGTAGTAGAAGCCGCGGCCGAGGCCGGCCTCGCCCCCGATGAGGTTGTCGGCGGAAACGAACCAGTTGTCGAAGGCCAGCTCGTAGGAGTGCATGCCCCGGTAGCCGAGCGTGTCGATGGGCCGGCCCTCGATGACGCCGCCACCAGGAGCGCCGTCGCCTGGTCCCGCACCCGCGCCCGCCTCTTGGGCGAAGCGGAAGCCGTGCCCGTCCCCGCGGGGCTTGGGCACCACGAAGAGCGACAGCCCCCGGTGGGACTTCGAGCGGTCAGGGTCGGTGCGGGCCAGCAGCATGAGCACGTCACCGCGGGCGGCGAAGGTGCACCAGGTCTTGACCCCGTTGATGAGGTACCCGCCCTCCGTCGGGGTGGCCATCACCTTGATGTTGGCCACGTCGGAGCCGTAGTCGGGCTCGGTGACGGCCACCGCGGCCATGATCTCACCGGTAGCGAGGCGGGGCAGCCAGGTCGTCTTCTGGTCCTCGGTGCCGCCCGTCTCGAGCGCTCGGGCGAGGATCTCGGGCCGGGTGATGAGCGAGCCACCGGCCCCGAGCGAGCCACGGGAGAGCTCCTCGGTGGCGATGACCATGCCCAGGTAGTCGCTCTGCGAACCCGACGCGAAGCCGCCGTAGGCCTCGGAGATGGAGAGCCCGAAGGCGCCCATCTCGCCGAGGCCGGAGATGACGTCCTCGGGGATGTCGAGGTTGTGACGGTGGATCTCCTCGGCCCGGGGGACGATGCGGTCCTCGGCGAAGCGGCGGAAGGCGTCCTGCACCATCTCGAAGTCGGGGTCGAGGTGGCGGGGCCCCTGCTCGTCGGCGAGGTCGGCCACGAAGGCGGGGTCGCGGTAGCGGGCCACGAAGTCACGGGTGCTGCCGAGGGCGTCGGGCGTGATGCCCCACAGGCCCTCACGCCCCCACGCCCGGCCGGCGAGGTCGGCCACGGCGTCGGCCACGAAGGCGACGGCGAGGCGCCCTTCGACCTCGCCCTTGGCGCCGTAGTCGAGCATGCCCCGCGCCGTCTCGACGGCCGACGCGGCGTGGGCCAGGTCGTAGGCGAGGACCTGCTGGGTATCGACGGCGTCGCGGCCCGCGCTCTTGAGCTGGGCGATGCCCTGTCGCACCACGCCGTGGGCGGCTTCGATGACGGCGGCGGCTTCTTGGAGATCCACGGCGACCATGGCCGGCAGGCTACCGATGCGTAGGAGGCCGCTCACATCCGCTGTGGGCTGGTGGGACGGGGTGGATTGACGGCAGGACGGCCCGCCTACCTACGCTTCGCCGCCATGACGAGCCACGAGCGCCCCTTCGGGCGCTACTACGAGGACTTCGAGGTCGGAGACATCTACAAGCACTGGCCCGGCAAGACCATCACGGAGGCGGACGACCACCTCTTCTGCATGATCACCATGAACCACCACCCGCTGCACACCAACGAGTGGTTCGCGCAGAACGAGACGGTGCACGGCAGGAACGTGGTCGTCGGCAACCTCGTGTACTCCCTGGTGCTGGGGATGAGCGTGCCCGACGTGTCCGGCGCGGCCATCGCCAACCTCGAGGTCGAGACGCTCCAGCACAGCAAACCGAGCTTCCATGGCGACACCATCTACGCCGAGACCAGGGTGCTCGACAAGCGGGAGTCCTCGTCCCGGCCCGACCGCGGCGTCGTCACGGTGGAGACGAAGGGCATCAACCAGCGCGGCGAGGAGGTCTGCTACTTCAAGCGCCGGGTCATGGTCTGGAAGCGCGAGGCTGTCCCCGCCCGCAAGCGACCTTACGACGGCGAGCAGATCTGGGCGTGAGCCTGCCAGGCGGCGCGGTGCTCGACTGGTTCGAGGGGCGGGCGCGGGACCTGCCGTGGCGGCGCACCCGCGACCCGTGGGCCGTGCTCGTCAGCGAGGTGATGCTCCAGCAGACCCAGGTCGAGCGGGTCGTGCCCCGTTGGCGGGCGTTCCTCGAGCGGTTCCCGACCGTCGCCGCATGCGCCGCTTGCCCGGCCGGTGACGTGCTCGAGGAGTGGGCGGGCCTCGGGTACAACCGGCGGGCGCTCAACCTGTGGCGGGCGGCGGGGGTGGTGGTCGAGCGCCACGGTGGGGCCTTCCCGACGACCCTGGCCGACCTGCTGGCCCTCCCCGGGGTCGGCCCCTACACGGCCCGCGCCGTGCTGGCCTTCGCCCTGGAGGCCGACGTCGGGGTGCTGGACACGAACGTGGCCCGGGTCCTCGCCCGCCGGGCCGGTCGGCCGCTCGGGGCGCGGGAGGCCCAGTCCGCCGCCGACGCCGCGGTACCGGTTGGGCGGGGCTGGGCGTGGAACCAGGCCATGCTGGACCTCGGCGCGACCACCTGCCGGGCACGCGCACCGCGCTGCGGCGAGTGCCCGGTGGCCCGGGGTTGCGCCTGGGCCGAGGGTGGCCGGGCAGCGCCCGACCCCGCCATCGGCTCGGCCGGGGCGCCCGGTGGCCAGTCCCGCTTCGCCGGGTCCGACCGCCAGGGCCGGGGGCGGTTGGTGGCGGCGTTGCGAGCCGGCCCCGTGGCCGTCCTCGAGCTCGCCGCGGTGATGGGGTGGCCCGAGGACGAGGCCCGGGCCGCCCGGGTGGCGTCGGCCGTCGTGGCCGACGGGCTGGCCGTCGAGGCAGGCGGGGCGTTCTCGCTGCCCGGACGCTGCGCAGGGGCGCACAAGTAGTCTCACGGCCATGAGCTTCACCGCCGAGGAGGCGCTCGCCGCCACCCACTACGTCGACGCCGACCACCCCGACGTGAGGGACTGGGCCGCCGACGTGGTGCGGGGCCAGGCCTCGGCTCGCGACAAGGCCGTCGCCCTCTTCTACGCCGTGCGCGACGACCCCTACAGCTCGTCGCCCGACGCGGAGGACTACCGGGCGTCGGTCATCGTCGGCCAGGACAGGAACTGGTGCGTGCCCAAGTCGATCCTGCTCACCGCGGGCGCTCGAGCGGCCGGGGTGCCCTCGCTGCTCGGCTTCGCCGATGTGCGGAACCACCTCGCCTCGGAGAAGCTGCTCGACCGGGTCGGGACCGACCTGTTCGCCTTCCACGGGTACTCGACGTTCCTCATCGACGGGCGCTGGGTGAAGGCGACGTCCGCTTTCAACATCGAGATGTGCACCCGGTTCGGGGTGAAGCCGATCGAATTCGACGGCGTGAACGACTCGCTCTACCACGAATTCGACGTCGAGGGCCGCCACCACATGGAGTACGTGCGCCAGCGGGGCGAGTTCGTGGAGCTCCCCTGGGACGAGATCTGCCGCGTGTTCGAGGAGATCTACGGCCACCGCCCCGGTGCCGGTCGCGACGGCGAGCCCCAGCACGACGCCATGTTCCACGGCTGACCCGCCAGAAGCCGCCGCCCGTTCGCTCTCACGCCCCCGGGTCTGGCCCAGAGCGTCACACCCGACCGGCAACCTGTCGCGGTGGCTGAGGCGGGAAGGGAGCTGGCGGCGCGAGCACGGCGTCAGCATGGGCTGGTGACGAAGGGACAGGCCCTCGAGGCTGGCCTGTCCCAGGCGACGTGGTGCCGCATGCTCGAGTGGGGACAGCTCGAGGTCCTGCACCCGGGCGTGGCGCGCGTCGGGGAGCCCCGCCGAGCGATCCCCAGGCATGCTCGTGGACCTCGGAGCGTCACGTCCGGAGACGGACGTCGAGACCGCGCTCGACCAGCTCGTCGTTCGGGGCGTGGTCGCGGTCGTTGCGGCGCGCAGGGCGCTGGAGCGCCACGCTGCCCGAGGTCGGGGAGGCGTGGGTGCGTTGCGCCAGGTGCTCGATCGTCGGGCGCTTGGCGCCGAGCGTCCCGACAGCGGCTCGGAGGCCGAGACGGCTCGGTGGCTGGCCGGAGCCGGGATGGGGGAGCGAAGCTTCCACCATCGGGTCGGCCGCTACGAGGTGGACTTCGCCTGGCCCGGGCTCCTCCTGGCGCTCGAGGTCGATGGCTGGGAGGTGCACGGCCGCCGCGAGGCGTTCGAGGCCGATCGGCTCCGGGACCTCCACCTCCAGTCCCTCGGCTGGACCGTCGTCCATGTCAGCGCTCTGTCGGTGAAAGACGCTCACGCGGCGGGTCGCAGGCCGGCACGGCTGAGCCAGCCGCCCCGCTCGGGCCGGCTACGCCGTCAGTTGGGCGATGAGCCCGTCCACGGCGGCGTCGGCCATGGCCCGCATCTCCTCGTCGGTACGGTCCTGGATGGGGTGGGGCACGAACACCCGCGCCGGGTCGAAACCGAGCGCTTCGGCCTGGGACGCCGCTGCCTGCACGAACTCGGTCGAGGCGACGAACACCCCGGGCAGCCCCCGGCCCTCGAGGTCGGTGATGTCGTGCACACTGCACGACGTGCAGCTGCCTCAATCGGCGAGCGCCTCGATGACGTGCGTGCACTCCTGGGCGATCTGATAGCGCAGGTCTGCCGGGGCCGGCTTGGTGAAGGTGGGCTTGGCGTAGCGCCGCACGGAGATGCCCCGTTCGACCAGCAGCTCCTCCAGCCGGTCGAGGAACACGTTGCCCCGCGGCTTGGAGATGTCGAGGAACCCCACGACCTTGCCCTCGAGGGAGCCCGTCCTGGCCACGCGCTCGCGCACCGAGGGCCGCAGCTCGCCGGTCGGGTCGAGCAGCACCCGGGGCCCCGCCGGGCTCGGCGCGGCCGGGGCCCCCGCACCAGGGCTCGTCACAGTCTGGGTCATGACCGCACCTCCCACGTGGTGAGCTGGCTCCCGGTGGGGCCGGACACCCACCCTTCGATGATGGCCGAGAACATCCCCGCCGTTCCACCAGCGTGCACGATCGTGAGGTCCCCGGGGCGGAACTTCGCCAGGGTGCGGCCCTCGGCGATGGCCGCGGGCAGCCCCTCGTCGATTCCCCCCGCCCCCCGTACGAGCTCGGCGCCGTCGATCATCAGCAGCTCCTCGAGCTCGGACCGCAGGCGGGCCTTGGACCAGCCGGCATCGGCGAAGACCCGGGCGTGCTCGGGGGAGACGACCAGGACGACGCCCATGCCGCCGACGAGCTTGGGGTGGTTCACCGCACGCAGCTTGGCGGCGAACGTGCGGACCAGCGACTCGGGCGACCGGGAGATCTGGTCGACGACGGACGAAGGGCCGTGGCCGGGGAAGAGCGTCACCGTGGAGACCCCGGGGGCGAAGCCGCGCTCCACCGAGAGGGGCTCCCAGGGTGAGCGGTCCTCGTCCTCGGCGAAGCAGAAGCTGTACTTGCCGGGGTTGCCGAAGGCGGCGCGGTCGATGCCCTGGGGGACGCCTCCGCCGATGTTGCGCACGACGAGCTGCAGCGCTCGCCCGATGGTGGCGTTGGCCCGGTTGCCCTGGCCCAGGCAGTTCCCGCCGCTGTTCATGCCGATGTGCTTGGCGACCGGCCCGTTCACGATCACCACCGGCCCCGAGAAGTAGGTCGTGCACAGCAGCCCGTGGACGTTGAACTCGTCCGTGCAGGCCGCCTCCACCGCGGCGAGCACGACCGGCAGGTACTCGGGCTTGCAGCCG
>WHTX01000284.1 GCA_009377505.1 Acidimicrobiia bacterium
CGTGGAGCTCGACGTGGACGTTCGTCAGGTGCCGAGCCGGTCGCGGGCCCTCTCGACGGCCGCGGGGGCGTAGTCCGAGCAGAGGAGCTGGTCGCAGCGCAGGGCGAGGTCCGCGCTGAGCAGGCCGATGGAGCAGCCGGGCTCATAGGCGTGCCGGTAGCGGGGGGAGGGCAGCGCGGCCAGGGTGAGGGCGTACTTGCGGGCTTCATAGTCGCTGCCGACGTAGCCCCACGGGTCGGCGTCGCGCTCGTAGAGCGTGGCGAACCAGGTCTCCGGCACGATGCCCTGGCCGTCGTCGCGGCGGAGGTTCCTCGCCTGCGTGAGGGTGCGCACTCGGGTGAGGCCGGCGGCGACCGGGCCGTCGGGGCCGAGGTCAACGACCCGTTGGGCCAGGCCGCGCAGCCTGGCCTTCGGGTTCCGGCTGGCTGGCCGCGGCGCCGTGCGGTTTGTACAGGTACGGGCCTCGTTCATGGTCGTTCCCACCGTGTCTCCGCATCGTGTCGTGGATCCGCCCGGGTGCTGTGGTGGCGTGCCAACACACTCAACCCTTACGTAAGGGTATGGTCCGTCCGTCCGACCTCCTCGCTCCAAGTCGGATGGGCGCTCGCCCCCGCGGCGTGGCCGACCGCGCGGCGTTGTGGCGGCCTCGACGTCGAGCGGCTGCTGACTTGTGGGCAGCGCGGCCGCGCTGGCGGAGCGCTGATGCCGGGACGCGGTCAGGTCGAAGCGGTCCGGGCCCGGCGGAGCTCGGCCCGCAGCGCCGCCGCCACACGCTCAGCGATGGTGAGCTGGTCTTGCAGGGCCTCGCAGCGCTGCTGGGCGAGCAGGACGAAGCCCTCGAGGTGGTCGCCAAGGGATGAGATGAGCTCGGGATCATCGGTCGAAGCGAGCTGATCGAGCGTCCCGAGCAGGTCGCGCATCTCCTCGATGCGGAAGTCGAGTGGCTTCAGCTGCTTGACGAAGGCGAGCCGGTCGATGTCCCGGCCGGTGTAGAGCCGGAACCCGCCGGCGCTTCGGGCGGACGGCTCGACGAGGGCGACCTCGTCGTAGTGCCGAATGGTGCGCAGCGACAGCCCGACCCGCTCGGCGACCTCGCCGATCTGAAACGTCTCCTCTGCGGTGGCGGGTCCTTCACCCATTACGCAACCCTACCTTCACGTGAGGGGAGGGTTGCGCCTGGCCGGATCCGTGCTCACGGACGACGACGAGGCCGGGACGACGAGGCCGGGGACGACCGGTCAGGGGCGCGGCCGACGGCGGGCGACGAAGGAGTGGAACGTCGTGCCCGTGTCGTCGCCCCACTCCCAGTTGGCCACGAGGCCCACTCGTTTGATCGTGACGGACGGCGCCGCGGGGTAGATGTCCTGGGTCCTGCGGGACAGGACGGGCACGCCGTCCAGCCAGACGAGGATGTTGAGCCCGTCGAACACCAGGCGCAGCGTGACCGCCTTGCCCCAGGTCACGCGGCGGCCGACGTTGGTCCAGACGGCGTCGTAGAGCCGTTCGTGGGCCCCGGTGCGGAAGAAGAGCGACACGGACGAGCCGTCGTGGATCGGTGCGTCGTCGAGCCAGACGTTGACGATGAGATAGGTGTCCGGGTCCTCGAAGAAGACGAGGCCGCCCCGCCCGGCGTGGCCATCGCCGCGGCCGGCGCCCGGTGGGGTCATCGTCACTTCGATGTCGGCGAAGGAGGGGTCCTCCCACGGCAGCGTGTAGGCGGTGCGCCCGGGGTTGGGGTGGTCGGCGTCAGCGACCACCCGTGCGGCGTCGTCCCCGTCGAGCATGACGCGGCCGTGACCGACCGAGCGCTCCCAGGGCTCGCTCAGCTCCCCCGCAGGGCCTGCGAACCGCTCGTCCACGACCGGATCGGTGCCTCGTTCGCACCACGGCGGGCTCAGTGCCAGGTCGGGCAGGGGCACGGCTCGGGGGAGGGCCTCGAAGTCGTGCACCGTGCTCGGCCCTGCCGGCCCGGTGACGAAGCCGGCGAAGGTCTGATGAGCGAACCGGTCGTCGTCGAACCAGCGCCCGAACAGCAGATCGCCGTCGAGGTGCACCCCGAACTGCTCCCCGTCGTCGACCACCTGAAGTGACCAACTCGCCGCCGACCCGAGGCGGGCCGCGGCCCGCTCCAAGGTCGCCCACCGCCCGTCGGCATCTCGCTGTTCGAGGTGCGCGCCGTCGCCGTCGACGGTCACCCTCCACGCACCTGCCGGCCCGGCCCGCCACACGAGTCCCGCCCTGGCGTCGAGGCCCGCGGTCGCCGCTGTCTCGACAACAACGTGGACGAGCCCCGCGGGCCAGGGCAGCTCGATCTCGGCGCTCCCGCCGCTGGCCCCTCCATGGGCGCCGTCCTGTGACCTCACGACCTCGCCGCTACCCGCCCACGCACCCGGCTGCGCCGCACCACCAGACGCTCCAGGCCGGGCGCAGGTCATCGGCCCCTCGCCACGCAGGTCGTCACAGATGCCCATGGCCGCGGGGAGGAGGGCCGGCACGACCTCGGCCCGCACCGCTGAGACCCGCGTCGCGATCTCGTGGCCGACCTCCCCGTGGACCGCCTGCATCAGGCCGGCGAACACGAGCTGGTCGTCGCCGGCATGGTCGACCGCGACGGGGCGCATCAATGGGAACGGCGTCGCGCCTTCGACTCCCTCGACGGAGCTCACGAAGTAGGCCGCACCATGCTCCCTGAGGACGACGACATAGGTGAGCGGCACCTCCTGGATGCCGTTGAAGGCGCGAAGCGCACGGGTGCCCACCAGTGCCCGCAGCTCGCCGTTGGTCGTCGACGCCGCGTGCATCACGAACACGTTCCCCTTGCCTCTGGGGTCCGCGGGTGCCACTTCGGGGAAGAAGCCGACGACGAGGTTGTCGTCAAGGTGTGGTGACGACACCTTGCCGTGCGGGAAGTCCCGGACGAGGCGTCGCAGCATCGCCTTGCGGCCTTCAGGCAGGATGTTCGACTGCGCCGTGTTGTGGCTGTTCAGGACCTGCACTGCCAGCGTCAGGCCAGGTACCCGGTGGAACGGGCCGTAGGCGGTGCCCTGGCGGCCGAAGCCGGGCGTGGCGAGCGTGGCCATGCGGAGCTCGCCGTGGTCGATGCTCAGCGTCCGCTCGACATCCACCCCTAGTCGCTCGGTACCCGAGGTCGAGCGGGTACCGAGCACCCTTCCTGGCGGGCGGTCGTCGCCGAAGTCGTCACGGGCCGCGGTGAGCGTCGCCGCTGGGCCGTTCGGTGGCTTCGACGCCCGCACCGCCGGTCGTGGTGCGCGTCGCCGGTGAGCGGACGCGTCGGGCCCCGGGCTCGGGCGCTCGAGCGGGAAGGTGGGCTCGCACGCCGCGCCCAGGTCAGCTGACCAGCGCTCGAGCGGCGAGGCATCAGTGAAGACCTCGACGTGGGAGAGGGCCTCGAGGGCGTCGTGCTTCTGATCGGCGTACTCGCCGGTGACGACGACACGGGCTGTGGGCAATCGCCGGGCGATGAGCGAGTCGCGTACGAGCCGCTTGGCCTGCACCTTCAGGCGATCGCCGGCTTCTGCGTGCCACGGGGCGGCCGACCAGAAGGAGACCGGGTACGCGGCCGCCGCGGCGGGAGGACCAGCCGCGGCCCACCGCCAGGCGCTGGCGATCGCACGGTGGTCCCGGTCGGCGTCCAGCTCCCACGGCACCAGCACCTCGTCAGGCTGGACGGCTCGGACGAGGTCGGTGACCGTGGCGGCGAGTTCTACGCCGCAGCGCCCCAAGGTGCCGCTCTCGAAACCGAGGAGGTGCACGTGCTCCTCGGGCACGCCGAGCCGGTGCAGGGAGGTACGCGTGGCACGTGCCTGGCGCTCGGCGGCGACGCGAGGGTGAGCCGGCACCTGGTCGGTGGCGCACCTCCCTGTTGTGGCGATCGCGACCCACACCGCGGAGCCTGCGGCGACCTTGCGGGCGATGGTCGCCCCGCAGCCCAGCACTGCGTCATCGGCGTGCGCGGCCACCACGAGACACGACCAGTTCGACGAAGGCCTGGTGATGTCGATGCCCGTACCGATCACCCGGTACCGCCACGCACGCCCCAGGGCAGACCTCGCGCCCGCGAGCGGCAAGGCGGCCGCCTTCGAAGCGAAGCCGGCGAGTCGGACAGGGTCGAACAGCATTGCGTCAGGTCTCCCATCTCGTCGTCCGCCTCGCTCTGGCGAGCGCAACCGGTCTGCCCACTCGGCCGCGATCCAGCGAGGGTGACGACAGAGCACCGGCTCGCACCATGCGCGCGCCGGGGGCCCGTGCGGCATGCTCCTCGTCGCCCCACCGCCCGGCCTCGACTCTACCCTCACGTAAGAGGAGGGTCGGTCGCCACGCCGCCCGGACGGCATGGCCGCCCGACAGAGCTTGCGCCGATCAGGCCCGCCCGTTGTCGGCGGTTCGTCCAGTGACGTCGGCCTCGGCCCCCGGTCTGAGGTACAGGCCGGTCGGCGGCTTGGGCTCCGCCCACGACGCCTTCGCCGGCAACAGGCGGCCGGCGTCGGCTGCCTCCATCAGCTCACTGGTCGTGAGCGCGGTGAAGGTGAGGGCGGTCCCGCGTGCGCGGTGAGCTTGGTCGTTGAGCTCGGACAGCGTCGCCGTCCCGGGCACGAACAGCACGCCAGGATCGTGCTCGGCGTCGCCGGTGCCGAGCAGCACGCCGAGGATCTGCTCAGCGACGCGAACGGCCACGAGGGCCTCCGGCCACGGCGGCCGGGGCCGGGCGCGGAGCCAACCGGCCCCGGCGCTCAAGAGGACCTCCCCTGGTGCGGTGGGCAGCCGCGGGCCCCGCACGACGGCTACCTCGAACTCGTGCCGGAGGGCAGCGATCACGTCCCCCACTGCCGGCACCCAGTCCGAGACGACGCGGTGGTGGGGCAGCAGGCGGAGTTGGTCGGAGGGGAGGAGGTAGCACAACACGGCGTCGCTGGGCCCGAGGCTCAAGGTGGTGGCGACCCGGTGATGGCCGTCGATGAGGTAGGCGGGGCCCGCGCCGCGCATCGCCGCGATGAGCTCCTCGACCTCAGGGGGGTCGTCGACCTGCCAGACCGTGTGTGCGACACCGTCTGGCGAGGTGCACTCCAACGTGGGCGGCCGGCGCGCCACCCTCCGAGCGAGGACGGTCACATCAGCTGATGCCCGATGAGTGAGCAGCACCGGCGGCCACCTCGACCGCGGCTCGGCGGGATCTCTGCGGGCTTGCCCAGGCCGCTCGGGAAGGGTCCGTTCGTGCGGCAGCACGAGCCGTGAGGTGAACGCGTGCGCCGGCACAAGCCCCACGACTCCCGCCTGCGTGTGGGTGCCGACGGCCATGCGGTGCAGGAACAGGGAGCTTCGGGCACGCCGGTAGCGAAGGTCGACGTCGTACCGGCCCGACCCCTCGGCCTGAGCGCCGCCCGGCACTCGTCCCACCAGGTTCGACGCGTGTTGGCGTCGCACGAGGTACACGTCGGCGGGCAGGATCACGGCCACGGGGTCACAGGGCGGACGCCCGAGGCTGTGCCCTGCTCGGGATCGGTACCTGGCATCCGGTGCCCGCCCTTCGCTCCCTGGCGGGCGACCGCCGGAGCGCCGCTGCTCGGCGATACCTTGGCTCGCTCCTGCCATGTCAGTCTTGCAAGCGCACGTCGTCCAAGTCATCACGCTTGAGCGCTCCTCGGATGAACACTACCCTCACGTAAGGGAAGAGTTTCACCGACGGGGCCGGCGAGGGGAGGCCTCGTGCGGTGCGCACCGGAGCAGCACGCAGAGCAGAGTTCGTTGCTCGACGAGTTGTGCGCTGCCTACACGACCGGCTGCACGCTCCGGATCGTGCGCCGTCCCCTTCATCGGCGTCAGGACGTCGTCGTGGTCGGCATCGACAGGCGTCGAGAGGGTGTGCGCTGGTCGCGAGATGTCGGCGTTACGGCCTCGGTCCAGCGGACTGGGCCCACGCGTCTCGTCTCATCGACGTGCGCCCGGGTGGACGCAGCGTCGGGCATGGCCGATCCGACGGTGCTCGAGGAGGTGAGCGCCGACGCTGGTCGCCCGTGTCCCGCCGACGCTGGTCGCGCGGGGCGTTCCGCGAACGGTGCACCCAGCCCGTCACCGACGGCACCGCCGAGCAGTGCACCGCAGTACTTGGCCGTGATGTGCCCGCCCGGCTCGCCGCGACCTCCCGACCGGCCCGTGGGCCACAGCCACGTCACCTTCCGGTCGCCGGTCTCGAGCCCCGAGGCGCTGCCCGATCCATCTGTACGCCCGAGCTCGAGCCTCCACCTCGTAGGTCCCGACCGGGCGTCCCAGCACCGCGGCGCTGGTCCCGAGATTCGTCAGGCCACCTGCGAGCAGCAGCACGTCGGCCCCTTCGGCGGCGTGGCCGAGCTGCCTGGCGACCCGTGACGCGCTGTCGGGCGTGCAGAGGAGGTCGCCCACGGCGGCGAGCCGCAACGGCCGGCGGCCACTGGGTCCCGCGCTGGCCTGCTGCTCGTCACGCGATGTCGATCGCCGAACGGGCGGTGCATTCATGTGGGATCGCATCTCGCCGACCGGGCGCGGCGGACGTGGCGGCGCAGCTGCGCCGTGGTGCTCGTCGCCGTGGCCAGCTGCGCCCGCAACTCGTCACATCGGCGCGCCGCGAGCGCGCTGAGCCGCTCGAGGCGTTCGACGACGCCCTCCCGCGCCGCGGCGTCGACCTCGCCACCGACTTCTCGACGATGAGGGCCGTCGACGAAGTCGCGCAGCTCGTCCCCGGAGAGGCTGAGGGGCTTGAGCGACTTGACGAGGTGCAGCCTCGAGATGTCGTGGGCGGAGTAGAGGCGGAAGCCGCCACTCGACCGGGCGGCTGGCTGGACCACCCCCACCCGCTCGTACTCGCGGATGGTGCGACGTGACAGGCCCACGAGGTCGGCCACTTCTCCGATGTGGAAGGTCGTCTCCATGCTGCTCCTCGGACCGGACTCTACCCTTACGTAAGAGTAAGGTCGCGTCTGCCGCTGTCAGCTGTGGGTTCTGCGGGTGCGCTCAGCGGGTCGGGACACCAGCTTGCAGGCGTTCGCGGAGCACGGC
>WHTX01000285.1:0-2348 GCA_009377505.1 Acidimicrobiia bacterium
GGACTCGAGCCCGGCCGGGACGACCGGTGCGCTCTCCCCGGCGGCGAGCGCCGGCCAGCCCCCCGCCGGCCCCGGCGCGCTCGGCGCGCCGGGGGGCCCGGTGCCACACGCCGCATCAGGGGCGGGGGCCGTCGAGGTCCTCAGCGCCACCGGCCGCGCCATCGGCGCCTCGCCCGATGCGGGCCCGACCGGAGGCGCCGGGCCCGAGGGCCCGATGCCCTCGACCCTGGCCCGGACGGGCACTGGTGGGCACGACGGTGGTGGCGTCTCCCTGCCCGCCCGGTCGGCCGTCCCCTTCGTCGCCGGCGGGGCCCTCGTCGCCCTCGGCCTCGTCCTCGCCTGGCACCGCTTGGTGAACGCCGAGGACCCCTCGCCGCGGGCCGGGTGGCTCCTCGGGCTGCGACGCTCCTGAGCGGACGGACCAACGCCGTCCCCCGGGCGGCCCACCCGCTATGCCCCTGCCCTCCGGGTCCCGTATTGGCGATTCGTCAGTACAGGAGCTACGTTCCGGTCACCATCGAGGCGACGACGCCGGGGGACCACTTGCGCAGAGGTACGAAGCTCGCCATGTCCGCAACGCTGTTGAGCGGCCTGTTGGCCGCGGCGTGCGGCGGCGGTGACGAGGGCGAGGCGACCGGCTCCATCGACGGGGCCGTGAAGGACGGGGCGCAGAGCCAGCTGGCCGGCTCCGACGGCGCCACCACCCCCGACGCGCCCGAGCCGACCTCGATGGAGGAGTGGGAGGCCCTGTGGGCCACCGAGCGGGCCGCCATCGTGGACGGTCTCACCTCCGGCGGCTTCGGCCGTTCCGCGGACGGCACCATGCTCACCGGGCCCGAGGGCTTCTCGGTCGACCTCAGCGCCTGCGGGGCGGGCTGGTCCGACACGGAGGGCGTCACCGCCGACCTGATCAAGATCGGCTGGCCCGGGCCCCAGTCGGGCCCCGCCGCCGACTTCGGCAACGCTCCCCGGGGCGCGGCGGCCGTCCTCGGGGCGTACGCCGCCGAGGGCGCCTTTGCCGACGCCTCGGGCGGGCCCCGCGACGTCGAGGTCATCATCCGCGACGACGGCTACGACGCGGCGCGCACAGTGCCCCTCGTCGACGAGATGATCGACTCCGACAAGGTGTTCGGCCTCACGCTCATGGGCTCGGCGAACGCCTTCAAGGTGTACGACAAGCTCAACCAGCGCTGCATCCCCAACACCTTCCTCGTCACCGGCCACCCGGCATGGGGCGACCCGGTGGGCCATCCCTGGACGAGCGGCGGGCTCCTCTCCTACAGCACCGAGGCCATCCTGTGGGGCTCCTACATCGAGGAGCACCTCGACGAGTGGGGCGGCAAGGCGACGGTGGCCGCACTCGTCACCACGAACGACATGGGCACAGCCTTCGACAGCTCGTTCCGCGCCTACCTCGCGCAGTCTCCCCGCCAGGCCGACATCGAGTACGTCACCGAGTCGGTCGAGCAGAACACGCCCAACATCAAGGACCCGATGACGACGCTGGCCGCGCAGCAGCCGAACGTGTACATCGCCATGGTGCCCGGGACGCCGCTGTGCACCCAGTCGATCATCGAGTCGGCCGAGAACGGCATGCGCGAAGAGCTCGACGCCGCCTTCCTGTCCTCGCTGTGCAAGGCCTCGACCTACATCGGCAAGGACAAGGTCGGAGGGGACGGCTCGGTGGCCGACGGCTGGCAGATCATCGGTGGCGGCCTGAAGGACTTCAACGCCGAGGCCTCCGCCGACGACCCGTGGATCGCCTGGGTCCGCGAGCGCCTCGCCGACGCCGGCCACGACTACCGCACCTCGGCCAACTTCGGCACCGGCGCGGCGCTCGGCTGGGGCATGGCCCAGTCGCTGCTCGTCGCCCAGGAGCTGCCCGGCGGGCTGACGAGGTCGAACTTCATCCTCGCCGTGCGCTCCATGGACATGACGAACCCGGCGCTGCTGCCGGGGGTCGGCTTCAACATGAACGGCGGCGCCGACGCCTACCTGGTCGAAGGCTCCGACGTGTCGAGGTGGGACGCCGCCGGCCAGCGGTGGGCGACCGAGTCCACCGTCGAGCTCTCCGGCGCGTCCCGCCCCTGCGCCTGGGACCAGGCGACCGCCACCTGCGGCTGATGCTGTCGGATCGCGCCACTCGACCCTCCGGGAGCCCGTAGGCCACCTGTCGTGTGTCGACCTCGGTTGTTACATGACCGTATGATACAAGCATGCCTGTTAGCTTCTACGGTCGACGAGGTCTGCTCCAGCGCCTGGAGGGCCACCTACGAATCGTCGCCGAGAGCGGGCAGGGTCGGATGCTCGCTGTTCGTGGCCGCCGCCAGAGCGGGAAGTCCTTCAGG
>WHTX01000285.1:2358-7043 GCA_009377505.1 Acidimicrobiia bacterium
CACCGAGCTGGTCGTGGGGCACAGCTGCCGAACGCCTACTTCACCGCCGTCAAGAACGCTTCGCCCGCTGCACAACTCGCCTTGTTCGCGGCAGACGCGACCACCGGGGACCGTCCCCTGCCCGATGCCCGCGTGTTGTTCGGCGAGCCCCCGGCGACGTGGACCGACGCCTTCGGTCGCCTGGGGGTCGCCTGCCGGGACCGGCCGACGGTCGTCGTCCTCGACGAGTTCCCCTGGGCAGCTGAGAGTGACCCCACGCTGGAAGGTCGCCTCCAGAACGCGTGGGATCGCGAGCTCCAGCACCTGCCGGTCCTCTTCGTCCTCGTCGGGTCCGACGTCGCCACCATGGAGCGTCTGACCGGGCACGATCGGCCGCTCTACGGGCGCGCTCGCGAACTCGTCGTCAGGCCGTTCAACCCAGCTGAGTGCGCCGAGGCCCTCGGCTCACCCGCCCCACTCGCCGTGTTCGACGCGTACCTCGTGACCGGGGGCTACCCGCGCCTCGTCGCTGAATGCGCGCGAGCGGGATGCGCGGAACACTTCGTCACCTCGGGGCTGATGGACGAGAACAGCGACCTCGCCGTCGTCGGGCAGCGTTCCGTCGACGCGGAGTTCCCCGAGGGTGACCAGGCCCGGCGCGTGCTCTCCGCCGTAGGTGGGCTGGAGGTGGGCCACGCCACGTTCTCCGGCGTCGCTGGTCGCCTGGGCGACGACGGCTCTGCGGCCGGGACGGCGACGACGCGGGCGGTGAAGGTGCTGTCCGAGGCGAAGGGGGTGCTGGCCGTAGACCGGCCGGTCGGCTCAGCCCGCACCTCGAGGCTTCGGCGGTACCGCATCACCGACCCCTACCTGCGATTCTGGTTCCGCTTCGTCGAGCGCCAGGTCCCGAACATGGCGCGGGGACGCGCCGATCTCGCCGTCGCCGCGTTCGAACGAGACTGGCCGTCGTGGCGAGGCTCTGCCATCGAGCCGGTCGTCCGAGACGCGCTGGCGCGTCTCGCGCCCGAGGACGAGCCACTCGCCGACGTCACCGACGTGGGCGCATGGTGGAATCGGGACAGCAGCCACGAGTACGACGTCGTCGCGGCGACGGGCAGAGGCCGCGTCGCCCTCCTCGGGTCGGTCAAGTGGCGGCTCCGCCGTCCCTTCGACGCCGCTGACCTCGCCGAGCTCGCACAGGGCCGTTCCGTGGTCCCGCACGCCGAGGCGGCGAAGCTGGCGGCCATCTGCCCGGCTGGGGTGGACCCTGCCGTCGCAGCCGACGTGCGCTACACGCCCGGATCACTTCTCGGGGCGTGGCCGAGCTGATCGTTCGGCTGGCTGGTCAGCTGAGGCTGGGCGCGGCGTCGGGAGCGCTGCCTGCGGGAGAGGGTGCAGCCGCGTGGCCGTTCTCGGCTGGGCCCTGGCCGGGGCTGGCGCCGTGGGTGAACTTGCGCAGCGGCGCCTCGCGGAGCAGGCACGTCAGCACGGCGGCGAGGGCGACGAGGGGGACGGCGTAGCGGAAGACGGTGGTGAGCGCGTCGGCGAAGGCAGACACGGCCTGCCCGGCCATGTCGGCGGGCAGGGCGTCGAGCGCGTCGGGGGTGAAGGTCGAGCCCTCCCCGACGGGGATGGAGAGGCCGTCGAGGCGGCTGGCGAGGCCGCTGTTGAACAGCGCGCCGAAGAGGGCGACGCCGACGGACCCGCCCATCGAGCGGAAGAAGCTGACCGAGGAGGTGGCGGCGCCGAGGTCCTTCGCCGGGACGGTGTTCTGGGTGGCGAGGACGAGCGTCTGCATGGTGAGCCCGATGCCCGCGCCGAGCAGCACCATGTAGACCGTGACGCTGCCCTGGGAGGTCGAGGTGCCCATGGTGGAGAGGAGGAGCATGGCCAGGGTGGCCAGCGCCGTGCCGGCGACGGGGAAGACCTTGTAGCGCCCGGTCCGGGAGATCACCTGGCCCGACGCCACGGAAGCGGTGAGCAGGCCGAGCATGAGCGGCAACAGCAGCAGCCCCGAGTTGGTGGCCGACGCGCCGTTGACGACCTGGAGGAACAGCGGCAGGAAGCTGATGGCACTGAACATGGCGACGCCGATGATGAAGCTGACCGACGTCGAGATGTTGAACGTGCGCATCGAGAACAGGCCCACGGGCACGACGGGCTCGGCGGCGCGCCGCTCGATGGCGAACAGGGCCACGAGCAGCAGTGCGGAGACGGCCATGAGGCCGAGGATGGTGGGCGACGTCCACGCGTACTCGGTGCCACCCCACGTCGTGAGCAGCACGATGCAGGTCACGGCGGTGACGAGCACGGCCGAGCCGGCGTAGTCGATGCGGGGGTTGCCCCGCCGTAGGCCGGCAGGCAGCACGGCGCTCGTGACGAAGAGGGCGAGGATGCCGAGCGGGACGTTCACGTAGAACACCCAGCGCCACGACAGGTTGTCGGTGAAGAACCCCCCGAGCAGCGGCCCGATCACGCTGGTCGCCCCGAAGACGGCCCCGAAGTAGCCCTGGTAGCGCCCCCGCTCCCGGGGCGACACGACGTCGGCGATGATCGCCTGGGCGAGCACGATCAGCCCGCCGCCGCCCAGCCCCTGGACGGCCCGGAACACGATGAGCTGGAGCATGTCCTGGGAGAGGCTGCACAGCACGCTGCCGACCAGGAACACCACGATGGCCACCTGGAACAGGCGCTTGCGGCCGTAGAGGTCCCCGAGCTTGCCGTACAGCGGCGTCGACACCGCCGAGGCGAGCAGGTAGGAGGTGACCACCCAGGAGAGGTGGTCGAGCCCGCCCAGCTCGCCCGTGATCGTGGGCAGGGCGGTGGCGACGATGGTCTGGTCGAGCGCGGCGAGCAGCATGCCGAGCATCAGGCCGCTGAAGATCACCAGGATCTGGCGATGGGTGAGCGCCGACTCGGGTGCGCCGTCGGTGGCGGTGTTCTCCATGGGGTTCCTCAAGTGGTGGCCGGGGGGTTCGCCACACCGGTGGCGAGGGTGGCGAAGGCGTCCCGCAGGGCGTCAGCCAGGGGGAGGGGCCGGTCGTTGTCGTGCCACCACGCCAGGGTGGAGCGGAGCACGGCGACGGCCGAGGTGACCACGAGGGTCGGGTAGAGGTCGCGCTCGGGGTCGACGCCGAGACGGGCGGCGAGCGCGCTGACCAGGGCACGTTCGACCTCGACGAGCCCGGCGAGGTGGCGGGGCAACAGCGAGGGGTAGCGGCGGACCAGCTCGGCCCGCAGCTGCCAACGGCGCGCCGTCTCGGGCAGCTCCTCGGTGTCGGACACGAGCACCGCGAGCAAGGCGGTGAGGGGGTCCTCCTCGGCGGGCCGGGCTTCGAGCTCGGCGCCCAGGGCGGCCACCACGCTCGGCTCGACGCCGATGATCGCCTCCTCCTTGCTGGAGAAGTAGTTGAAGAAGGTGCGGACGGACACGTCGGCGGCGTTGGCGATGTCCTCGACGGTCACGCACTCGAGCCCGCGCTCGAGGGTCAGCTCACGCGCCGCCGTCGCCAGGGCGCGGAACGTCTCGCGCTTCTTCCGTGCCCGGCGGTCGACCGTCTGCGCCACGGGGGTGCATCTTATGCAAGTTTGCACGGCCTGCAACATTTCCGAGCGCCGTCGCGACGCCGCGGGCCGGCCAAGCCTGAGGGCGCTCAGAGGTGAGCGGTGGCGAGGTCGGTGTCGTACTCGAACACCCAGGCGTTGCGATGGCTGGCCTTCTCGCCCGACGCGGCGGCCAGGCGGCGGTCGCGCTCCTGCTGCTCGGGGCCATCGGGCAGGTGGAACGTCACCTCGTTGAACCGGGCGGCCAGCTGCACCTGAGCCGTGCGTTCCCGGCGCAGGTCCTCGTAGCGGCGCAACGCCCGCACGGGGCCGGGCACGAGCTGCAGGCAGGCCGCGAGCACGGCGGCGTCCTCGATGGCCTGGGCGGCGCCCTGGGCCATGAAGGGAAGCATCGGGTGGGCGGCGTCGCCGAGCAGCGTCACCGGCCCCGCGCCCCAGACGGCCATGGGGTCGCGGTCGTAGAGCGCCCAGCGGTACAGCGTGCTCGCCCGGTCGGGCCCGGCGGCGGCCGAGATCAGCCGCAGCACGATGGGCGCCCAGCCGGCGAAGTCGGCCAGGGCGTCGGCCAGCTCCCCCGGTGTGGTCCAGGACTCGAGGGCCCACGTGTCGCTCGGGGCGACGCCGACCCAGTTCACGAACCGGCCGGCCGACACGTAGTAGTAGACGAAGTGCTGGCCCGGCCCGAGCACCGCGGTGCTGACCAGGGGGAGGCCGAGGTCGGCCACGTCCTCGGCGGGGACGAGCCCCCGCCACACGGACATGCCCGAGAACCGGGGGGCCTCGGGGCCGAACAGCGCCGCCCGCACGGTGGAGCGGATGCCGTCCGGCCCGACCACGACGTCGGCCCGGGCCTCGCCGCCGCCCTCGAAGCGCAGGCGGGCGCCGCCGCCATCCCCGCCGCCGCCATCGGCGTCGACGCCGGCCACCCGGTGGCCGAGGCGGATCGGGCACTCCTCGGCCACCGGGTCCACGAGGACGCGGTGCAGGTCGGCGCGGTGGAGGTGGTAGTAGGGGTAGCCGCAGTCCTGCATGGCCCGGTCGCCGAGCGGCTGGCTGGTGATGAGCGACCAGTCCTGCCAGCGCCGCAGGTCGCCGGTGCGGGGCCGGACGGCGACCCGGTCCAAGGCGCCCGCCAGCCCGAG
>WHTX01000286.1 GCA_009377505.1 Acidimicrobiia bacterium
CCTGGCCGCCGCCCAGTCACCGGCTCAGCGGTGACGGCGACGCTGCTGATCATGCGCTCCCCCGTCAAGGTGCGCCTCGCCTGGCAGCCGGACATGGCCCGCCACCTCATCCGGTTCGGCGTGCCCCTCATCGGCGCCGGCGCCCTGAACCAGCTCATCCTCAACACCGACTACGTGATCGTGAACCGCTACCTCGGCACGGCCGTGGCCGGCGCCTACTTCCTGGCCTTCAACATCTCCAACTGGCCGATGACGCTGATCAGCTTCTCGATGCGGCGCACGGCGGTGGCCGGCTTCGCCAGGCTGCAGGGCGACCCGGCGGCCATCCAACGGGCGTTCGTCGGCGCCGCGACCCTGCTCATCTCGGCCACGCTTCCCATGGCGCTGCTCATCGGCCTGCTCGCCCCCGAGGTGCTCACGGTGGCCTACGGCCCGAAGTGGGCGATCGGGGCGACGGCGCTGCGGTTTCTCGCCGGCATCAGCGTGGTGCGCCTCTTCTACTCGCTCTGCATCGAGCTCCTGGCCGCCCTCGGCCATACGACGGGCATTTTCCTCGTGCAGGTGGCGTGGTGGCTCGCGCTCATCGCCGGCATGTGGTGGGGCGCGGTGCACCACGGCCTCGTCGGCGTGGGCGTCGCCCAGTTCGCCGCCGCCCTCGGTGTGGCCATGCCCGTGCTCTTCTGGCTGCTGCACTCCCATCAGGTCCGCCCGAGCCAGCTCCTGCCTCGACTGGCGAGGCCTCTGCTCGGTGGCATGGCGCTGGCCGTCGTCGTGTTCGCCGTCCGGGCTGCCTTCGACGCCTCGGTAGCCCGGCTCCTCATCGGCGGCGCCGCCGGCGTGGCCGCCTACGCCGTCGTGGTGCTGCCGGGGACGCCGGCCCTCGCCTCGGCACGCCGGCTGGCCCGCGCCCGACGGCCGGTCGCCCATTCCTAAGCGGCGCTCGGGCCCCCGGGCACCTGCCTCCTCCGTCGTGTGACGCGCCCGGGGGCTTGGGAGCATGGTGGTGGGCATCGAGGGTGAGGAGTGGGTGTGGGGAAGCGGGAGCCGAAGGCATACTCGTCCAGTCGCTTCACACGAACAGGCGGGAAGGTGACGACCCACACTGAAGAGCGCGCCCCGCGCCGGCGGATCCTGCTGACCCTTCCCGAGCTCGCCGTCGGCGGCGGGCCGGTGATCGCCCTCAACGCCATCCGTTACCTGGACCGGGCCCGGTTCGAGCCGCACGTGCTCGCCCTGTACCCCGACCGGACGGACATGGTCGACGCCTTCCGGGCCGAGGGCATCGACCCCGTCGTGCTCGAGCACACCCCCGGGCGCAGCATCTTCGAGTCGCCCCGCGTCGCCCGGCTCATCCGCGAGCGGGGGATCGACCTGCTCCACATCAGCGGGGCCGACGAGCGCAGGATCTCGCTCTACGGCGCCTTCCTCGCCCGCGTGCCCGCCGTCGTGCACATCCACTCCGAGTGGGTGCACCTCGGCGCCCGAGTGCAGCCTGGGAGCCCTCCCCACGTGCGCCTCCGTAGGCTGGCGCTCAGCCGCTTCCGCGACGAGATCGAGCACCACGTCGCCTGTGAGTACCTCGCCGACTCCCCCACGGCGGCAGCGCTCTTCGAGCCCAGCGTGCGCCACCCGGTCCACGTCATGACCCAGTCGATGGCCTTCGACGCCATGGCCGAAGCGGCCGCAGCCCACGACGACGAGGCGTGGCGGGCCGAGCTGGGCCTCGGCCCGGGCCCGGTGGCCATCAACATCTCCCGGCACGTGCCGGGCAAGGGCCAGGGCCGGGTGATCCGCGCCTTCGCCGCCGTGCGGCGCGTCGTCCGGGACGCCCAGCTCGTGCTGGTGGGCGATGGCGAGCAGTTCGCCGAAAACCAGCGCCTCAGCGCCGAGCTCGACGTCGCCGGGGCCGTACGGTTCGTCGGGCTGCGCACCGACGTCGCCCACCTGCTCGCCGGCGCCGACGTGTTCGCCTTCGGCTCGACCACCGAGTCCTTCGGGCTCGTCGTCGCCGAGGCCATGGCCGCACGGGTCGCTGTCGTCGCCTACTCGCTGCCCTCGATCACCTCCTACGCCGAGGACGGCGTGGCGGCCCTGCTCCCGGCACAGGACGACGAAGCCGGCTACGTCGACGCCTTCACCCGCCTGATGGCCGACGCCGCGCTGAGGCGCCGTGTCGCCGACGGCGGCTACCGAGCCGTGGCCGACCGGTTCCCCCCCGACGCCGCCGCCCGCAGCTTCGAGGCCGCCTACGACCGCGCTCTCGGTCACCGGGCCCCCGGCGCCGGCTCCCGCCCCGCCGCGGCCTACCGCCGGGTGGCGGCGATGGCATCGCCACGCCGGGCCGAAGACGCCGTCCGACCTCACCGATGAGGGGCGTTGACGGTGACGCGCGACCAGCTGCGGGGAACGGGGCGACACCGGTGCGGCGACCGGCCCACCCCGGCTCCGTCGGCCTGCCCCGCACCGCCCCCCGCCAACGGGGCTGGCACTCCGCCTCGGGGCTGACCCGGTCTGGGGGCGAGCTGGCCGACGGCGGCGGGGTGGGCCTGGCCTTCCTCGACCAGCAGGGAGCCCCGCCTGCGCCGGCCGAGGGGGAGGACGGGACCGGGCCGCCCGCCACCCCCGCGCCCAGCGGGGCGGGGGTAGCAGGCGGTGCAGGCGCAGCGCCAGACGAGGCAGGCGGGGCCGGCGACGACGACTTCGACTTCAAGGACAAGGTCGGCCGCGGGCTGCGCTGGAGCTTCGGTACCCAACTGGCCATGCGCGTCGCCTCCTTCGCCTCGGGCATCGTGCTGTTCCGGGTGCTCGAGCCGGCGCAGTTCGGCGTGTACGCGCTGGCCCTCGCCGTGATCAACGTGGCCCTCAGCGTGAACGACCTCGGCCAGGACATGGCCGTCGTGGCGTGGAAGGGCGAGGGCCTACGGACCGCCCAGCGGACGGCCTCGACCATCGCCATCGGCATGTCCGGCGTTCTCTACGCCGGGTGCTTCCTCGCCGCGCCGCTCATCGCCCGCATGGCGGACAGCCCGAGCGTCACCGGCATCATCCGGTTGATGGCCCTGACGCTGTTGATCGACGGCGTCGTCACCGTCCCGCGGGCGCTCATGTACCGGGCCCTCGACCAGCGCCACATCAGCATCGGCGAGCTCCTCACGGTGCCGGTGACCGTCACGGTCTCCGTCGGCCTCGTGCTCCTCGGGGCAGGACCGTGGGGCCCGGCGATCGGCACGCTGTCAGGGGCCACGGCCCACGCCATCGCCACGCTCCGCTTCACCCCCGAGGTGCCGCTGCCTGGTTGGGACCGCACCTACGCCAAGCGCCTGCTCGGCTTCGGCATCCCCGGTGCCGGGACGATGACCATCGAGATGGCGCTGCTCAACCTCGACAGCATCATCGTCGCCCACCAGCTCGGGCCGACGGCGCTCGGCTTCTACGCCCTCGCCTTCAACATCTCGTCCTGGCCGTCGACCATCATCACCAACGCGGTGCGCAAGGTCTCCCAGCCCGCCTTCACCAAGCTGGCAGCGAGAGGCGACTGGCGCGGGCCCTTCAACCGCTCGCTCATCATGCTCCTGAGCCTGCTCGTGCCCGTCTGCCTCCTGCTCTCCGTACAGGCGAAGCCGCTCGTCGAGCTGGTCTACGGGGCCAAGAGCCTGCCGGCGGCACCGGTGCTGAGCTGGCTGGTGGTGCTCGGGGGCGTGCGGGTCTTCGCCGGCTACCTGCTCGACCTGTTGATCGCCCTCGGCCGCCCGGCGGCCACGTTCCGGGCCGAGATGGCGTGGCTGCTGGCCACCGCCCCGGCGCTGTGGTTCGGGGCCGAGCTCGGTGGCATACGCGGGGTGGCCATCGGCCACGTGATCGTGGCGGTGACCGTGGCCTGCCCGATTTCCTCGCCCAGGCCCACAAGGCCGGTGTGCAGCTCGGCGGCTTGGGCCGCAAGCTCGTGCGCCCCGCCATCGGCGCGGCGGCGGGCGCAACAGCGGGCGTCTTCGCCATACGGCTCGAGGGCCCCCTCGTCGCCCTCCTCGTGAGCGGGGCGGTGGTCATGGCCCTCTACCTGCCCATCGCCGTGAGCCGCCACCAGGTGGACGAGGTGCTGGGGCTGCTACGCCGCCGGCCGGCGGCCTGACCGACAACCTGAACGTAGATGAGGAGCGAGATGGGCACCGTGCAGACCGTCCAGAGCGCCGCTCGCTCAGCCCAGCGCGCGGTGAAGGAGGCGGTGAGCACCACCAAGAGCCCGGTGCGCGCCCGCTGGCGCCGCCGCGTGCTCGAGGGCGGTGTCGACGACACGGCGGCGAGCGCAGGACGGTCCGTGCTGGTCGTGGCCCCCCACCCCGACGACGAGACGATCGGCTGCGGAGCGACCATGGCCCGCAAGCGGGCTGCGGGCACCGAGGTCGACGTGGCCCTCGTGACCGACGGGCGCCACTCCCACCGCTCGGCCATCGTCTCCGGCGAGGAGCTGGGCCGCATCCGCGAGGGCGAGTCGGTCGAAGCCTGCGGGCACCTCGGGGTGCCCGCAGGACGGGTGCACCTGCTCGGCTACGAGGAGCTCACCTTGTGGGACCGCCTCGACGCCGTGACCCGTTCGCTGGCCGAGCTCATCGAGGAGCGGTCTCCCGACGAGGTCCTCGTCGCCTCCGAACGCGACTGGCACGCCGATCACCAGGCCGTCAACCACGCTTTGCGGGAGGCGGTGCGCCGCACCGGGTACTGCGGCCGCGTCGCGGCCTACCCCGTGTGGTTCTGGGCGGACGGGCCATGGCGGACCGAGCCGTGGGCGGGCTTCGGCGACGAGCTGCGGGCGATCGTGAGCCACCCCCTCGAGGCGCGGCGCCTGCCGCGGGCCGAGCTCGTCAGCACCGCCGGGTTCACCGCCCTCAAGCGCGAGGCCTTCGCTCTCTACCGCAGCCAGGTGACCAACCTGACCGGCGAGGCGACCTGGCAGACGTTCCCGCCGAGGTGGATCGAGCCCTTCGTCGGCCCGTGGGAGCTCTTCTTCCCCGTCGAGACCGACGCCGCCCCGGAGCTGGCACAGAAACTGAGCTGAACTGGGCAGGGCCGGTCAGCTCGCCCGCCGGGCATCCTGGACCTGGGCGTTGGCCCAATTGGTGTAGAAGCTGCCGTCGTGCACCAGGTAGCGGGCGGTGGGCACCGGGACGTGCTCCGTGCGCAGCCGGCGCGACAGCCGGTACACGAGCACCCAGTCCTCGAGGGGGAAGTCCCCGTGGCGCAGCGGCACCCGCGAGAAGTGCACCCCCGGCCGGCGCTGCACGACGATCGTGTTCGTGTCCGAGATCGCCGTCTCCCGCATCCGGGCGCGGTCGAAGGGCACGGAGAACACGTCCTTGACGGTCCCGTCCGCGAGCACCCGCTCGAGGGCGCTGTAGGTCAGCTCGGCTCCGGCGCCGTGCGCCGCGAGGGCCGCCTCGAGGTGGTTCGGCAGCCACGTGTTGTCATCGTCGAGGAAGGCCAGGTAGCGGGAGGACGAGGCCCGGATGCCGACGTTGCGGACCACCCCGGCGACCCCGCAGTTCCGGCTGAGGGAGTAGGCGTGGACGCGCTCGTCCTCGGGGAGGGGCGGCAGGCCGGCGCCGTCGTCGACGACGACCACCACGAGGTCGCCACACGTCTGGGCCAGCACCGACTCCACTGCGGCGACGAGCTGCTGGGGCCGCTTGTAGGTGGGGACGACGACGGCCACGGCGGCCGAGGGGCGCCGACCGAAGGCACGCACGGCGCGTGCGGCTTCGCGGACCTCGAAGGCGAGCAGGGCGGGCACCCGGGGCGCCCGCCGCACCGCCAGTCGGTACCGGTAGGCCGGCAGCTTGCCCGGGAACCGCCGGATGAGCTGCTTGGCCACGGACACGGGCATGCGCACACCACTCGACTCGGGGACCGCCACGCAGGAGGAGGCTACCGGCGCCCTCGCGCCGCGCCCCCACGGCGAGTCCGAGGCGCGACCGCGGCCGGCGGTCGGCCTCCGGTGGCCCTTGGGCGATGTTCCCCGGCGAGCCAGCACGCTCGTTCCTCGCCGGGCAGGTCAGCGGCATCGTCTCGCGGGGTGGCACGCCGCAGGGTCGGCTCGGCGTACCCGTTCTTGGGGGCTGTATCGCCCGAATGAGGGAGTAGGATGGCGCCCGTCAGGCCGGGCGGGAGACCGCGGCGGACCTGTCGAGATCGCCCCACGAGGGTGAACAGAGGGACGAGTCAGCCGCCACGGCTCGCACCATTGGAGACAGTGGACCACGGTCGCGGCCTCTCGATGCGGGGGCACGGGGCCGGACGGGCAGAGAGGACAACTCGTGGATCTGTGGACGGCGATCTTCACCGTGTTCAGGCGGTGGTACGTATCCCTCCCAATCCTCTTCGCCGCTCTCGTCGCCTGCCTGATGCTGAACGGGAGCATCAAGCCTGACTACGAGGCGACGACCTCGGTGGTGTTCATCCCACCGACGACGAAGTACGTCGACGGCCAGGAACAGCCGTTCAGCAACCCGTGGGTACAGGCCGGGACGCGCTCGCTGTCAGCCGTGGTGTCGAAGCGGATCCAGTCCGTGAGCACGGTGCGGGACTTCGACGAGTCCGAGCTCTCCACCGACTACGAGCTGATCATGGACGAGGACGCCGGCGGCATCGACTTCACGGTCATCGGCAAGAGCAGTGACCAGACGCTCCAGACGGCCGATGCCCTCATCAGCGAGGCCAGCCAGCAGGCGCAGGCCGTGCAGGCCGCACAGCGCGCCCCGGCCGACGAGCTGATCACCGTCTCCGTGATCGACCCGCCGCCCGCCGAGGCCACCCCGGTGAGCGGGTCCAAGACCCGGGTGCTCGCCACCGTCGCCCTCCTCGGCCTCGTGGCCGCGGCCTCGGCGGCCTTCATGGTCGAGTCCCTCATCGCCCGGCGCCGAGCCATCCGGGAAGGCGTCCCCGTGGGCCCCGGCGGCCAGGCCTACGCCGGGGGCTACCCCGCCCCGGCGGGCTACGGGCCCGTCTACCAGGCACCCGTCGGCTACCCGCCCCCCGGCAGCTACCCCCA
>WHTX01000287.1 GCA_009377505.1 Acidimicrobiia bacterium
AGGTCGGGCAGGGGCTTCATGGCGCCCTTGGGCCGTTCGCGGTCCTTCAGGTACATGTTCAGCGGGCTGGTGAACATGTGGCGCAACATCGTGGTGGGCAGGATCACCAGGAAGGCGCAGAACGTGACGACGTGCGTGATCCACATCACCTGGTGCCAGCCGTGCACCGAGCCCACGTCCCGCACGAGCCAGGACAGCGGGTAGCCGACGAAGGACCAGACCTCGAAGCGGGGGCGCCCGTCCACGGCGATGCGGAACATCTCGGCGAGGAAGCCGGTCAGGCCGAGGCCGAGGAGGACGCCGAGGATGACGGCGTGCTCGGGCCGGGACTTGATGCGGATGCGGTACGGGCGCATGCGGCGCGGCCCGTAGCGGCGGGCGATCGCCCACAACGTGCCCGCCACCAGCATGAGCCCGGCGGCGTCGCCGACGAACGAGTACGCCTCGTACACCTGGCCGTGGAGGAACTTCATGCCCTCGGGGACCTGGTGGTTCACCTCGAGGACGGTCGTCACCGCCAACAGGATCAGGAAGCTGAAGTAGATGAGGCTGTGCATGACGCCCGCGGCGGGGTCGCGCAGCAGCGTCTGCATGTAGAGCCCGGCCCGCACGTCGCCGAAGCGGCGCTTCGCGTTGGCGGTCGTCGTCGCCCGACGGTCCGGCCGGCCCCGCTGCCAGTTGTCCGCCCGCTGGGCGAAGAGCACGGCGCCGTAGACGAACAGCACGGGCAGGACGACGTAGAAGGCGAGCCGCAGTGCGCTCGGGACGTTGCCGAAGACCTCACGGGTCACCGGCGAGTCGTCGTGCCACTGGCTGACGGTGGCTGCGACGCCCGATGCCGCGGTGATGACGGCCAGGAGGAACCCCAGGCCGAGGATGGCGTGGCGCGGTTTCAGCTTGCCGTTCATCGTCGGGAAACCTAGTGGGCGGGTCGCGGAGGGGGCCACGCAGTGCAGCCGGGCCCCGCACCGTGCGTCGGGCGCTGCCCATGCCCGGCGTAGGCGCGGCGCGGGCCACGGCTCGGCCGACCTGGTCCAGCCGGCTCGGCTTCAGCCCGCCTGGCGGGCCACGGCCGCGGCCGCCGCCCGTGCGGCCTCGGGGTCCCCCACGACGCGTTCGAGGGGGTGGGCCGGGTGCTGTGGCCGCAGCCCGTCGTCGAGCTCGTAGAGCAGCGGCACCCCGGTCGGCAGGTTCAGCTCGGAGATCTCGTCGTCCCCGATGCCGTCGAGGTGCTTCACCAGCGCTCGCAGGCTGTTGCCGTGGGCGGCCACGAGCACCACCAGGCCGGCTCGCAGGTCGGGGACGATCTCGTCGTACCAGTACGGGAGCATGCGCTCGACGACGTCCTTGAGGCACTCGGCCGCGGGCACCACGTCAGGGGCCAGGGCGCGGTAGCGGGGGTCGGCGTTCGGGTTGTGGGGGTTCGCGGGGTCGATGGGCGGCGGGGGCACGTCGTAGGAGCGGCGCCAGATGTGCACCTGGTCGGTGCCGTAGCGCTCGGCCGTCGCCTTCTTGTCGAGGCCGGTGAGGTCGCCGTAGTGCCGCTCGTTGAGCCGCCAGGAGCGCCTGACCGGGACCCAGGCGCGGCCGAGCTCGTCGAGGGCCAGCTGGGCCGTGCGGATGGCCCGCACCAGCACCGAGGTGTGGACCACGTCGACCAGCAACCCGGCGTCCTGGAGCGCCCGGCCCCCGGCGCTCGCCTCGGCCCGGCCCCGCTCGGACAGGTCAGCGTCGACCCAGCCCGTGAAGAGGTTGGCGAGGTTCCACTCGCTCTCACCGTGGCGCATCAGGACGAGCGTGGACATGGCCCGACCCTATCCGCGTGCCATGCGCAGGAATAATCATGCGCGTCATGCGCTTAACTTTGATGCTCGTGTGCGGCGCAGACACTTCCGCCTGGGGCTCGGTCCCCGGTAGCATGGTCCTTCGGACCCGGGTGCCCCGCCAGCTCACGGCTCCCCGTCCACCACAGCCCTACCCGCCGGTGCGGCTGACACGTACGAACGCAGGAAAGAGGACTCGCATGCCGAAGGCAGTCGGGATCGACCTTGGCACCACGAACTCGGTGGTCGCGGTGCTCGAGGCGGGTGACCCCGTCGTCATCCCCAACGCCGAGGGCGCCCGCACCACCCCTTCGGTCGTCGCCTTCTCCAAGGCCGCCGAAGTGCTCGTGGGCGAGGTCGCCAAGCGCCAGGCCATCACCAACCCCGAGCGGACGATCCGCTCCGTCAAGCGCCACGTGGGCACCCGCTGGACGATCGACATCGACGGCAAGGCCTACACCGCGCAGGAGATCTCGGCCCGCGTCCTCCAGAAGCTGAAGCGTGATGCCGAGGCGTACCTCGGAGACTCGGTCAACCAGGCCGTCGTCACCGTCCCCGCGTACTTCGACGACGCCCAGCGCACGGCCACCAAGGAGGCCGGCGAGATCGCCGGGCTCGAGGTCCTGCGCATCATCAACGAGCCGACGGCCGCGGCCCTCGCGTACGGGCTCGACAAGGACGGCGCCGACCAGACCATCCTCGTCTTCGACCTCGGCGGCGGCACCTTCGACGTGTCCGTCCTCGAGATCGGCGACGGAGTCTTCGAGGTCAAGGCCACGGCCGGTGACACCCAGCTCGGTGGCGACGACTGGGACGAGAAGGTCATGGACTGGCTGATCCAGTCCTTCAAGAACGACCACGGAGTCGACCTGTCGGGCGACAAGATGGCCATGCAGCGGCTCAAGGAAGCAGCCGAGAAGGCCAAGATCGAGCTCTCCTCGACCCAGCAGACCCAGATCAACCTGCCCTTCATCACGGCGACGTCCTCCGGGCCGCTCCACCTCGACTACAGCCTCACCCGGGCCAAGTTCCAGGAGATGACGGCCGACCTGCTGGATCGGTGCCGCGTACCCTTCGAGCAGGCGCTGAAGGACGGCGGGCTCACCAAGGGCGACCTCGACCACGTGATCCTGGTCGGCGGCTCCACCCGCATGCCCGCGGTGACCGACCTGGTCGTCGGCATGACGGGCAAGGAGCCCCACAAGGGCGTGAACCCCGACGAGGTCGTGGCCGTCGGCGCCGCCATCCAGGCCGGCGTGCTCAAGGGCCACGTCAAGGACGTGCTGCTGCTCGACGTCACCCCGCTGTCCCTCGGCATCGAGACCAAGGGCGGGGTCATGACCAAGCTGATCGAGCGCAACACCACCATCCCCACCAAGCGGACCGAGGTGTTCACCACGGCCGAGGACTTCCAGCCCTCCGTCGAGATCCACGTGCTCCAGGGCGAGCGGGAGATGGCCTCCTTCAACAAGACCCTGGGCAAGTTCCAGCTCGTCGACCTGCCGCCCGCGCCCCGCGGCGTGCCCCAGATCGAGGTGACCTTCGACATCGACGCCAACGGCATCGTGTCGGTGTCCGCCACGGACCGGGCCACGAACAAGCAGCAGTCCATGACCATCACGGGCCAGTCCTCACTCAACAAGGACGACATCGCCCGCATGGTGAAGGACGCCGAGCAGCACGCCGAGGAGGACCGTCAGCGCCGCGACGAGGCCGAGGTCCGCAACAACGCCGACTCGCTCGTCTACCAGACCCGCAAGCTGCTGCGTGAGCAGGGCGAGTCCATCTCCGGCCCGGAGAAGTCGGCCGTCGAGGCCGCCCTCGCCGAGACGGAGGAGGCGCTCAAGGGCACCGACACCGAGGCGATCAAGGCCGGCAGCGAGCGGCTCATGACGGCCAGCCAGGGCTTCGCCCAGAAGCTCTACGAGTCCGCGGCCAACCAGGGCGGCGGGGCGGCCGGTGGCCAGCCTGGGCCCGGCGGCGGCCCCGCGGACGATGACGACGTCGTGGACGCCGAGATCGTCGACGAGGACCGACCGTGACGACGGCGAGCGGCGCGAGCCGCCCGAGCGGTGTCGGCGGCGCCCAGCGCGGCGCGCCTGCCGGAGCCGAGGTGGACGACGACGGCCCGCCCGAGGGCGCGGTCCCCGGTGATGGGCCCCCCGAGGGTGGCCCCGCACCGGGGCCCACCGGCGGGGAGCCTGCCAGCGGCCCTGGCGCTCACGGCGGCGCCCCTGGCGCCCCGACGGTCAACGTGGAGGAACTGGTGAGCCTGGTCGAGAACCTCACGGCCGAGCGGGACGCCAACCTCGACGCCAGGGCGCGCCTCCAGGCCGAGTTCGAGAACTACCGCAAGCGGGTGGCCAAACAAGAGCTCGACCAGACGGCGCGGGCGCACGAATCCCTGGTCAACAAGTTGCTGCCCACCCTCGACGCCTTCGACGCCGCCATGGCGCACGGCGTGGAGGGGCTGCAGCCGCTCCAGCAGTACCTGCTCGGCGCGCTCCAGCGCGAGGGGCTCGCTCGTGTCGACCCGGTCGGCGCGCCCTTCGACCCGAACGAGCACGAGGCCGTCCTGCACGAGGAGGGCGGCTCGGACGAGGCGCACGGGATCGTGGTCGAAGTGCTGCGCCCCGGCTACCTCTGGAAGGGCCGGGTCATCCGCCCGGCCATGGTGAAGGTCCGGACCTGAGAGATCGGACGTCATGACTGCACAGCGGGAGTGGTTCGAGAAGGACTACTACAAGATCCTCGGGATCGCGGAGGACGCGACCCCCAAGGACGTCACCCGCGCCTATCGCCAGCTGGCCCGCAAGTACCACCCCGATACCAACGCGGGTGACGCCACGGCGGAGGAGCGCTTCAAGGAGGTCTCGGCCGCCTACGACGTCGTCGGGGACCCCGAGAAGCGCAAGGAGTACGACGAGCTGCGCCGCCTCGGGCCTGCGGCCGGCATGGGCGACGGTGCCTGGGGCGGCGGCTTCGGCGCCGGCGGCCCGGGCCCGGGTGGTGGCGGCTTCCGCGTCGAAGACCTCGGCGGGCTGGGTGACCTGCTCGGTGGGATGTTCGGCCGCGGCGCACGCCGCGGCGGCGCCCGGGGGGCGACCACCGCTCGCAAGGGCGCCGACCTCGAAGCCGACCTGCACCTGGCCTTCGGGGACGCGGTGCACGGCGTCACGACCACGCTCACCCTCACGAGCGAGGCCCTCTGCTCCACCTGCGGGGGCTCGGGCGCGGCACCGGGCACGACGCCCGTCACTTGCAGCCGTTGCGGCGGCCGGGGCGTGGTCGACGACAACCAGGGCTTCTTCTCCTTCAGCCAGCCCTGCCCGGCCTGCGCCGGACGGGGCACCATCGTCGAGACGCCCTGCCCGACGTGTGTCGGCCGGGGAGTCGAGCGGCGGCCGCGCGACGTCAAGGTCCGCATCCCGGCCGGCGTGGAAGACGGCCAGCGCATCCGCCTGGCCGGACGCGGCGAGCCCGGTCGCAGTGGCGGCCCCGCCGGGGACCTCTACGTCCGAGTCCAGGTCGGCCAGCACGACCGCTTCGGCCGCAAGGGCGGGGACCTCACCCTCAGCGTGCCCATCACCTACGCCGAGGCGACCCTCGGCACCGAACTGACCGTGCCCACCCTCGACGGGCCCACGGTGACGGTGCGCATCCCGTCCGGCACCCGTCACGGGCGCACGTTCCGGGTGCGCGGCAGGGGCGTGGAGGCCAAGAAGGGGACCGGCGACCTCCTCGTCACCGTCGAGATCGCCGTGCCGAAGAACCCCTCCGGGCGCGAGCGTGAGCTCCTCGAGCAGCTCGCCCAACTCGACGACGGCTCCCTGCGGGCCCACCTCGTCGGCGGCTAGCGGGACACGTGGAGCCTACCGAGACCCGGCGCCTCCGGGCCGTGTACGTCATCTCCGTGGCGGCCGAGTTGGCGGGCATGCACCCGCAGACCCTGCGCATCTACGAGCGCAAGGGCCTCGTGCAGCCGGCCCGCACCGGCGGGGGCAGCCGGCGCTACAGCGAGGACGACATCGGCCAGCTCCGGCGCATCCAGGATCTCACCAACGAGGGCCTCAACCTCGCCGGGGTCAAGCGAGTGCTCGAGCTCGAGCGCGAGAACGAGGCCTTGCGCGCCCGGGTGGCCAAACTGCACGAGACCGCCCGCGAGGCGGTCGAGCAGGCGCACCGCCAGCACCGCCGTGACCTGGTCCCTCTTCGCCAGAGCATGGAGCGCTACGGCTGGCGGCCGCCCGGCGCGCGCTGAGCACCACCATCGGCTACCTTCTGGCCCGGCGCGAATGATCGGTGGCGTGGGGCCCCGGGTGGTGCGCCGCGTCTGGGCCAGAGTGGAGTGCACTGCGTTGAGAGGGAGTCGGACGGCTCACCTGCGCGCCGTCCTCGCTGCGGCTGTCGTCGCCGTGGGTGGGCTGGCCGGGGTGGGGTTCGCCCCTCCCGGGGGCGCCGCCGGTGACCCCGAGCTGCGCTTCGAGAGCGTGGTCTGCGCCGAGATGGGCTCCGTGCCCGCCAACCGCCTGGCCGAGGGCAGCACGACGCTCGACGAGACGGCGGGCCGCTACCTCGCCTGGAGCCCGGAGCAGGCCACCCACCCCGTCACCGGCTACCTGGGGGCGAGCCTGCCCGAGGGCTGCCGCCTCGTGCCCAACGTGCGCTTTCGCCTCACCTCCTCGACCAACGGCGAACAGCTCAGGCCGCGCGCCGCGGCCTTCGTGCCCGTCGGCGGGGAGGACGGCGCTGTCACCTCGCGCACGGCGGCGACGGGTACCGGCGGGGTGCTCGTGGTGCGCAGGGCGACCCTGCCCGCCGAGCAGCAGGCCGCCCTCGCCGAAGGTGGTGGCGGCCTCTGGGTGAGCGCCGAGCTGCCCGGCGCGCCCTGGAGCTTCGCCAACCTCAGCTGCCACTACGACCACATGAACGCCGACAACCTCGAGGTGGTCCGGCCCTCCGGCCCTGGTCCTGCCGTGTGCGTGCTGTTCCTGACCGGGCCGGTCGCGGGCCCTCCCATCTCGGCGCCGATCGCTGCGCCCGTCCCTGGGCCCACCCCCGGCGGGCCGTGGCCGACTGTGCCGCCCCCGGCCACGCCCTCGCCGTCGCGGAACAGGGCGAGCAAGCGGTGATCGTGGGCGCCGCGGAAAGAGAGGTACTCCGCGAAGAGGTCGGAGGGATCACGCCCGAGCCGGGCGACGACGGCCAGGCGATT
>WHTX01000288.1 GCA_009377505.1 Acidimicrobiia bacterium
GGGGGCGGGGGCCATGCCGGCGTCGTCGCCGTAGCCGGTGGAGGACAAGTAGACGAGGCTGGGGTTGAGGCCGCGGAGCGTGTCGGCGTCGGACGCCAGGCGCTCCGCGACTCCGGGGCGGGCGTTCTCGACGGCGGCGTCAGCCCGGAGGGCGAGACGGTGGAGCAACTCGCGCCCGGCGGCAGTCGTGAGGTCGGCCACGATGGAGCGCTTGCCGTGGTTCCAGCATGCGAATGGCGGCCCGAAGGCCCGGAACGGGTCGCCGGTGGGCGGCTCGACCTTGACGACCGAGGCGCCGAGCATGGCCAGGTGGCGGCTCACCACCGGCCCGGCGATGAAACTCGAGAGGTCGAGCACCTCGATGCCATCGAGCGGCGGGCCTCCCTGGCCCCGGGCTGCCCCAGGCCGGCGCGCGCCCTCGGCGGCCAACGCCTCGGTGTGCTCGCCGACGAGGGGGGCGTGACGGCGGACCTCGCCAGGAGCCGCCTCGAACACGACGGGCAGGCCCATCATGCGGACCTCGCCGAGGTGGGGGTGCTGCAGGGCGACGTCGAGGTCGTTGGCCGCGGCCACCGACGTGGTGAGGAACTCCTCGCGGGTGAGGACGGGCTGGGCGGGCACGTCGGCGCCGGCGAGCACGGCCAGCCACTCGTCCCGGGGCTTCGTGGCGAACGCCTCCTCGAGGATGGGCACGATGAAGGCGATCGCCTCGAGGTCCACGAGGCCCCACGGCGGGCCCGGCAGGCGCGGGTCCCCGACCAGGTCGGCGCGCCCTATGGCCCCGAGCATGCGCTCGTAGAAGCGTGGCGTGCCACAGGCCAGGAAGAACCACTTGCCGTCGGAAGCCTCGAACAGCCGGTAGACGGGCACACGGCCCTTGGAGCCCATCGGTGCCGAGCCGGCCCGCTCCTCGACGACGTCCCCGGCGCGGAACTGCTCGAGCTGCAGGCTGGCGGAGCCGGCCACCCAGGACACCTCGTAGGTGGGGGCGGCGCCCTGGCGCTCCCGGGCCACGAGCCCCGCGGCGGCGGCCATGGCGCCCAGCACTCCGGTGCCGTAGGCCACCAGGGGCACGACCAGGTGCACGGGCACCTCCTGGTAGGACTGCTGGTTCCAGTACATGCCGGTGACGGCGGCGACGAGGTCGGGGGTGCCCGGCGCGTCGACGAGGGGGCCGTGCTCGCCCCACGGTGGCATGGCCACGATGACGGCGCCCGGGGCGTGTCGCCGCAGCTCAGCCGCCTCGCCAGGGCCGTCCGTGACGACCAGGTCGGCACCGGCCACGAGGTCGGCGGCCTGGCCGGCCAGCCCGGCTACGTCGATTCGACGTCGATTCGCCGCGGTGACGACCGCCACAGAGCGCTTGTTGCGGTCAACCGTCTGCAGCCCGGGGTCCCCCGCCTCCGGCCCCGCGGCGCCGCCCCCGCCGACCGGCTCCAGCTTGACCACGTCGGCACCGTGGTCGGCCAGGAACATCGTGGCGTAGCGGGCGGCGATGCCCTCGGCCAGCTCCACGACGCGCACGCCTTCGAAGATCCCCCTCATCACGAGCAGACCCTAGTGGCGCCCCACAAGAGGCAGCGCCGGCCCTCAGTTCGCCGCCGTCACCTGCTGCTCGCGCTGCCAGCGCAGGTAGGCCTCCACGAAGGGCTGGACGTCACCGTCGAGCACGCCGGTCACGCTCGAGGTCTGCTCGCCCGTGCGCTCGTCCTTGACGAGCTGGTAGGGCTGGAGCACGTAGGAGCGGATCTGGCTCCCCCACTCCACCTTCTTCTGCTCGCCGGCGAGCTTGGCCATCTCCGCCTCGCGCTCCTCCCGCTGGCGCTGGGCCAGCTTGGCCCGCAGCATCTGCATGGCCCGGTCGCGGTTCTGCAGCTGGGAGCGCTCGTTCTGACAGGACACGACGATGTTGGTGGGCAGGTGGGTGATCCGCACCGCCGAGTCCGTGGTGTTGACGTGCTGGCCACCGGCGCCGGAGGACCGGTAGACGTCGATGCGCAGGTCCTTCTCGTCGAGGCGCAGCTCGCCGTCGTCCTCGATCAAGGGCACGACCCCGAGGGAGGCGAAGGCCGTCTGGCGTCGGGCGTTGTTGTCGAAGGGGGAGATGCGCACGAGGCGGTGCACGCCCCGCTCCGCCTTGAGCTGGCCGAAGGCGTAGCGGCCCTTGACGATGAACTCGGCGCTGAGGATGCCGGCCTCGGAGCCCTCGGTGACGCTCTCCACCTCGAGCACGAGGCCCCGGCCCTCGGCCCAGCGCCGGTACATGCGCAGGAGCATCTCGGCCCAGTCCTGGGCATCGGTGCCGCCGGCGCCGGCGTGGATCTCGCACACGGCGTCGAGCTCGTCGTTGGGGTCGGTGAAGAGCGAGCGGAGCTCGAGCGTGTCGAGGCGCTCGGCCAGGGCGGCCAGGGACTGGGCGATCTCCGCCTCGACGGAGTCGTCCCCCTCCTCCTCGGCCAGCTCGAAGAGCGTCTCGCCGTCCTCGTAGCGGCGCACCAGGTCGTCGTAGGTGTCGAGGTCGTCGCTGACCTGGGCGAGCTCGGTCTGGACGCGCCGGGCCTCCTCGGCGTCGTCCCACAGGTCGGGCCGGCTCATCTCGGTCTCGAGCTGGGGCCGGCGACCGCGCAACTCGGCCACGGCCAGGTACCGCTCGGCCTCGTCGATGCGCTGGCGCACCTGGGCCAGGTCGTCGCTGAAGTCCCTCACCACCGGCCTGGTGTCCTGGAAGGCTGATCATGTCGGTAATTCGACGGCTCTGAACGCCGCTCGCGGCGTCCTCGTCCTCGCCAGGGGACCCCACCCTGCCTGCGTCCTCGTCCTTGCGAGCGATGCCCAGCACTCGCCGAATTCCTCAACGGACCAACCTTCCAGGACACTAGACGGTCGTCGTGCCGCGGCCGTGGCACTGCTTGTACTTCCGGCCCGAGCCGCACGGGCACGGGTCGTTGCGGCCGACCTTGTCCGCCTCGGCCCGCACGACCGGCTGCTGCGCCTGGGGTTGCTGGGGAGGGCCGGAGAGCTTCTGGGCCGTGGCGACGGCCGTGCTGAGCTTGGCCTCGGGGCGGGCGGCAGCGGTGATGGCAGCCGTGCCCGACGTCTCGACCGTGTCCGGCGACGTGTAGTTGACGTTGGCGGGCCCGGGGGCCGGCGCCGGCTGGGGCTCCGCCACCTTCACGTCGACGTGCAGGACGTAGCGGACGAAGTCCCGCCGGACGTTGTTCATGATGTCGGAGAACATCTCGAAGCCCTCGCGCTGCCACTCGGTGAGCGGGTCGCGCTGGCCCATGGCCCGCAGGTTGATGCCTTCCCGCAGGTAGTCCATCTCGTAGAGGTGCTCGCGCCAGTGCTGGTCGACGACAGTGAGCAGGACCCGCCGCTCCATCTCGCGCATGAGCTCGGCGCCGAGCTTGGCCTCCCGCTCCTCGTAGTAGGCGGTCGCCTCGCCCATGACCAGTTCGTAGAGCTCGTCGGTGGAGTTGGCCTCGCCGAGCGCGTCGACGTCGAGCTCGGTGGGGAACACCGTGGCCGTCTCGGTGCGGAGGCCCTGGAGGTCCCACTCGTCGGGGGCCGAGGACGCGCAGGCCCGCTCGATGGCGTCGTTCACCACGTCGGCGAGCCACTCGAGCACCCGGTCGTGCAGGTTGCCCTGCTCGAGGACCTGCTGGCGCAGGCCGTAGACGACCTTGCGCTGCTCGTTCATGACCTCGTCGTACTTGAGCACGTTCTTGCGGATCTCGCCGTTGCGCTGCTCGACGGTGGTCTGCGCCCGCTCCACGGCCTTGGACACCATGCGCGACTCGATGGGCACATCGTCGGGGAACGCCGCCCCCATGACCCGCTCCATCACCCCGCTGGCGAAGAGGCGCATGAGCTCGTCCTCGAGGGAGATGTAGAAGCGGCTCTCCCCCGGGTCGCCCTGGCGGCCGGACCGGCCCCGCAGCTGGTTGTCGATGCGGCGGGACTCGTGGCGCTCGGTGGCGATCACGTACAGGCCGCCGAGCTGGCGGACCTTCTCGCCCTCGGCCCGGCACTCGGGCTCCCAGCGGAGGTGCAGCTCCTCGAAGCGGTCCCGGTTCTGGATGGCCTCGGCCAGCTCCTCCTCGAGGGCTTCGAGGCGGGCGGGGTCGGACGCCTCGTCGGCGCGCTCGCGCTCGATGCGGCCCTCGAGGTCGATCACCCGTCGGCGCATCTCGTCGGTGGTGGCGGCCCGGATGCCCTCGGCCCTGGCGTCGCGCAGGGCGAGGAGCTCGGCGTTCCCGCCGAGGAGGATGTCCACCCCACGACCGGCCATGTTGGTGGCCACGGTGACGGCGCCGAGGCGCCCGGCCTGGGCGATGATCTCGGACTCACGGGCGTGCTGCTTGGCGTTGAGCACCTCGTGGCGCACGCCCCGCCGGGTGAGGAGCTTGGAGAGGCGCTCGGAGTGCTCGACCGAGGCGGTGCCGGCGAGGACCGGCTGGCCGATCTCGTAGCGGCCGACGATGTCCTCGATGACCGAGTCGAACTTGCCCGACTCGACCTTGTAGATCAGGTCGTTCTGGTCAGCGCGCACCATCGGCTTGTGCGTGGGGATGGGCACGACCTGGAGCCCGTACGTGCCCGCCAGCTCGGAGGCCTCGGTCTGCGCCGTGCCCGTCATGCCGCTCAACTTCTCGTACATGCGGAAGTAGTTCTGGAGCGTGACGGTGGCGAGCGTCTGGTTCTCCTCTTTGACCCGGACGCGCTCCTTGGCCTCGACCGCCTGGTGGATGCCCTCGGACCAGCGCCGCCCCTCGAGCGTGCGGCCGGTGAACTCGTCGACGATCTTCACGTCGCCGTTCTCGACGATGTAGTCCTTGTCCTTGGTGTAGAGCTCCTTGGCCTTGATGCCCACGTTGAGGTGGTGCACCAGGTTCGTCTGCACCACGTCGTAGAGGTTCTCGACCCCGAGCTCGGCCTCGACGAGCTCGATGCCCGGCTCGAGCACGGCGACCTGGCGCTTCTCCTCGTCGACCTCGTAGTGCTCGTCCCGCCGCATGCGCTGCACGATCTGTGCGAAGCGCTGGTAGAACTGCGCGGCGTCGGACACCCGCCCCGAGATGATGAGCGGGGTGCGGGCCTCGTCGATCAGGATCGAGTCGATCTCGTCGATGATGGCGTACACGTGGCCGCGCTGGACCTGGTCGGAGCGGGACATGGCCATGTTGTCCCGCAGGTAGTCGAAGCCCAGCTCGTTGTTGGTGCCGTAGGTGAGGTCGCAGGCGTACTGGCTGCGCTTGTGGGCGGCGTCGTCGTTGCCGGGCACGATGAGCCCGACGGTCAACCCGAGCCAGTTGTGGATCTGGCCCATCCACTCCGAGTCTCGCCGGGCGAGGTACTCGTTGACGGTGACCACGTGGAGGCCGCGGCGGGACAGCCCGTTGAGGTACACCGGCAGGGTCGAGACGAGCGTCTTGCCCTCGCCGGTCTTCATCTCGGCCACCCAGCCGAAGTGCAGCGCGGCACCGCCCATCAGCTGCACGTCGAAGTGGCGTTGGCCGATGACCCGGTTCGACGCCTCGCGCACCACGCCGAACGCCTCGATGAGCAGGTCGTCGAGGTCGGCGCCGCGGTCGAGGCGCTCGCGGAACTGGACGGTCTGGTGCTTCAGCTCGTCGTCCGAGAGTCGCTGGTAGTCGGCTTCGCGGGCGTTGATGTCGGGCACGAGAGCCTGCAGCGACCGCAGCATCTTGCCCTCGCCCGTTCGCAGGATTCGATCGAAGAGGCCCATGCGCTGGCTGAGTCTACCGGCCCGTTCCCGCTCGGCCCGGGACGCGGCGACCGAGCGTGGCCCCTCGGGGGCTGGCCGCGGGCCGTCCCTGTTCAGGCGCTGGCGTCGATCAGGCCGAGCCCGCCGGAATGCCGCCGGTAGAGCACGGCGCTACGGCCCGTATCGGCGTTCGTGAAGAAGAAGAACGCGTGGTCGAGCAGGTCGAGCTGCAGGACCGCCTCGTCCACGCTCAGCGGCCTGATGGCGAATGACTTGCGCCGCACGATCTCCTCCCCCTGGCGGGTGACGTAGGCGTCGTCGGCGAGGGCCGGGCCGTCCTCGTCGTCCGCCTCGACCAGCTCGCCGAGCGCCGGCGCCCCGTTGGCCAGCCGTCGCGTGGCCGAGGACTTGCGCTTGCGCAGGCGCGACTTCAGCCGGGTGAGCTGGTGCTCCAGCTTCTCGACGGCACGGTCGATGGCGGCGAAGCCGTCGGGCGCCGCCACCTTGCAGCGCACGTAGTGCCCGAAGCCCTCGATCGTGACCTCGCACACCTCCCGGTCGGCGATGCGGGGGTTCTTCTCCTCGGAGAAGTGCACCTCTGCCCGGTCCATCCCGTCGAGGAAGCGCTCCAGGCGGCCGATCTTCTCGATGGCTGCAGCTCGGAGCGGTTCGGACAACTCCGTGTGACGGCTGCTGACGGTGACGCGCATACGTCGTGACGCCTCCTCGTGGCAATGACGCGGGGATGGCTGTTCGAGCTGGACCTGTCGTCATGGTAGGAGCACCGCGGTGGCCGCTGGCGGGAGAACTCGCGATCGCGGCGCGGTTCGTGCGGCGCTGGGGTGGGCGGCGACCGCAGCGAGCACACGGCGGGACCCGGCGGCCCGCAGCGCCGCCGCGGCTGCGGCCAGGCTCGCACCGGTGGTGAGCACGTCGTCCACGACGAGGACGACGCCGCTCACCGGCCCGACGGCGTCGAAGGCGGGGCCGGCGAGGCGCTCGGCCCGGGTGCGCCCCGTCTGGGGCCCGGCCCCTGCCCGGCGCGTGAGCAGCCGGCGGGCGGGACGGTGGAGGCGGCGGGCGACGGCGGCCGCCAACAGCTCGGCCTGGTCGAAGCCCCGCCGCCGGGCGCGGGCCGCGCTGGTGGGCGCCCAGGTCACCACGTCGGGGGGCTCGCCCACCACCTGGGTGATGCCGGTGGCGAGCCAGACCAGCGACGCCCGGTTGTTGCGGTACTTGAGGCCCGAGACGAGCCGGCGCGCCGGCCCGGCGTAGGCCAGCAGCGCCCAGGCGGCGTCGACGCCTGGC
>WHTX01000008.1:0-20484 GCA_009377505.1 Acidimicrobiia bacterium
CCGAGCAAGGTGCTCGGCGCGGTGGTGGCGGTCGGGCCCGCCGAGCCTCGCCTCCGCCTGGTGCGGGGCACCCCAGCGGCCCGGGCCGCCGGCGCGCTCGGGGTGGCCGGCGCGCTGGCCGTCGCCACCGTGCCCGCGTTCGTCCTGCCCGCGCTCGAGTCCCGGCTGTGGACCGAGCTCATCGCCACCGCCGTGGCCCTGTGGGGCCTGAGCCTGCTGCTCGGGCCGGCGGGGCAGCTGTCCCTCGGCCACAGCGCCTTCCTCGGTGCGGGGGCCTACTCCACTGCCGTCTTCGCCTCCCGCTACGGCTGGTCGCCCCTGGTCGGCCTGGTCCTCGCCGGGCTGGTCGGCCTGCTCGTGGGCTGCCTCGTCGGCCTGCCCGCCATGCGCATCCGCGGCCAGTACCTGGCCATGGTGACCTTCGGCCTCGCCGTCGCCTTCCCCATGGTCATCCAGCGGTTCTCGTGGTTCACCGGCGGCACCTCCGGCCCACCGCCGATCGGGCTGCCCCCGCCCTCGTGGCTGCCGCTACCCGAGGGCCGTCCCCAGCTGTGGCTGCACCTGATCACGGTGGGCGTCGCCCTCGCCACCGCCCTGGCGCTGGCCAGCCTCCAGCGCAGCGCGGTGGGCCGGGCCATCAGCGCCTCGGCCGAGAACGACACCGCGGCGGTGAGCATGGGCGTGGACGCGGTGCGCACCAAGACGCTCGCCTTCGGGGTCTCGGCCCTCATCGCCGCCGTGGCCGGCGGGCTGCTCGGCCTGCACACCCAGGCCGTGACCACCGAGAGCTTCGACGTGCAGCGCGCCCTCGTCCTCTACGGCGCCGCCGTGTTCGGCGGGGTGTACGGACGCCTCGGCGGCATCTTCGGCGCGGCGCTGATCGTCGGCGTGCCCTGGCTCACCGCCCGCAACGGCTGGGACGTGGACGAGAACCTGGTGTTCGGCGTGCTCCTCATCGCCGGCACGGCCGCCTTCCCCGACGGCATCGCCCCGATCCTGGGACGGGTGACGAGCCGCCTGTTCGGCGTGGTCGAGGGCCCGCCGGCGCCCCCGGGCGGAGGGGGGGCGCCGGCCCGGGCCCAGGGCGCGGCCGAGCCCGCGGTGGCCGTGAGGAGCGCGCCCCTCAGGTGAGCGCCGGCGAGGGCGGCTCGACCGGCATCTGGCCCGCCTGGCCCCCGACCTGGTCGGGCGCCAGGAAGCTCGGCGCCGTGGGCAGGCAGCTCGTGTCGAGCTGGCTGGTGGGGGCGGCGACGAAGGCCAGCAGCAGCGCGGCCCCGCACTGGCCGACGTTGAGCAGGGGCGAGTGCCCCACGCCGAGGATCTCCACGTAGGTGGCGTTCGGCAGCGCCGCGGCCACCGCCTCGCCGTAGCTCGGCGGGGTGATCTGGTCGAACTGGCCGGTGACCACCAGGGTGGGCACGTCGTGGCTCACGGGCTCGAACGTCTCGGCGTCGGCGGGCTCGACGTCCCATGCCGCGCACACCTCCTCGAGCCCAGCCCCGATCACGGGGTTGGTGGCCACGAGCAGCTGCGCCGGGAGCGTCTCCGGCGTCACCTGCTCCGAGGGCGGGGACTCCACGGCCTCCTCCGCGCAGATGAAGGAGGCCTGGAGCCCGTAGGCGATCGGCGCGCTCGTGGGCACGGCGCCCCCGACGAGGAGGAGGCCGAAGTCGCCCTCTGCGGCCGCGGCGACCACGGCAGGCACGATGGCCGGGCCGCCAGCGGCGTAGAAGAGGCCGTAGACGACCTGGGACAGGGTGGCCCCGTCCACGGCGATGGTCACCGTCTGGCCCGTGGCGGGATCGGTGAAGGGCACCTGGGCCGGCTGTTCCTCGAGGGCGGCCACCGTGGCCTCGAAGGTGTCGAGCAGGTCGGGGGCGAAGGCGGCGCAGCCGGTGTCCGCGGCGCACGCGGCGTCGAGCTCGCGGAGCACTCGGTCGTAGGAGGTGCCGGCGTCGGCGATGAAGTTCTCCTCGGCCGGGACGGGAGAGGAGAGCACCAGGCTGGCGAGCCCTTCAGGGTGCTCACCGGCCACCTGGTGGGCCAGGCGGGCACCGTAGCTCGTGCCGAAGAGGTGGACCTGTGCGTAGCCGAGGGCCTCGCGGACCATGTCGATGTCGTCGACGTCGTTCTCGGTGTCGAAGGCCGAGAGCTCGATGCCCTCCCCGATCAGTCGCTCGCGGCAGCTGGCGTAGGCGGCGGGCACCATGTCGCGGACCGCATCGCTGTCGGTCGCGCCGGTCAGGGCCTCGAAGACCTCGGGACAGGCGAGGGAGGGACGGCTGGCGCCCACCCCGCGCTGGTCGACGAGCACGAAGTCACGCGACTCGTGCAGCTGGGGGTTCATACCGCCGAGGCCGCTGGCGAGGCCCTCGAGCACGGGCGTGACGAGGAGCTCTCCCGGGCCCCCGGCGAGCATCACCAGCGGGGCCTCGTCGGCCGGTGCGGTGGCGGGGAAGGTGGCCACGGCCAACTCGATCGTCTCGCCCGCAGGCTCGTCGTGCTCGAGGGGCACGGTCACGTAGCCGCAGGCCACCGTGGCCGCCACCTCGGCGGGCAGGGGCACCGGGCACTCGCCGGGGGCGTACGTCGGCGTGAAGGCCCCGCCGCTGCCGCCGTCGGTCGTGCCGTCGTCGCTTCGGGTGTCGTCGGTGCCGTCCCCGGAGGTGCCGTCGGTGCTGCCGTCGTCCGTCGTGGCGTCGTCCGTCGTGCCGTCGTCCCCGGGGATGGTCCTGTCGGTCGTGGTGTCGGTGCCGCCGTCGGGCTCGTCGTCGCCGGCCGCGCCCGGCCCGTCCGGTGAAGAGGCGTGCCCGTCTGGGGTGGTGGGCGAGGGGCTCGACTGGTGCGCCCCGGCCGTGGCCGGGAGACCGAACAGGAGGCTCGCTGCGAGGCCGAGCGCGGCGGCCCGCCGTACGGTGACGCTCATGGCCTGGAAGGTATCCCTTCCGTTCCCAAATTGAAACAATTTCGCAACAATACGGCTGGCAATGCGCCAACCATGCACGGACCGTGGCCGGACCGAGCGGTCGGCGCCGATCAGAACCCGGGGGCGCCGTCGAGGGAGGCGCCGTGGGCGGCAGCCCAGCAGGCGAGCTCGGCCCGCAGCCGCCGCCGCTGGCGCTCGGGGCAGCTCGCCCCGTCGATGGAGGCGGCAGCAGAGCTGGCGAGCCCGGTCGGGCCCCAGCCCAGCGCGTCCTGGGCGAAGCGGTACTCGTCGAGCAGGCTGGCCCCGAAGAGCAGCGGGTCGTCGGCGTTCAGGCAGACCTTGACGCCCGCGGCCCGGAGCCGCTCGACGGGGTGGGCGCCTTCGGGCCCGGCCGCCGCCCAGTCGGCCTCGTAGACGCCGAGGGCGAGGTTGGAGGTGGGGCAGACCTCGAGGGTCACCTGTCGCTCGACCAGGAGGGAGAGAACGGCCTCGTCCTCGAGCGCCCGCACGCCGTGGCCGACCCGGGTCGCCCCGAGGAGGTGCACGGCCTCGGCGACGTTGGAGGCGCCGCACAGCTCGCCGGCGTGGGGCACGGCGGCCAGTCCGGCCTCGCGGGCGATGCCGAAGGCCCTCGAGAACTCCGCCGTCGGGGCGGCACGCTCGTCGTTGGCCAAGCCGAAGCCGACGACCTCGTCCGAGGCGTTCGCCGCGGCCAGGGCGGCGAGCTCGAGGGCCTGGTCCGGCCGGCGGGAGCGGTTGGCGCAGATGACCCAGCCGACGGCCACGCCATGGCGGGCGGAAGCGGCACGGCCGGCGTCGAGCAGGATGGCCAGCACGTGGGCGGCGCTGCCGATCCGGCCGTGGTAGTTGCTGGGGTCGGCGGTGATCTCGACCCAGCGGGCGCCGTCACGGGCCTGGTCCTCGACGAGCTCGTCGACGAGGCGCCGCAGGTCGTCTTCGCGACGGACCGAGGCCGACGCCGCCTCGTAGATGGCGTTGAACCGGGGCCAGCCGCCGGCGTCGAGGTCGAGGTCGGGGAAGGGCCGGCCGTCGCGGCGGCACCACTCGGCCAGGGTGGAGGGGCGCATCGACCCCACCAGGTGGAGGTGCAGGTGCGCCTTGGGGAGCTCCACGAGCGCCCGGTCGTCGAGCGTGGCCGGCGTGCGGGCCGTGCCCGTCTGCCGGGCGGGGGCGAGCTGGGGGGCCAACCACGGGAGGGCCGAGGAGGTGGGGGCCTGACGGGCCCGGCGGGGGCCGCCGGCCGAGGTGCCGGGTGCGGGGCGGGAGATGCGGTGTGCGGTGGACCGTGCCATGGCCCCTCCTCTCGATGTCGCTCCCCGTAGCAAGCCTGACGCTGCCGAGGTATCCATCGGTGGATCCCCCCATCTCCTGAAGCGATGTGGGGGGATCGCCCAGCGACGGGCCCGGCCCCGCAGGCACAGGGGAGCGGCCGAGAGGCGGGCGCTCAGGCCCCGAGGCGGAACGCCCCGGCGATGCGAGCCGAGGCGTCAGCCCGGTTGAGCGTATAGAGGTGGACACCGGGCACACCCTCGGCGACCAGCTCGGACACGAGCTCGACGGCGTGTTCGACGGCGAGCTCCACCCGCTCGTCCGGCGTGGCGGCCTCGAGGCGGCTCCAGAAGCGGGGAGGGACCCGGGCGCCGTTGAGGTCGGCGAAGCGCCGGACCGACGCGGGGTTCAGCACGGGGATGATCCCGGGCAGCAGGGGCGTCGCGCAGCCCAGCCGGTCGAGGTCGTCGCGGAGGCGCAGGAAGGGCACGGGGTCGAAGAAGAACTGGGTGATGGCGAAATCGGCCTGGGCCATCTTGGCGGCGAGGTGGGCGCGGTCCTCGCGGTTGGTCTCCGAGCGGGGGTGGACCTCGGGGAAGGCGGCCACCCCCACCGAGAAGTCGCCCACGGAACGGATGAGCTGGACCAGCTCGCTGGCGTAGCGGAAGTCCCCGGTGGCCGGCGAGCCGTCGACGGGAGGGTCCCCGGCCAGGGCGAGGATGTTGTGCACGCCGTTGGCGGCGTAGTCGGCGAGCAGCTCCTCGATCTCGGCGCGGGTGTGGCCGATGCAGGTGAGGTGGGCCATCGCCGGGTAGTCGTGCGTGGCCGTGATGCCGACCACGATGTCGCGCGTCCGTTCGCGGGTCGAGCCGCCGGCGCCGTAGGTGACCGAGACGAAGGACGGCTCGAGCAGGTCGAGCTCGCCGATCGCCTTCTCGAGGGACCGTTGCCCCTCGTCGGTCTTGGGGGGGAAGAACTCGAAGGACAGCGTCGGCCCGCCGGCGATCAGGTCACGGATGTGCGCCATTCCCGCACTCTACGGGCGCCCCCGGGCGACGCCTACGGGACCGAGCGCCTCGTCAGAACAGGCCACGCTCGGCCGCGGCCACGCAGTTCGCCAACAGCATCGCCCTGGTCATGGGCCCGACCCCGCCGATGCGGGGAGACAGCCAGCCGGCCACCTCGGCCACGCCGTCGGCCAGATCGGACACGATCTTGCGGCCCGCGAAGCTGACCCCCGCGCCGACCACGACGGCGCCGGGGCGCACCATGTCGGCCCGCACCAGGCCGGGCGACCCGGCGGCGGCGACGAGGATGTCGGCCTCCAGGGTGTAGGCGCCGAGGTCGGCGACGCCGGTGTGCACGACGGTGACGGCGGCGTTGGCGCCGGGCTCCTTCAAGGAGAGCAGGGCGGCGAGGGGCCTGCCGATGGTGAGGCCCCGGCCGACGACGACCACGTGACGGCCGGGGATCTCGACGCCGTGCGCGGCGAGCAGGGCCTGGATACCGAGCGGGGTGCACGGCCGGGGGCCGTGCTCGCCCATCAACAGCCGGCCGAGGTTCGTGGGGTGGAGCCCGTCGACGTCCTTGGCGGGGTCGACCGTCAGCAGCGCCGCGCCGTAGTCGAGGCCCGGCGGGAAGGGGTACTGGACGAGGAAGGCGTCCACCTCGGGCGACTCGTTGAAGCGGGCGATCGCCGCCTCGACGTCGCGCTGGGTGGCGTCAGCCGGCAGATGGGCGTGGAAGGACTCGATGCCGACCTCGGCGCAGTCATCGTGCTTCATGGCCACGTAGCGGGCCGAGGGCCCGTCGTCACCGACGAGGATCGTCCCGAGGCCCACCCGCGCCCCGCGAGCGGCGAGCCGCTCGACCCGCGCCGCGACGTCGGCGCGGGCCCGGCTCGCCACTGCCTCGCCATCGAGCACTCGGGCCGTCACGGGTCGGGCAGGTTAGTGCCATGACCACCAACGTTCGCCGCGTTTACGCCGGCCACGCCCGCCGCTCGCGGCGTCGTCTTCCTCGCCAGGGGACACCACCCTGGCTGCGTCATCCTCCTTCCGAGCGACGAGCCTGACTCGGCCTGAACATCGCCAACGATGGTGGACACGGCACTAGTCCGCCTTGGCCGACTGGTGGGCGGCGAGCACCTTGCCGACGGCCGAGTTGGCATCGGCGAAGGGGCGGGCGGCGGACATGTCGGCGATCTCCCCCCAATGGGCGGCGATGTCGTCGGGAGACACGGAGCCAGGGTCGGTGAACGTATAGCCCGCCCCCTCCATCACCTCGACGAGGGCGAAGTGGCCGGCGCCGGCCTCGACGACGACGCCGTTGGCGCTGCAGTCCTCCGAGCAGAACCAGCCCACGACGGGGGTCACGTACTCCGCCACCATGGCCGAGAGCACCTCAGGGGTCATGAGGGGCTCGGTCATGCGGGTGGCGGCCACGGGGGCGATCGTGTTCACCCGCACGTTGCGAGGCTCGCCCTCGAGGGCCAGCGTGTTCATCAGCCCGACGAGGGCCATCTTCGCCGCCGCGTAGTTGGCCTGGCCGAAGTTGCCGTAGAGCCCCGCAGCCGAGGTGGTGAACACCACCCGCCCGTAGCTCCTGTCCCGCAGGTATGGCCATGCCGCGTGGGTGACGTAGGCGCTCGAGCTGAGGTGGCCGGCCACGACGGCGTCGAAGTCGTCCGGGGCCAGCTTGGCGAGCGTCCGGTCGCGCAGGATGCCGGCGTTGTTCACGACGATGTCGATCTTGTCGTAGGCGTCCATGGTCGTCTCGACGGCGCCGATGGCACCATCGGTGGTGGCCACGTCGTGGTAGTCGGCGACCGCCTCCCCCCCGGCGGCCCGGATGTCCTCCACGACCTGGTCCGCCACCTCGTCCGAGCGGCCCGTGCCGTCCACCTCGGACCCCATGTCGTTGACCACGACGAGCGCGCCGCGGCTCGCCAGAAACCGGGCGTGCGACCGCCCGAGCCCCCGCCCCGAACCGGTCACCAGCGCAACTCGTCCGTCGTAGCGGATGGCCACGGTGCCCCCTCAGTCAGTCCTCGGCGCGGGGTCGGCCGTCCTCCCCCGGTCGTGGCCAAACATAACGAGCCGCCGGGCGGCCTGCCGCGGCCGTGCCCCGAGCCCCGAGCCCGGGCGGGCCATTGCCGTCAGTGGCGGAAGTGGCGCTCGCCGGTGAGGACCATGGCCATGCCATGCTCGTCGGCGGCGGCGATGACCTCGTCGTCGCGGATGGAGCCGCCGGGCTGCACCACCGCCGTGCAGCCCGCCTCGGCCGCCGCGTCGAGACCGTCGCGGAAGGGGAAGAACGCGTCCGAGGCGCAGGCTCCGCCCCGGGCGCGCCCGGCGGCCTTCTGGGCGGCGAGCACCCCGGCGTCGCGCCGGTTCTGCTGGCCGGCGCCGATGCCCCACACCGCCCCGCCCTGGGCCACCACGATGGTGTTCGAGGTCACGGCGGCCACGACTCGCCAGGCCAGCTCCAGGTCGGCCCACTCGGCCTCGCTCGGCACCCGTTCCGTGACGACGCGGAACTGCTCTCGGTCCCAGGTCACCCGGTCGGGCGTCTGGACCAGCAGGCCGCCGTCGATCGTGCGGTAGACCAGGTCGGGCTGGCCCGCCGGGCGCGCCTCTAGCACCCTGAGGTTCTTCTTGGCGGTGAGGAAGGCCAGGGCGCCGGGCTCGTAGCCCGGGGCGAGCACCACCTCGGTGAACACGGGGGCGAGGGCCTCGGCCAGGGGAGCGGGCAAGGGCCGGTTCACGGCCACGATGCCGCCGAAGGCGGACACGGGGTCGCACTCGTGGGCCAGGCGGTAGGCCTCGGTGATGTCCTCGGCCACGGCCACGCCGCAGGGGTTGGCGTGCTTGACGACCACGGCCGCCGGCCGCTCGCCCAGGCTGTGCACGAGCCGCCAGGCCGCTTCGGCGTCGTAGAGGTTGAGGTAGGACAGCGCCTTGCCGCCGTGCTGAACGGCGTCGTCCCACCACGACCGGCCGCCGATCCTGCGGTAGCGGGCCGCCCGCTGGTGGGGGTTCTCGCCGTAGCGCAGCTCCTGGGCGCGCTCGAGGCCGAGGTGCAGGGTCGCCTTGAGCGGGTCGTCGCTGGCCTCGTCGAGCCAGGCCACGATGGCGGCGTCGTAGGCGGCGGTGAGGGCGAACGCGTCCCGGGCGAGCTGGCGGCGGGTCTCGGCCGAGAGCGAGCCGCCGGCGCGCAGCTCGCCGAGGACGGCGGCGTACTGGGAGGGCCGCGTGACGATGCCCACACCGTCGAAGTTCTTGGCCGCGGCCCGCACCATGGTCGGCCCGCCGACGTCGATGAGCTCCACCGACGGGTCGCTCGAGAAGGGGTAGAGGTTGCACACCACGAGGTCGATGGGGGTGATGTCGTGGCCTGCCAGGGCGGCGAGGTGCTCGTCGTTGGCGCGGTCGGCGAGGATGCCGCCGTGGATGCGGGGGTGGAGCGTCTTCACCCGCCCGTCGAGCATCTCGGGGAACCCCGTCACCTGGCTCACCTCGGTCACGGCGACGCCCGCGGCCTGCAGCGCACGGGCAGTCCCACCGGAGGAGACGACCTCCCAGCCGAGCCCGGCGAGGCCCCGGGCCAGCTCGACGAGGCCGGACTTGTCATGCACGGAGAGCAGGGCGCGGGGCACCCCCGGACGCTACCGCTCGGCCCGCGGGCGCCCGTCCCGCTGTGACTGGCGCCATGGCTCACGTGTGACCCGCGTCATATCTGGCGCCGGATCGGTCTACGCTCCCGGCTCGGCGGCTCGGGCCGGGGGCATCGAGCCGCTCGCGGCCTGTTCAGCGAGGATTGGGGACCCGATGGCAGTTGTACGACGCAGGCTCCTGGTGCCGGCCACGTTGGCGGCGCTCGGCCTCGTGGCCGCGGCCTGCGGGGGCGACGACGGCGAGGATGCCTCGACGGCCGCCACCGTGGACGAGGGCGTCAAGAGCGGTATCGAGTCCCAGCTCGGCGGGTCGACGACGACGTCGACGAGCGCCGTCGAAGACCCGACGACGCTCGAGGGCTGGGAGGAGCTGTGGTCCGAGCAGCGGGCGGCCATCGTCGCCCGCATCCAGGAGAACGGCTGGGGCCTGAACGCCGAGGGCACCCAGGTGACGGGGCCCGAAGGCTTCACGATGGACCTGAGCGCCTGCCCCGCTGGGTGGTCCAACACCGAGGGCCTCACCGATACCGAGATCAAGATCGGCCACCCGACAGCGCTCTCGGGCACCCTGGCCGACTACGGCAACATCTCGCGGGGCCAGATCGCCATCCTCGACTACTACTCGCAGGAAGGCTTCTTCGAGGACTCCGAGGGCAAGACCCGCTCGGTGAACATGATCCTCAAGGACGACGCCTACGACCCGGCGCGGACCATCCCTCTGGTGGACGAGCTGCTCGACAGCGAGAAGGCCTTCGCCATCCAGACGCTCGGGTCGCCGTCCACCATGAAGGTGTACGACAAGTTGAACCAGCGGTGCGTGCCCCACCCGCTGCCCATCACCGGCCACCCGGCCTGGGGCGACCCGGTGCACCACCCGTGGACGACCACGGCCGGGTTCGCCTACAACACCGAGGCGGTGCTGTGGGGCAACTTCATCGAGGACCTCATGGCCGACGAGTTCCCCGACGGGGTCAAGGTCGCCGCGCTGGTGATGAACAACGACTTCGGCAAGTCCTACGACTCGGCGTTCAAGGCCTACATCGCCCAGTCGCCGAACGCGGCCAAGTTCGAGTTCGTGACGGAGACGATCGAGCCGTCGGCGCCCACCGTGAAGGACCCGATGACCACGCTCGCCGCCGAGGGCGCCGACGTGTTCATCGCCATGACCGCCGGGGTCAGCTGTACGCAGGCCATCATCGAGGCGGCGGAGAACGGCATGACCGAGGACGTGCCGTACCTGTTCATGCCCTCGACGTGCAAGGCCTCGTCCTTCATGGGCAAGGACAAGGTCGGCGGCGACGGCTCGGCGTCCGAAGGTTGGTGGGTTTTCGGCGGCGGGCTGCGCGACCTCAACTCTGTGGCCGAAGACGGCAACGCGTTCATCGAGTGGGCCCGGGAGCGGGTCCGCGCCATAGGCCTCGACCCGGCGTCATCGGGGAGCTTCAGCAACGGCATCGGCAACGGCTGGGCCATGGCGCAGGCGCTCAAGATCGGCGGGGAGCTCGACGGCGGGCTCACCCGCACGAACCTCATCCTCGCCCTACGGGCCATCGACATGACCAACCCGATGCTGGTCACGGGCATCCAGTTCAACATGAACGGCAACGCCGACGCCTACGTGATCGAAGGCTCCGACGTGTCCCGCTGGAACTCGGGCGAGCAGCGCTGGGTGCCGGAGGGCGACATCATCGACCTGTCCGGGAAGTCCTCGAACTGCGCCTGGGACCAAGCCGCGGGGCTCTGCGGCTGAGGGCAGCGCGGGAAGGGCGCGACACCCGCAATTGGAGGGATGCCGGCGCGACCCCTGCTCCCCTGGGCAGCAGGGGGTGGCCCACTACGCTCTCGAGGGCTGTGCTCCGTCGCCGCCGCGCCCCCCGACCCGTTCCCGGCCTCTCGGGGGGCTCGACCCCGGGTAGCTCGACCCCACCGCCGCCGGGCCCAGCGTGGCTGGCGTGGCGCGACGAAGAGCTCCACCGGCGCGGGGGCCCGTCCGCGCCAACCGGGCTCGCGCCCGAGGCGCCGAGCCCGGTGACCGCCGTGGTCGTCGACCTCGGCTACCCGCCGGCGTGGGCCACCCTGGCCGTGAGCCACGACGGCCAGGCCACCCTGGCAGCGAGCACGGGGGGCACCGCCACCGGGGCCTCGTCGCACGTCGGCCGCCTGCTCGAGGCGGCCGCCGCGACCCTGCACCTGGTGCCCCCCGCTGAGGCGTTCCCCCTGCCCCCGGTGGGCTCGGTGGCCTTCCACGTGCTCACCGTGGACGGGGGCCGCACGCGAACCGTGGCCGAGGCGGAGCTACGCAGCCTCGACCACCCTCTCACCTTGCTGTTCAGCGCGGTGCAGGCCGTCCTCGCTGACCTGCGCCCGAGCTGAACCCGTCGAGCATCACTCCTTGTCGAGCACGAATCGCTGAACCGACCAGCCGACGAGCACGCCGAGGACGAAGGTGATGAGCAGCCCGGACCAGATCCCCGTCTCGACGCTGAACCACAAGAAGTCGATGGTGCCGCGCTCGGTGTTCTGGAAGATGAAGATCGCCACGAGGATCGTCACCACGACGGCGGCGCCGAGCTTGGGAGTGAGGCGCAGCCGTCGGCGGGACTCCCCTGGCTCGGAGATGTAGGTCATCGTCGGCTCCGTTCATCGACGCGGAGTGCGCCTCTCTGGCCACGATCCTCTCATGGCGGGGCGGGCGCAGTCAGCGTCTGGGGCGTGGCGCAGCATGGGCGCCACGCCCCAGGGGTGATGACGGCTACGAGCGGCGCATGCGGCGCCCGACGGTGCCGGCTCCCACGACCAACGCGCTGCCGAGCAGGACCAGCAGGATGCCGGCAACGCCGGTGGTGCTCGACGAGGGCGCCCCCGTGCGGGGGATGGTGGCGGTCACGCCGGCCACGGCCACGCAGCCCGCGGCGCTCATCTGCTGGCCCGGGGGGCACGTCGTCGGAGGGGCGATGGACGCGGACGTGGGCAGCACGGACGGCGGCGGGGTCGCCGTGGTCGGCGGGACAGGCGTCGTCGGCGGGGAGAGCGTCGTCACCGTGACGGGCGTGCCGCACGGCTCACGGCCACCGTTCCAGGCAGAGATGAGCATGTTGAACTGCCCGTTCAGGACGCCGTAGAAGGAGCCCGATGGCCCCACGACGGCGAGCGGCGGCCCGAGGCTGGCGTCCACCTGGTAGCAGGGGGGCATGGGGTCGCCGGGCTGGTCGTCGAGGAAGAGCGTCAGCTCGAACGGGGCAGTGCAGGGGATCATGCCCGCCTCGGGGCCGCAGTAGGCGCTGCGGTCGCCGATCTGGTCGATGTTCGGGTCGAACGTCGTGCTGCCGGAGATCTTGCCGGACAGGGCGACGCCCACATTCTCGCACCCGGGCGCAAAGGCGTCCCACCGCATGGTGACCTGCTGGGCGGACGTCAGGTTGAGCTGCCGCATGTCCGAGACCTCAGGCCCGCCGTCCGCCGAGAACCGCTCGTTCACCACGGACTCGGGGCCCTCGGACGTGCAGGACGGCGGAATGATGCCCAGACCGAGAGGGTAGTTGGCGAAGTCGGTGATCGGCGGCGGCGATGGGTCGTTGCTCGTCTGCGCCGAAGCGGCCGACGCAGCACCGATGACGGCGGCGCAGCACAAGACGGCGCCCAACAGCGCCCTCGCGATGTGGGTGCTCCTCACGAAGTCTCCTCTTCCCCGACAGTCCCAGGGGCTCGGCGGCGGCGACGGACGGCCCCTCCGGCCGTCCGTGGACGCGTCAGCCTGCCACAGCCACGTGGGCGAACACGTAACCAACTTGGGTGATTGGGTCGGTCTGCTCAATCCCGCCGGTCGTTATGAAAACGCTGATCAGGCAAGTTTTGCCACCACGTCACCCATCAACTGGCCGGCCTCGGTGGGGTTGGCGCCGACCTGGGCGCCGGCCGCCTGGAGGGCCTCGATCTTGGCCTGCGCCGTTCCCTTGCCACCAGAGACGATGGCGCCGGCATGGCCCATCTTCTTGCCCGGGGGCGCGGTCACCCCGGCGATGTAGGCGACCACCGGCTTGGACATGTGCCGGGCGATGAACTCGGCCGCCTCTTCCTCGGCCGAGCCGCCGATCTCGCCGATCATCATCACGGCCTTCGTGTCCGGGTCGGCCTCGAAGGCCTTCAGGCAGTCGATGAACGACGTCCCCGGCACGGGGTCGCCGCCGATGCCCACGCACGTGGTCACGCCGATGTCGGCCTGCTGCAGCTCGTAGAGCGCCTGGTAGGTGAGCGTGCCCGAGCGGCTCACGATGCCCACCGGCCCGCCCGGCTTGGCGATGTGGCCGGCGGTGATGCCGATGTTGCACTTGCCGGGGCTGATGACGCCGGGGCAGTTCGGGCCGAGGAGCTGCACGTGGGGGTAGTTCCGCTCGAGCTCGTTGAAGAACCAAGCCTCGTCGTGGGCGGGCACGCCCTCGGTAATGACGGCGATGAAGGTCACGCCGCCGTTGGCCGCGTCGAGCACGGCGTCGCGAACGCCGGGCGCGGGGATGAAGATGCAGGAGGCGTTGGCGCCCGTCTCGGCCACGGCCTCGGCCACGTTGGCGAACACCGGGATGCCCTCGATGTCGGTCCCGGCCTTCTTGGGGTTGGTGCCGGCTACGACGTTCGTCCCGTAGGCCCTGTTCAGGAGCCCGTAGTAGCGGCCCTGGGAGCCGGTGAGACCCTGGTAGACGACCTTCGTGGTCTCGTCGACGAAGATGCTCACTGCTTTCCTCCTGCGAGCGCGACCGCGGTCCGGGCGGCGGACAGCATGTCCGGCGCCATCAACAAGGTGTCCGACAGATGGGGCTCGAGCAGCGCTCGGCCCTCGTCCGCGTTCGTACCGTCGAGGCGGATCACGATCGGGGAGTTGATCGACACCCGGGCGAGCGCCTCGATGATGCCGTTGGCGACCTCTTCGCCCTTCGTGATCCCGCCGAAGATGTTGATGAAGATGGAGCGCACCTTGGGGTCGTTGTTGATCACCTCGAGCGCACCGGCCATCACCGCGGCGTTCGAGCCACCGCCGATGTCCAAGAAGTTGGCCGGGCTGCCCCCGACCTGGTTGACCACGTCCACCGTCGACATGGCCAGGCCGGCGCCGTTGGCGATCACGCCGACGGAACCCTCGAGGCCCACGTACTGGAGGCCCTTCTCGTGGGCGTGCGTCTCGCGCTCGTCACGGACCTGGGTCTCGTCGTACTGCTCGTAGTCCGGGTGGCGGAAGGTCGAGTTGCCGTCGAGGGTGACCTTGGCGTCGAGGGCGTGGACCCGCCCGTCAGGCGTGAGGATGAGCGGGTTGATCTCCACGAGGTCGGCGTCGCCCTCGATGTAGGCCCGGTAGAGGGAGAGCAGGATGTTGACCGCGCCCTCGGTGGCCACGGGGTTCAACTTGGCGGCCTCCACCCAGGCTCGGGCCGTGGCCTCGTCGAGGCCGTCGACGGGGTCGACCCAGATCTTGGCGATGGCATCAGGGTTCTCGTCGGCCACGGTCTCGATCTCGACCCCCCCTTGGGCCGACAGCATGCCCAGGTAGGACTTGGCCGAGCGGTCGAGGGTGAAGGAGGCGTAGTACTCCTCGGCGATGTCCGAAGCGACCTCGATCCACACCAGCTCGACAGCGTGGCCCTTGATGTCCATGCCCAGGATGCTCGTGGCGTGGGTACGGACCTCGTCCTTGTCCCCGGCGAGCTTGATGCCGCCCGCCTTGCCCCGTCCGCCCACCTGGACCTGAGCCTTGACCACGACGGGGTAGCCGATGCGCTCGGCGACAGCGACGGCCTCGTCAGGCGTGCGGGCCACGTCGCCGGCGGAGACCGGTATGCCGAAGCGGGCGAAGAACTGCTTGCCTTGGTACTCGTACAGGTCCACCGGTGTGGGGCCTCCCCGGGCTGTCGGACTGCTGGGATTGCGGCTAGGCGGAGCGGGCGGTCTCGCGCTCGTCGAGGTTGGACTCGAGCCACGCGGTGATGACGTCCATGGCGGCGCCGGGGGTGAAGATCTCAGCCACCCCCCGCTCCTTGAGGGTGGCGATGTCGACGTCGGGGATGATGCCCCCGCCGAAGACCACGACGTCCTCGAGGCCGCGGGCGCGCAGCTCGTCCATCACCCGGGGGAAGAGCGTCATGTGCGCGCCGGACAGCACGGAGAGGCCCACGGCGTCGGCGTCTTCCTGGAGCGCCGTCTCGGCGACCGCCTCGGGTGTCTGGAAGAGGCCCGTGTAGATGACCTCGAACCCAGCGTCGCGCAACGCGCGGGCGATGACCTTCACCCCACGGTCATGTCCGTCGAGGCCAGGCTTGGCGACGACGACTCGGTAGGGCCGTTGCATGGCGGGGATACTAGAGAGGCACTCACCGTCGAAGGGAATCTGCGAATGCCGGTGGGCAAACCCGCCACCCGCCGCGAGGTCACCGTCGTCGCCTTGGCGGTCGGCGGCGTCGTCGTCGCCGTGGCCCTCGGTGCGCTGGTGCTCCTCGCCGCCCGCGGGGGCGACGTCGAGGTCCGGCTCGGCTCGGACACGTGGGAGGTGGGCCGGGCGGAGAACATGGCCGACGCCATCGCCGCTGGCGGCCCCCTCCTCTTCCAGGACCTGTCCGGTGGCGACCGCGACATCTACGTCAGCCACGTGGGCGAGTCCCCCGACGCCGGCTGGTACGCCTTCGCCGCCCGCGCCACCGGCCGCGACCGCGCCTGCAGCCTGGTGTGGGAGCCGGCCGAGGGGATGCTTCGCGACCCCTGCGGCGACGCCACGTTCTCGCCCGAGGGCGAGGGGCTCGAGCAGTACCCGGTGTACGTGGCGGACGGCCGCGTGGTCGTGGACATCAACCGCACCGGCGAGCGGGGCCGGCCCGGTGGCGACGGCGACAGCCCGCCGGACAGCGTCATCGAGTCAGGCACGCCGGCGGGGCGCTAGTGGTCCCGGCTGGAATTGCGGCGATGTGATCTGGGTGGGGGCAGCCGGCCTGGGCGAGCGCCTTGACGTGAGCGCCCGCCGAAGCGGGCTGGGTGCTCGGGTTCCCGGTCTTGGGCATTGCTCCGGTGATGAAACGCCCGCTGCGGAGACGGCGCCTGGCGGGGGGCGCGGCCTGGGACGGTCCGGTCCCAGCGCACGCCGCGGTCCAGCGCGCTCGGGGCTGCCCCTGTGTCAGCCCGCGTCGCGGGTGGCAGGGGGGAACGCAGGCCGCCGCCTCCTCGGCTGCCCCTCGCCAGAGGCGGCGTAGGCGACTCGGGCGGGACCTGCCGGCGGCGAGCCCGGCCCGGGGGCACCGCCTGCCCAGGCGCCCGCCAGGCATTTCGTCACCGGAGCAACGCCCAAGGACAGCGCGAGGTCCCGGGGTCCTGCGCGAGGCGGCGGGCCGTCGAGGCAAGAGACACCGCTCAACTTGCACCGCTGTAGTTCCAGGCAGGACCACTAGCTCGGGGGCTGCGCCCCCGACGGCGCCTTCGGCGCGGCGCAACGACGGCCGCCGTGCCCGTCGAAACGCTTCCGCAACGCCGTTGTCACCCACTAACGTGGGCCGGCACGGAAGCGCGAGGTTCGTACAAGCAGGGAAGCGGCGGAGGAGCGGCTCGTCAGATGAGGGCCGAGCACGTGGTGGAGCCGGAGACACCAGAGCCGTCGGGCACCGAGCGCCTGCCCGGGGGGCTGCTCCAGGTCCTCGCCGACCTGAACAGCGACCTCAACCACGACCTCGTCCTCGACCGCATCTGCCGGAGCTGCGTCGAGCTCACCGGCGCCTCGGGCGCGGCGTTCCTGCTCGCCGAGGGGACCCGGGCACGCGTCGCCGCTGTGGTCGACCTGCCCCGCGACGGGCTCTACCTCGTCATCGACGCCGGGCCCGACGGCCTCGCCGGGCTCGGCCGGTACGGCCGGCGGCTGGTGGTGCCCGACCTGCACGACCGGCCCACCGTCTCCCCCGCCGTTCGCCGTGTGTGCGCCGGGCTGCACACCGCCGTCATCACCCCGGTGATGGCCCGCCGCCAGCTCGTCGGGGCCCTCGTCGCCCTCTTCCCCCCCGTGGGCTACGAGCTGAACTCCATCGAGGCCGACCGGCTGGACATGCTCGCCGGCTACGGCGGGATCGCCGTGGCCAACGCCCTGGCCTACGAGGACGCCGTGCGGGCCGAAGCCCACCTCGTGGCCGTCATCGACGGTATCAACGCCGGCGTAGCCGTCCTCGATCGCGCTGGCGCGGTGACGGCCTGGAACACAGCCATCGCCCGTATCACCGGCATCCCCGCCAACCAGGCCGTGGGCCAGCCCTTCCCCCTGACCACGGGCACACCCGAGGACCCTGTCGAGCACGATCTCGGGAACGACCAATGGGTCGAGGTGGTCGCCACCCCGCTCGACGAGGGCCAGGTCGTGGCCGTGCACGACATCAGCCGCCAGAAGGCACTCGACGCAGCCAAGACGCTTTTCGTCGCCGCCACCAGCCACGAGCTCAAGACGCCCCTGACCGTCATCCGCAGCTTCGCCGAGTGGCTCCGCGGCGATTCCGGCGCGGCCGACGTCGAGAAGCGCGCCATGGCCCTCGACGCCATCGCCGACTCAGCCGAGGAGCTCCGCCAGATCGTGGAGAAGATCCTCTTGACGGCGCGGACCGAGGCCGGCGCCATCGACCTCGATCCCCGCATCGTCGAGCCGGTCCGACTCGTGCAGGCCGTCGCCCGGCAATTCGTGGTCGCCGGTCGGGGCCACACCCTCGTCATCGACCTGCCGGAGAGCCTGCCCGAGGTCGACGCCGACGTGAACGCGGTGCGCACGGCCCTCGGCCAGCTCCTCGAGAACGCGTTCAAGTACTCGCCCGACGGCGGCCTCGTCACTGTGTCGGCCCGTGCGCTGCCCGGCGGGGAGGTCGAGATCTCCGTGGCCGACGAGGGCATCGGGCTGGCCCTCGGCGAGAGCCAGTACCTCTTCGCCGCCTTCTACCAGGGCGAGACCCGCGCTCGCTCGGGTGTGCGCGGCGGCGTCGGGCTCGGCCTGTCGATCGTGCGCCGCCTCGTCGAGGCGCACGGCGGCCGGGTGGGAGCCGAGGGCGAGCCCGGCCACGGCTCTCGCTTCTGGTTCACCCTTCCCGCCGCCCGCCCCCTCGACGACGACCCCGCCGACAGCGGCCTCGACACCGCCGAGGCCGCTGTCGCCCCCGAGGGCGAGCGCCCGGCGGAGGGGCCCGTCAGCGGCTGAGGTTCTCGAGGGGGGCCCAGGAGAGCAGCAGGCGCTTCTCGCCCACGCTCGAGAAGTGCACCACGACCTCGGTCTTGTCCCCGGCGCCGTGGACGGCAAGGACGACCCCGTCGCCCCAGCGGGCATGACGCACGTCGTCGCCCACGGCCACGGCCGGCGGGGCCGATGAGACGTGGCCCGGGGGCCCGGTCGGCCGCTGCGCCTGCCCGGCCCGGACGGCGGCGTCGACGATGCGGTCGCGCCCCGCGGTGATGGAGCGGCCGGAAGGCCGGTCCTCGCCGGGGCCTGGCCGGCCCGAGGCGCGGCCGCTCCGGCGCTGGGCGCCGGACTCCTCCACCAGCTCGGCGGGGATCTCGTCGAGGAACCGGCTCGGCGGGTTGTACTGAGACGTGCCGAACAGCACCCGGCTCCAGGCGTGGGAGAGGTAGAGTCGCTCGCGGGCACGGGTGATGGCCACGTAGGCCAGGCGCCGCTCCTCCTCGAGCTCGTCGGGCTCGCCGATCGAGCGGATGTGGGGGAACACCCCCTCCTCCAGGCCGACGAGGAAGACGACAGGGAACTCGAGCCCCTTGGCCGAGTGCACGGTCATGAGCGTGACCTGGCTGTCGTCCTCGCCCAGGCCGTCGGTGTCGGACACGAGCGCCACCTGCTCGAGGAACCCTTCCACCGTGTCGTGGTCGCGGGCCACGCCGACCAGCTCGGCCAGGTTCTCGAGACGGCCCTCGGCCTCCACGCCTCCTTCGGCCTCGAGCTCGGCGCCGTAGCCGGTGCGCTCGATGATCGCCTCGAGGAGGCTGCCGGGGCCGTCGGCGGCGACATCGATGAGCCCGTCGAGCAGCTCGACGAAGCCGCCGATGGCACGGGTGGCTCGCCCCGAGAGCCCGGCGTCCTCGGCCCGGCGCAGGGCCTGGAGGAAGGTCAGGCCCTGCGAGCGGGCGTAGTTGTCGAGCCGGCCCTCGGTGGTGTCGCCGATGCCCCGTTTGGGCACGTTGACCACCCGTTTCAGGGACACCTCGTCGGAGGGGTTGGCCACCACCCTGACGTAGGCGAGCACGTCCTTGACCTCGCGGCGGTCATAGAAGCGGGTGCCGCCCACCACCCGGTAGGGGATGCCGGCCCGCATGAGCTGGTCCTCGAGCACGCGGGACTGGGCGTTGGCCCGGTAGAAGGCGGCCATCTCGTCCCAGCGGACGGTGCCCCCGTCGTGCAGGCGGGCCATCTCCCGGCAGACCCACTGCGCCTCGTCCGTCTCGTCCTCCGCCCGGTAGCGGGCGATGCGGTCGCCCGTGCCCTGGTCGGTCCACAGGTCCTTGGGCTTGCGGGCGAGGTTGTTGGCGATGACTGCGTTGGCGGCGTCGAGGATGGTCTGGGTCGAGCGGTAGTTCTGGTCGAGGACCACCACGGTCGCGTCGGGGAAGGCCCGCTCGAACTCCAAGATGTTGCGCAGGTCGGCGCCCCTGAACCTGTAGATGGACTGGTCGCCGTCTCCCACGACGAAGACGTTGCGGTGCTCGTGGCCGAGCTGCATGACGAGCTCGTTCTGGACGGGGTTCGTGTCCTGGTACTCGTCCACGAGCACGTGGCGGAAGCGGCGCCGGTAGCTGTCGAGCACGTCGGGGTGCTCGCGGAAGAGCCGGACCGTGACGCCGAGCAGGTCGTCGAAGTCCATGGCCCCGGCGCGCTCCAGGCGGCTCTGGTACTCGACGAAGACCTGGCCGACGCGCTTCTCGAAGGGGCCGAGGGCGCGCTCGGCGAAGTCGGCCGGGGCCATGCCGTCGTTCTTGGCCGCGCTGATGGTGGCGTGCACCGCCCGGGAGGCGAAGCGCTTGGAGTCGAGGCCCAGGTCGCGCACCACGTAGCCGGTCAGGCGCACCGCGTCGGCCTGGTCGTAGATGGTGAAGGCGTTCGGGTAGCCGAGGGCCTTGGCCTCCCGCCGGAGGATGCGCACGCAGGCGGCGTGGAAGGTCGAAACCCACATCTTCTGGGCCACGGGGCCGACGAGCTCGCCCACCCGGTACCGCATCTCGGCGGCCGCCTTGTTGGTGAACGTGATGGCCAGCACCTCGAAGGGAGAGATGCCCTCGTGGCGGATCAGCCAGGCGATCCGGTGGGTCAGCACCCGGGTCTTGCCCGAGCCCGCCCCGGCCACCACGAGGAGGGGCCCACCGCTGTGGACCACAGCCTCGCGCTGGGCGGGGTTCAGCCCCACGAGCAGCGCTTCGGGGTCTCTCGAGGCGCGCTCCGGCACGTCGGCTGGGGTCGCGGCAGGCATCGAGCCCTACGGTACTCGGGCCGTGTGACAAGCTTCGGCGACCGACGCCGCCATGGCCGCCACCGCGACCGCGGCGTCGCGGCAGGCGGTCGGGCGGGTCAGGCCACGGTGAAGGTGGCGTTGACGGT
>WHTX01000008.1:20494-36996 GCA_009377505.1 Acidimicrobiia bacterium
CCCGTCCTCGAGGAAGACGACGACCTGGCTGGCGTGCTGGCCGGGCCCGAGGGCCCCAGCGTCGAGCACGCCCGACCCCTGGTACGGGGCGAACTGGTCGTAGCCGCTCTGGACGGCGTCGACGTAGAAGAGCACGTGGTGCACAGGCGCCGACGCCGTGCCCACGAGGGACAGGGCCACGGGGCCCGAGAGCGTGGCTCCGTCGAGCTGCTGCGGCGGGCCGCCGTCGGAGAAGGCGAGGGCGAAGGGCTGCGCCGGTTGCGGCTGCCCGCCGTTGTCGACGGCGAAGCTCGTGCGCAGCAGTTGGCGCCCGCCGTCGGCCAGCACCACCTCCGCCTCGAGCTCGTGGGCGCCGTCGCCGATGCGCCAGGTGTCGAAGCCGTAGGCCCGGTTCCCCTGGCCGCCGCCCAGGTCATAGCCGGCGTCCCGTTCCACCTGCACGAGCCGCCCGTCGACGTAGAAGCGCACGTGGTCGATGGGAGACCGGGGGTAGACGGGCGTGAGGAAGACGTAGGCCTGGCCCGAGAGCGTCGACCCGTGGAGGGGCCGCGCCCCGCTGCGGGAGGGGGAGTCCGACACGGCCAATGAGAGCTCGTCGAGGGCCGGGGGCGGGGTCGTCGGGGTGCTCGGCACCGTCGTCGACGTGGTCGGCGGCACGGTCGTGCTCGGCGGGGGCTCGGTGGTGGGCGGCGGCTCGCCCGTTCCCGGGGCCGAAAGGGGCGCCCCCATGCTCAACCGGCCGAAGCCGATGACGGGATCGGGGGTGCCCTCGCCGAGCCGGTCCGTCCGGCGGCGCAGCTGTTGGATGATGTCGTCCGCGGTGACCGGCCGCTCCCGGTGGAGGCGGGTGAGGTCGTCGCTCACCAGCGCCGCGGCGCCGGCCACGTGGGGGGCGGCCGCCGAGGTGCCGCCGTAGCCGCCCTGGCAGCCCACGACGTCGCCGAAGAGCAGCCCGCTCACCGAGCCGGGGGCGATGAGGGAGACGCCGGGGCGCCCGTCGAGGGTCGGCCCCTGCGAGCTGTAGGGGCGCAGGTCGCGCTCGTCCCGGGTGCAGTAGGCGCCGACGGTGACGACGCCGTCGACGGCGCCGGGGTCGGCGAGGCTGCCCGGCGGCACCGGGTACTCGATGGCCGAAGCCCCGAGGAAGAAGGCGTCGAGGCGCGGCGTGCCGGTGCCCGCCCGCCGCTCGACCCGGGCGTAGAGCGAGACGGCCTGGTCGAAGGGGTTGCGGACGCCGAGGGAGGCCGTGGGCAGGGCACGGTCGGCCACACGGCTGGGCAGGCACGTGCCCGGCAGGGCGGGGTCCTCCGTGATGCAGACGGCGAAGTCGTCCGTGGGCGCGCCACCCCACTGGTCCCACTTGAGGTACAGGTCCACCGAGGCGAGCGGGGCGAGGTCGAAGCGCATGTGCTCGTCGCCTGGCGCCCACTCGTGGACACCGTTGCCGTCGGTATCGGTGAAGGGCCCGGCGTTGTGCACGAGGGCTTCGTTGCCCGCCGAGTTGACCCAGACGATGCCGGCCTCGACTGCGGCGCGGGCGCTGGCGTCGGGCGTCCCCGGCCCGCCCTGGCCGTCCCCGGGCCCGGTGTTGAAGAAACCGAGGGACATGTTGACGACGTCGACGCCGCGCTCGATGAGCAGCGGCACTGCCTGGGCGAGGTCGGTGGCGTCGTCGACGCAGACCCGGACGAGCTGGGCCGCAGGCGCCATGTCGTAGATGATCTCACTGGTGGCCGTGCCGTGGTTCGTCCCCGCCAGGCCCCGGTCGCACAGGTCGATGTCCTCGGTCGTGATGGTGGGCACCTCGCCCGCGGTGACGCCGATGTCCCAGTCTCCGAAGCCCGTGTCGATGACCGCCACGGTCACCCCCGCGCCGAGGATGCCGGCGTCGTGCCAGCGCACGGCGCCAACGTCGCTCACGCCCTCGCCGCCGAAGCCGAGGCGCACGGCGGCGGGCTCGCTGGCCGGCACGGTCGTCGACGTGCTCATGGCCCGTGCCGGAGGGCCGGCGCTGCGGACCCCGGGCAACTCGAGCAGCTCGGGGAGCTGCCTCGGGCCGGCCGCCACCTCGACGAGGCCGTCGACCACGCGCCGCACGGCGAGGCCCCGGTCGGTGAGGGCCTCGAGCACGTCCGTGCCCCGGCCCTCCTCGGGCTGCACCACGAGTGAGGCGGCAGCCTGTTCGGGGTCGTAGACCTCGAACGCCGCCAGCCCCGGCCCGGCATCCTTCGACGTCCCGCCAGCCGGGGGCCGTGTTGCCGCCAACGTCACCAGGGACGTAGCCATGACAGCCACGCCCACGAAGCGCTTCATGGGGTTCCCGCTCCTGTGACCCGAGGGGTCGATCCCGCGCTCCTCATCGCCGATGGAGCGCGCCGCTCATCCAGGTCTATCGTCCCAGGGACCGAACGGCTACCGGTGTCGGGGAGCAAGTCCACCCGGGCCGCGTGATTCGTTCACCGATAGGCCCGCGGCGCCGTCGGGAGCCATGACGCTCACTCCCACTCGATGGTGCCCGGGGGCTTGGACGTCACGTCATAGACGACGCGGTTGATTCCCGGCACCTCGCCGATGATCCGGCTCACCATCCGGTCGACCAGATCGTAGGGCAGGCGCGCCCAGTCCGCCGTCATGGCGTCCTCGGAGGTGACGGCCCGGATGATGACGGGGTGCCCGTAGGTCCGCTCGTCGCCCATGACCCCCACCGAGCGGATGTCCGCCAGGACGGCGAAGGACTGCCAGATCTCCCGGTCGAGCCCGGCGAGGTGGATCTCCTCGCGCACGATGGCGTCCGCCCGGCGCAGTAGGTCGGCACGCTCCCGGGTCACCTCGCCGATGATGCGCACGGCCAGTCCCGGCCCGGGGAAGGGCTGGCGCCAGACGATCTCGTCGGGCAGGCCGAGCTCGGACCCGAGCTGGCGCACCTCGTCCTTGAAGAGCGAGCGCAGGGGCTCGACGAGGTCGAAGTCGAGGTCTTCGGGCAGGCCACCGACGTTGTGGTGGCTCTTGATCTTGGCGGCGGTGGCCGTCCCCGACTCGATCACGTCGGGGTAGAGCGTGCCCTGGACGAGGAAGCGGGCGTCGCTGAGGCCGCCCTTCGCCTCCTCGAAGATACGGATGAACAGCTCGCCCATCGCCTTGCGCTTCTCCTCGGGGTCGAGCACCCCGGCGAGGCGGTCGAAGAAGCGGTCGGCGGCGCGCACGTGGACCAGCTCCATGCCCAGGTGGCGGTGGAACGTGTCCTCCACTTGGGCGGGCTCGCCCTGGCGCATGAGGCCCGTGTCCACGAAGACGCAGGTGAGACGGGGGCCGATGGCCCGCTGGACGAGGGTGGCCGCGACGGCGGAATCGACCCCGCCGGAGAGGGCGCAGATCGCCCGGCCGTCGCCGACCTGCGTAGCGATGGCGGCCACCGAGGCGTCGATGATGGACGACGTCGTCCACGACCCGCTCGCTCCGCAGGCCTCGAAGAGGAAGCGCTCGAGGTAGCGCTGGCCGAGCTCGGTGTGGGCGACCTCGGGGTGGAACTGCACGCCGTAGAGGCCCCGGCCGCGGTGCTCGAACGCGGCGACGGGGCAGGTGGCCGTCCGCGCCGTCACCTCGAAGCCCTCGGGTACCTCGGCGATGGCGTCGAAGTGGCTCATCCACACCGTCTGGGTGGCGGGCATGCCTGCGCCGAGCAGCCCCTCCCCGGCCAGCTCGAGGACGGTGCGGCCGTACTCGGCCCGCTCCGTGGGGGCCACCCGCCCGCCGAGCTGCTCGGCGAGGAGCTGGGCGCCGTAGCAGATGCCGAGCACGGGCACGCCGAGTTCGAAGATACCCGGCGCGAGCTTGGGCGCCCCCTCCACCCGCACCGACTTGGGGCCCCCCGAGAGCACGATGCCGATGGGCCCCAGGGCCGCCACCTCGGCGGCGGTGACGGTGTGGGGCACGATCTCGGAGTAGACGTTGGCCTCGCGCAAGCGCCGGGCGATGAGCTGGGCGTACTGCGCCCCGAAGTCGACCACGAGCACGCGGTCCTCGCCCGTGGCGAAGCCGCCGGTGACCGGCGTGGTCATGCGTCGCCTTCCCTGCCCGTGGTCGACACCGTGACCTCGGCCTTCTGGAAGTCCTTGAGCGTCTCGTAACCGCACGTGGCCATGGCCCGTCGCAGGCCGCCGGCCAGGTTGAGGTGGCCATGGGCGTCGTGCGCCGGCCCGTTCAGGACCTCGGCGATGGAGCCGACCGCGCCGACGCGCACCCGCGCCCCCCGAGGGAGGGTGGGGTGGCCGGCGGACATGGACCAGTGCCAGCCCCGCCCCGGCGCCTCGATCGCGCCGGCGAGGGGCGCCCCGATCATGACCGCGTCCGCGCCGCACACGATGGCCCGGGCCATGTCGCCGCCCGTGGCCATGCCCCCGTCCGCGATCACGTGGCAGTAGACGCCGGTCTCGTCGAGGTGGCGCATGCGGGCGGCACGGACGTCGGCGATGGCCGTCGCTTGGGCGACGCCCACGCCGAGCACCCGCCGGATGGTGGAGGACATGCCCGCCCCGATGCCGACGAGCACGCCGGCGGCACCGGTGCGCATGAGGTGCAGCGCCGCCTGGTAGCTGGCACAGCCGCCGACGATGACAGGCACGGGCAGGCCCCGGATGAGGCGCTTGAGGTTGAGGGGCTCGCGATTGCGGGAGACGTGCTCGGCGGAGACGACCGTGCCCGAGATGACGAGCAGGTCGGGCTCGGCCCGAAGCACCGAGGGCATCAGCTGCTCGGCTCTCTGGGGGCTCACCGCGCCGGCCGCGGTCACGCCCGCGGCGCGGATCTCGGCCAGGCGGGACTCGATGAGAACGGGGCGGACGGGCTCGAGGTAGAGCTCCTGGAGCCGCATGGTGGCCTTTTCCTCGGGCAGGCTGGCCAGCTCCTCGTAGAGGAGGCCCGGGTCCTCGTAGCGGGCCCACAAGCCCTCGAGGTTGAGCACCCCCAGGCCGCCCTGGCGGCCGAACTCGATGGCCGTGGTCGGGCTCATGACGCTGTCCATGGGCGCGGCGAGGATGGGCAGCTCGAAGCGGTAGGCGTCGATCTGCCAGGAGATGTCGACGTCCTCGGGGTCCCGGGTGCGGCGGCTGGGGACGATGGACAAGTCGCTCAGGGCGAAGCCCCGACGGGCGGACTTGCCCAACCCGATCTCGATCTCGGCCACGTCCGACAACCCTCCGGGCTCGATCAGGGGACGTCACATCGTATACGCCCCCCAGCCTCTGGCCCGATAGCGAGCACAGCCTCTGGCCCGGTGGCGAGCAGCGCCCCTGGCCCGGCGCTGCCCATCGGCAAAGGGCCGTCCGCCGGGCTCGACGGACGGTCCCTCGGTCGAGTGCCTCGGCGGCGGTTCAGGCCGTGGGCTCGTACCAGTCGGGGTACACGCCATCGGCCGCGTCCGCGGGATCGAGCGCAGGCACCGCCATGGCGCGGCGGACCTCGGCGAGCGGTTGCTCGGTGAGTCCCCAGAAGTCCCAGGTGGGCCCGAGGGTGTCGCCGGCCGTCTCGTCGCCGCGCTCCCACGCCACCCAGAACTTCCGCGGGTCGAGGCTGCCGGTGCTCGACCCGGCGAACTTGGCGACCTCGATGCCGAGGTGCCAGCTCACGATCACCGGAAGGATGTGCCCGGTGATGGGCTCGTCCGGGTGCATGCCGGCGGTGAAGGTGGACACCAGCAGCTCACCCTGCAGGGAGGTGTCGTACCCGGAGAGCACGTGCGCGGAGTCGTGGGGGGTGGTGAAGCGCTCGTTGGCCGACGTCGGCGCGCCCGGGTAGTCGAAGCCGTTCCGTGCATAGAACTCGTGGAAAGCCTGACCTGGTCCGGTGAGGAATTCGGCGGGGGCTGGGCCCCGCTGGCCCGCCCCCGGCCACGGGACCGCGAAGGATCCTCCACCGCCACGGTGCACGAGCCTTCGCGCTGGTCAGGACCAGACCGCCCGCCCCAGCGAAGCCCCGAGCAAAGGCGCCGGCCAGTCGCCTGGGTGCGCACGTTGCCGGCAGGCGGGCTCGCACGCACCCGGCCACCCTGGCCCGCCGCCAGCCCCGAGCGCGACGCCGGCGGCGGGCCGTGCAGCCAGCCCTACCCGACCGGCGCCCCGCCCGGAGCGGCTGCGGCGGGGACGGGGACGCTCGTGACCATGAGCACCGCCCAGATGCCGCCGGGCCCCGTCCGTGCGGGCTGGGTCACCCGCACGTCGACCTCGGCGCCCCCTGGCGAGGTCACGCGGAAGGTGACGTCGTCGAGCGGGGTCACGGTGACCTCCTCCCAGAGGAGCTCGGCCTGGGTGAAGAAGAGTGAGACCGTGGCCGGGTCGAGCTACCAGGGCGAGGACCCCTCGTCGACCTGGTCCTGGGTGTTCTGCGCGGCCTCGGCGGTGGTGTAGGGCCAGATGGCCACGGACTCGACCGGAGGAGGCGTGAACCGTGCCTCCACGATCGCCGCCTCGCCGCCCTGGGCGGCGAGGGCGTTGTCCACCCGCACGCCGAGAGTCGCCTCGGCGCCCGCCCACTCGCAGGTGGTGCTGCCGGGGGCCCCGTCGCAGGCGAGCGGCTGCCAGTCGTCCTCCGCCGTCGGGGGCCTGGCCGCCAACAAGGCGAACGCCTCGGGGCTCATCAGGGTGCCGAGGCGGCGCAGGTCGCCAGCGGCCCAGGCCGCCTGGGCGGCCGCCGCGTACTCGGAGGGCACCGTGGGGCGCGCGTCGGCGTCGACGACCGGGCGCGCCCCGAGGGGCGACTGGAGGGTCACGGTCGCCGAGTAGCGCACCGCGATCCGGGTGCAGGGCTCGCCCGGTCGGCGTTCCCCGACGTGGACGCCGACCCGCACCTGTTCGGCGGACTCGTCGACCTCGATGCGCTGCAGGCCCGAGCACTCGGGGGGGCCGGCCCAGAACGTGACGAGCAGGACGGCGGGATCGCCGGTGGCGACCACGGACTCGATGGCGGCGGGTGAGGGGTCGGCCAGGCCCGGCTCGGCAGCCAGGTGGGCGGTGACGGGGACGGCGCCGGCAGCGGGCGCCTGGCCCGCGTCCGCAGGCGGCGGGCCGGGCTCGTCGGCGGCGGCCGTGGCGACCGGTGCCAGCAACACGAGCGGGGCGAGCAGGTAGCTGAGGCGATGGAGACGTCGCACGATCGAGGGGCCCTCCTCGGGGTCGGCCATTTGCTTCGGAACGACTCGCCCGCAGGGGCGGCCACGTCGTTGGACGGGCGGGCCCGACGCCGAGGTTCCCCAGCCCGGCTTGGGGGCACCAGCCGAAGCGGCCGGGCCAGCGGCCCTTCAGCCAGGCGGGGTCGCGCTAGGGGAGGCCGAGACCACGTCGGCCGCGTCCGAGAGCAGCTGCCAGAGCGCGAGGACGTGGCGCCGCTCCGTGGCCGTCGCCCCGATCGAGATGCGCAGCACGAGGCGCTCGTCGAGCCGGGTGTGGCTGAGGTATGCCCGTCCCGAGGCGTTCACCTGGTCGAGCAGGCTCTGCGTGGCCTCGTCTCCGGCGGTGTGGCGGATGCAGACCAGGTTGAGCGGGGCTGGCGCCGCGAGCACGAAGCGAGGGTCCGCCTGCACCCAGCCGACCAGCTCGCGGGCCAGCGCCACGTGTTCGCGCACGTGGTGCCGAAGGCCCTCTCCGCCGTACCAGCGCAGCACGAACCACAGCTTGAGGGCGCGAAAGCGCCGTCCGAGGGGCACCTGCCAGTCGCGGTAGTCGATCACCGCGCCCGACTCGGAGGCGGCGTTGCGGAGGAACTCGGGCAGGATCGACAGCGCATCGAGCAGAGGTGCCCGGTCGGCGACCCAGAAGCAGTCGCAGTCGAAGTTCGTGAAGAGCCACTTGTGGGGGTTGGTGCAGCAGCTGTCGGCACCCTCGAGCCCGTCGGTCACCCAACGGAACTCGGGGCAGATGGCGGCGGGACCGCTCATGGCCGCGTCGACGTGCACCCAGGCACCGTGGCCGGCAGCGGCGGCGACAACGGCGGCGACCGGGTCGATCGCCATGGACGATGTCGTGCCCACCGTGGCGACGACCAGGAAGGGCGCACGGCCGGCCCGGGCGTCGCCGGCCATGGCGCGCCCGAGCGCCTCGGCGTCGAGCGCGTAGTCGCCGTCCACGCCGACCAAGGTCAGCTGGTCGTCGCGCAGGCCGGCGATGCGCGCGGCCTTGGCCACCGACGAGTGTGCCTGGGTGGAGGTATAGGCCTGGAGATCTTCGAGGCGTGTACCGCCCTCCGTGGCCCGCGCACGCGCCGCGAGCAGGGCGCAGAGCACCGCTGACGAAGCGCTGTCCTGGATCACGCCGCCGCCCGGCCCCGTCGAGCGGAAGCGCTCCGGCAAGCCGCACAGCTCGGCCATCCAGTCGAGCACGTGGGTCTCGAGCTCGGTGCACGCCGGGCTGGTCGCCCAGAGCATGCCCTGCACCCCGAGGCCGGCCGACAGCAGCTCCCCGAGCACCGACGGGCCCGAGGCGTTGGCCGGGAAGTAGGCGAAGAAGTTCGGCGACTGCCAATGCGTGATCCCGTCGAGGAGCGTGGGCCCGACGTCGGCCAGGATGTCCTCGAAGGCCTCGGGCCGTTCCGGCGGGTGCGCGGCCAGCCGGGCACGGATGTCGCCCGGGGCGACCTGGGACAGCACCGGGTAGCGCTCGACCTCCTCCATGTAGCGGGCCACCCACTCGACGGCCGCCGCGCCTTGGCGGCGGAACTCGTCAGGGGTCATGTGGTACCCGCCCCCGGGCCGTGCCATCAGCCCGCCTCGGTGCCGGTGGCGATGCCGAGGAGTTGGGTGAGCAGGCGCGCCGTCGCCCCCCAGACCGTGTCCCCGGTGAGCTCGTAGAAGAACATCGGCCGCCAGGCGGCCGCGCCGGCCTCCACGTCCACCACCTGGGGAGGCAGCGGCCACCACTCCTGGTGGAACACGCCGTCCTCCAGGAGCTCGGCCACGGGAACGTGCAGGATCGCCGCCACCTCCCGCGGCTCGGGCCGCAGCGCCGGGAGGTCAGCCACGTACCCAACGTAGGGGGTGATCATCGCCGCCGAGGAGAGGGTGGCGAGCGGGTCGAGCTGGCCGATGATCTCCACGCGGTCGGCGGGGAGCGCGATCTCCTCCTCCGATTCGCGCAGCGCGGTGGCGACGAGGTCGGCGTCGGTGGCCTCGAAGCCGCCGCCGGGGAAGCTCACCTCGCCCGAGTGGGAGCGCATGGCCGTCGGACGGCGGGTGAGGACGACCCGGAGCCCGTCACCGCCGGTGTAGAGGGGCAGCAGCACGGCGGCGGGGCGGCGGACGGCGAAGGGCTCCCGCACGGGCGGGCGCGGGCGGCGCCGGCGAAAGGCCCGCCGCAGGTCCTCGATGTCGACGTGCCGGTCACCCGGTCGCAAGTGGGCCCAGGGGGCGCGCTCCCCCGCCCGGAAGTCCGGGGGCCAGGGGATGATCTGCGTGCCACCGCGCGCCGGCCCACGTCGTGGCCGCCCGGGCGGGGCGGCGATGGGTCCCGGCTCCATTGCGTCATCGTACCCAGTCCTGTCGGGCGCCCCGGGACGCGCCGCCGGCCGGCCCATCGGGCCGGCCGGCAGTCGAACACCCAGGTGGGCGAGGGCTACATCATCCCGCCCATGCCACCCATACCACCCATACCACCCATACCACCCATACCGCCCATGCCGGCATGGGCATGGCCGCCCTGGGCGTCTTCCTTCTCGGGCCGATCGGCGATGATCGCCTCGGTCGTGAGGAGCAGCGCCGCGATGGACGCCGCGTTCTGCAACGCCGCGCGGGTCACCTTGGCCGGGTCGATGACGCCGGCCTTCATCAGGTCCTCGTACTCGCCAGTGGCCGCGTTGAAGCCAGTGCCACCCTCGCGGGACGCGACCTCGCGTACGACGAGAGCGCCCTCGAACCCGGCGTTGTCGGCGATGAGCCGCGTGGGGGCGTTGAGGGAGCGAAGCACGCTGCCGGCGCCGACCCGCTCATCACCCTCGAGGCCGTCGACGACCTTCTTCACGGCGCCCTGCGCCCGGATGAGGGCGGTGCCACCACCGGGCACGATCCCCTCGTCGATGGCGGCGCGGGTCGCCGACAGGGCGTCCTCGATGCGGTGCTTCTTCTCTTTGAGCTCGACCTCGGTCGCCGCCCCGACCTTGACGACGGCCACGCCGCCGGCCAGCTTGGCCAGGCGCTCCTGGAGCTTCTCGCGGTCCCAGTCGGAGTCGGTCTCGTCGATCTCACGCTTGATCTGGGAGACCCGACCGGCGACGGCGTCGGGGGCGCCAGCGCCCTCGATGATCGTGGTGTTGTCCTTGGTGATCACGACCTTGCGCGCCCGTCCGAGCTGGTCGAGCGTCACGTTGTCGAGCTTGAGGCCCACCTCCTCGGCGACGACGGTGCCGCCGGTGAGGATGGCCATGTCCTCGAGCATGGCCTTGCGCCGGTCACCGAAGCCCGGCGCCTTGACGGCAGCCGAGTTGAAGGTGCCGCGGATCTTGTTGACCACGAGGGTGGCCAGCGCCTCACCATCGACGTCCTCGCCGATGATGACGAGCGGCTTGCCGCCCTGCATGACCCGCTCGAGCACGGGGAGCAGGTCCTGCACCGAGGAGATCTTGCCCTGGTTGAGGAGCAGGTGGGCGTCCTCGAGGACTACTTCCTGGCGCTCGACGTCCGTCACGAAGTACGGCGAGATGAAGCCCTTGTCGAACTGCATGCCCTCGGTGAACTCGAGCTCCATGCCGAACGTGTTCGACTCCTCGACGGTGACGACGCCGTCCTTGCCGACCTTGTCGATGGCCTCGGCCAGCACACGGCCGATCTCGGGGTCGGCGGCGGAGATGGCGGCGACCTGGGCGATCTCGCCCTGGGAGTCGATCTCCTTGGCCAGGCCGGCGATGGCGTCGACGGCAGCGGCGACCGCCTTGTCGATGCCCCGCTTGAGGCTCATCGGGTTGGCCCCGGCGGCCACGTTGCGCAGGCCCTCGCGCACGAGCGCCTGGGCGAGCACGGTGGCCGTCGTCGTGCCGTCGCCGGCGACGTCGTTCGTCTTCGTCGCCACTTCCTTGACGAGCTGGGCCCCCATGTTCTCGTAGGGGTCCTCGAGCTCGATCTCACGGGCGATGGAGACGCCGTCGTTGGTGATCGTCGGGGCGCCGAACTTCTTGTCCAGCACCACGTTGCGCCCGCGCGGCCCAAGGGTCACCTTGACCGCGTCGGCCAGCTTGTTGACGCCGGCTTCCAGGCTGCGGCGGGCGTCTTCGGAGAAGGAGAGGATCTTGGCTGCCATGTGGTCCTTTACTTCTTGACGACGGCGAGGACGTCACGCGAGGAGAGGATCAGCAGGTCCTCGCCCTCCACGGTGATCTCGGTGCCGCCGTACTTGCTGTACACCACGGTGTTGCCGACCTTGACGTCGGTGGGGATCAGCTCCCCGGTCGTCTCCGAGCGCTTGCCCGGGCCCACGGCGAGGACCTCGCCCTGCTGGGGCTTCTCCTTGGCCGTGTCAGGGATGACGAGGCCGGAAACTGTGCGCTCCTCGGCTTCGTTCGGGCGCACGACGATGCGGTCGTCGAGGGGTTGAAGGTTCACAGCCGAGCCTCCGGTTCGGTGCCGGTGCCCGGCCGCGTCGACCGGGCACCTCGTGCGTCGAGGGTGCGTTAGCACTCTCAGGTTTCGAGTGCTAACGATAGGCCCTGGCTCCGGCGAGGGGCAAGTGGGGGCGCGGCGGCTCCAGCAGGCGCTACCGACGAGCGGTGGGGCCCAGGGCGAGGTTCGGGTTCGCGCCGACGTCGAGAGGCGTCGGGCCGTCGTGCTCGAGGCGCCAGGCACCGGCGGCGGCGATCATGGCCGCGTTGTCGGTGCACATGATGTGGCTGGGCAGGTACCCCTGCCGGCCGTCCTCCTCGCAGGCGTCGAGCCACCGCTCACGCAGGCGCGAGTTCGCCGCGACCCCGCCGGCGAGGCTCAACGCCCCCACGCCGAGGTCGTCGGCGGCGCGGCGGGCCTTGGCCACGAGAACGTCCACCGCGGCCTCCTGGAAGCTCGCCGCCACGTCGGCCGTGGACACATCGGGGTTCTTGCGCACGTGGTTGACGACCGCCGTCTTGAGCCCGGAGAAGGAGAAGTCGAGGCCGTCGTTCAGCATCGAGCGGGGGAAGGCGATGGCATCGGGCCGGCCCTGGGTGGCGAGGCGGTCGATGGCCGGCCCGCCGGGGTAGCCGAGGCCGAGGAAGCGAGCGACCTTGTCGAAGGCCTCCCCGGCAGCGTCGTCGAGGGTTGCGCCGAGCACCTCGTAGCGGCCCCGGTCGACCATGTGCACCAGCATCGTGTGCCCGCCGGACACGAGCAGGACCACGAGGGGCACGGTGATGTCGGGCTCTTCGAGGAAGGGGGCGAAGAGGTGGCCCTCGAGGTGGTTGACCCCCACGAAGGGCTTGTCCCACACGATGGCCAGGCCCTTGGCGGCGGAGGTGCCCACGAGCAGCGAGCCGACGAGCCCCGGGCCCACCGTCGCCGCCACCGCGTCCAGCTCCGGGCCCTCGACACCCGCCTCCACCAGGGCTTCGGCCACGGCGGGCACGAGGCGCTCCACGTGGGCGCGGCTGGCGATCTCCGGCACCACCCCGCCGTAGCGGGCGTGCAGGTCGATCTGGCTCGACACGACCGAGGAGCGCACGTCGTACGCGGCGCCCTCGACCTCCACGACCGCGGTGGCCGTCTCGTCGCAGGACGTCTCGATGCCGAGCACCAACATGGGACCAGCCTCCTTGCCGCTCCTCGCCCCTCGGGCGTGGCGGCGTGATCCAGATCAGTCGTCGAGGACGGTCGGCGACGGCAGCACGGCCTCGAGGCTCGCCAGGCGCTCGGCGTAGGCGGGGCCGTCGATGTCGTGCGCCCACATCACCAGCGCGTCCTCGTTGACCTCGGGGTAGTAGTTCTTGCGCACGCCGGCAGGCGCGAACCCGAACTTGCGGTACATGGCCTGCGCCCCGACGTTGCTGACGCGCACCTCGAGCGTGAGGCTGCGCATCCCCCGCGCCACGGCGCGCCCGGCGAGCACCAACAGCAGCCGTGTACCCAGGCGGTGGCCGTGCAGGGCCGGGTCGACGGCGATGGTGGTGACGTGGCCCTCGTCGAAGCCCAGCATCAGCCCGGCGTAGCCCACGACGCGGTTGCCGACCTTGGCCACGATGTAGGCGCGCGAGCTCGGCAGCGAGAGCTCGCCCAGGTAGAGGCCCATGGTCCAGGGGCGTGGGTACACCTGCCGCTCGATGCGCAGCACGGCGGGCAGGTGGCGCCGGCGCATGGGCACCACCCGCACGGGTAGAGGCGACGGGTCGGCGAGCACGTCGACGGCCCGCACCGCGCTCACGGGGCACCCCCGACGACCCGGCCGCGCTCCACCCAGTGGACCTCGGCGTCGGGCTTGCGCAGGTAGATGGGCCGCACCTCGGCCGGCGTGACGAACTCCTCCCGCAGCGCCTGGGCGTGGGCGAGCTGTACCAGCGCGCCGGCCGAGGGGTGGGCCAACCCCCCATCGGCCAGCTCGAGATGGCGCACCGAGGAGAACAGCTCGGCGTAGCGGAGGGCACCGTCACCGACCAGCAGCACCTCCTCCCCCGAGGCCTCGATGTCCGAGGCCACCTCCTCGGGCGTGCCGACCTGGTGGGCGGTCACCCGCTGCACGCCCCCGGGCGACGGCCTGTAGGTGGCGTGGAAGAGCTCGCCACGGCGGGCGTCGCTCGCCACCACGATGAGGCGACTGGTGAAGCGCACCCGGAAGGCCAGCAGGTCGAGGCTGGGGATGCCGATCATGGGGACCCGCAGCGCCTGGGCCATCGCCTTGGCCGTGGCGATGCCGACCCGCAGGCCGGTGAAGAGCCCAGGGCCCAACCCGACGGCGACGGCGCTCACCTCGCGCAACTCGACGCGCGCCGAGCGGCAGGTGAACTGGATGGCCGGCACGAGCTGCTCGGCGTGGCGCTGGCCCCGGTTGGCGGCCGAGTAGGCGAGGATGCCCTCGTGGCCGCCGACGGCGCAGCCCACCTGGGTGGTCGAGGTCTCGATGCCGAGGATCAGCACGGCCCGTCGCCCTCGTCGCCGGCCCACGGGGCGAGGGCCTCTCTGAGCACCCGGGCACGAGCGCCCCAGCGGTGCCCGACGACCGCCAGCTCGAAGGTACGGTCGTCGTCGCCCTCGCCCAGGCCGATGCGCACCTCGAGGAAGTCGGGCGGTATCACCGGCGCCACGACCTCGCCCCACTCGATGAGCGTCACGGCGGGGCCGTCGAGCAGCTCGGGCAGGCCGAGGTCGGCCACCTCGTCGATCTGGTCGATCCTGTACACGTCGATGTGGTTGAACTCGAGGCGGCCCTGGTAGCGGCGGTGGAGCGTGAAGGTCGGGCTGGTGATGGGCTCCTCGACGCCGAGTCCGCGGCCCATGCCCTGGGCGAAGGTGGTCTTGCCCGCCGCGAGCTCGCCGGTGAGCAGCACCAGGTCGCCGGCGGCGACGACAGCGCCCAGCGCGCTGGCGAGCGCACGGGTCTGTTCCGCGGAAGACGTCCTGGCAGCGAGCGTGGCCAACCCCATCAGGTTAGTTCAGGCGATTGCCCCGCACCCCGGGCAGGTACCGCCGCGCCACGCGTGGGCCGATCCCGGTCACCACCTCGTAGTCGATCGTGTCGAGGAGCTCGGCCCACAGCCCGGCGCCGACCACCTCCCTGCCCTGGCGGCCGATGAGCGTGGCCGTGTCCCCCACCCGCACCGTCGCTCCCGGCCCGCAGTCCACCACCAGCTGGTCCATCGTCACCACGCCCACCATGGGGCAGCGCCGGCCACCGAGCAGCACGGGGGCGCCAGCCGCTCCGAGCGCCCGGCGGACCCCGTCGCCGTAGCCGATGCTCAAGGTGGCGAGGACCGAGTCTCTCGGCGCTCGCCAGCGCAGCCCGTAGGAGACGCCCTCACCGGCCCGCACGGGCCCGACCCGGGATACCCGGGCGTGCAGGGACAGGGCGGGCCGCAGCGCCTCGCTCCACGGCTGGTCGGTGAAGGGGCCGAGGCCGTAGAGGGCGATCCCGGCGCGCACCAGGTCGAAGTGCGAATCAGGGTGGGCCAAGAGCCCAGAGGAGTTGGCGGCGTGGACGATGGCCGGGCGCCAACCGGCCGACCGCAACCGGCCGAGCAGGCGGCGGAACCGCTCGAGCTGCACCGACGCGTCCGGTCGACTCGGCTCGTCCGAGGTGGCGAGGTGCGTCATGAGGCCTTCGAGCTCGAAGGCCGGGTCGCGGGCCAGGCGGATGGCCAGGTCGGGCGCGGCCGCGCCTTCGCAGCCGGCCCGGTGCATCCCCGTGTCGACCTTGAGGTGCACCGTGACCCGGGCCCCCCGCCGACGAGCGTGGGCTGCCAGGCCGTCGATGCCCTCGGCGGTGTAGACGACGGCCCGCAGGCCGTGCTCGAGCACCGCCTCGTAGTCAGCGGGAGGAGGCTCGGCCAAGACCAGGACGGGGACGTCGAGGCCCGCCCGACGCAAGGGCACGGCCTCGGCGGCACAGGCCACGCCCAACCAGCTCGCGCCGGCGGCGACCGCCGACCGTGCCACCTCCACCGCGCCGTGGCCGTAGCCGTCGCCCTTCACCACGGCGCAGAGGGCGGCGGGCACCGCACGCTCCTGCAGTACTCGCACGTTGTGGGCGATGGCGCCCAGGTCGACGTCGACCCGGCACCGCTGCTCGAGCGCGCTCACCGACCGGCTCACCGCGCCCGTCCGCGGTACCCGCGGCCCGGCCTCGGCGCGCGAGCTGGAGGCTCGCCGCGCAGCTCGGCCAGGGCCGCCGGCAACAGGTCGGCCACGTCGCCGGCGACCAGGCCCTGGGCAGGGCCGAGCCGGGCGGCGCGCCCGTGGAGGAACGCCCCCGCGGCCGCCGCCCGGAGCGGGGCCACGCCCCGGGCGAGGAGGGCGCCGATCACCCCCGAGAGCACGTCGCCGGTGCCCGCCGTGGCCAGCGTCGCCGGGCCCTCGGTCACGGCCAGGGCCTCGCCCGTGGGGCCGGCCACGATCGTCGTCGGCCCTTTCAGCAGCACCACGCAGCCGGAACCGCCAGCCAGGGATCGGGCGGCGGCGAAGCGATCGGGCCCGGGTGGCCGGCCGCTGAGCTGTTCGAACTCCCCGTCGTGCGGGGTCAGCACCCGAGGAGCGCCCATTGCGCCGGCCGCCCCGGTCGGGGCCCCCACCAGGCCGAGCGCGTGGAGCCCGTCCCCGTCGACCACCAAGGGCACCGGGGCCTCGGCGACGAGGCGGCGGACCTCGGCCATGGTGTCCTCGTCCCTGCCCAGGCCGGGGCCGAGGACGAGGGCTCGGAAGCGACCGAGCCCGTCGAGCACCTCGGCCGCCCAGCCCCGAATGGCCAACTCCACGCCGACGACCTCCACAGGCGGCAGGGCACCGCCCACGGGCCCACCGGGCACGGACAGGCGCACGTAGCCCGCGCCCGTCCGCTGCGCCCCCCGGGCGGCGAGCA
>WHTX01000289.1 GCA_009377505.1 Acidimicrobiia bacterium
CATCCACGAGCGGCCGAACCGCACCGAGGTCGTGGCCTGCAGGCAGTGGCTCACGAGCGAGCTCGAGGCCGTCGGTCCCATGGTGGTGGTGGCCCTCGGCGCCACGGCGGGCCAGTCGCTGTTCGGGCCGTCGTTCCGCCTCGGGGCCGCCCGGGGCGAGGCGCTCGACCTCGAGGGCGTGGCCGTCGTGGCGACGAACCACCCCTCGGCCATCCTGCGGGCCGGCGACGGCGAGGAGCGCGACGCCGCCTACGCGGCGCTGGTGGCCGACCTGCGCCGCGCCGCAGAACTCGCTCGCTAGTGCCATGACCACTGTGGGCCGCGTGCGAGGCCGGGCACACGTCGGCTGCTCGGGGTGGTCCTACAAGGACTGGCGTGGGGTCGTCTATCCCCAGCGCGCCCCGGCGCGGGAGTGGTTCCGCCTCTACAGCGAGCGCTTCGACACTGTCGAGATCAACAACACCTTCTACCGGCTACCGCCGGAGTCGACCGTCGACGGGTGGGCGGCCCAGGCCCCGGCCGGGTTCAGCTACGCCGTCAAGGTCGGCCAGTTCGGCTCGCACCGCAGGAAGCTGCGGGACGCGCCGTCGTGGCTGCCCAACCACCTCGCCCGGGTCGAGCGGTTGGGGGCGGCGCTCGGGCCCAACCTCGTCCAGCTCCCCCCGAGGTGGCAGCGCGACGTCGGCCGGCTCGACGAGTTCCTGGCCACCGCCCCCCGCTCCCTGCGCTGGGCGGTGGAGCTGCGGGACCCTTCGTGGCTGCACGACGACGTCTTCGCCGCCCTGGCCCGTCACGGTGCCGCGCTGTGCATCCACGACCTGCTGCCCGAGCACCCGTGGGTGCTCACGACTGACTGGGCCTACCTGCGCTTCCACGGGCCCGAGGCGTTCGAGCGACCGTACCGGGGCCGCTACGGCGGCCGGCGGCTGTGGCGGGTGCGGGACCGGGCGGCGACGTGGTTGGAGGACGGCTGCGACGTGTTCGCCTACTTCAACAACGACCACGAGGGCAACGCCGTCGCCGACGCCACCTGGCTGGCCGCCCAGCTCAGTCGGTGACGCCCGCGCCGCACCACGGCGGGCCGGGCGCGCCCCGCGGCGGAGCGCAGCGCGCCGACGGGCAGCTCAGGGTGCCGGTTCGAACAGTTCGATCGGGTTGCCGGCGGGGTCCTCGAGCAGGATCTGGGCGCCTCCCCGCCCGGTCGTGAGGTCGTTGCGGAAGTGGGCGCCCCGGGCCCGCAGCTCGGCGACGCGTGCGGCGAGGTCCTCGACGACGAGCTGGATGCGGTTCCAGCCGCCGGGCTCGGGCACTCGGCCGTCGGGCATGGCCTGGGCCGCGCCCCCGGGCCCGGTGGGCTCGCTCAGCAGCAGCCGGAGCTGGCCCCGGGCGATGATGGCGAAGCCGGGGCCAGGGCGGAAGTCGACGCTGAAGCCGAGGTGCTCGGTGTAGAAGCCGACGGCAGCGTCGACGTCATCGACGATGTAGCGGACGTTGGTGGTCTCCATGCCGGCCACAGTAGTACGTCCACGTTCCAATGGAAACGGTTACGTATCGCTCCGGCACGCTAGCGTTACGTTCGTGCCCCGGCTGAGCGGTGACCTGGACCCACGCGTCGAACGATCCCGCACCCTGATCCGCCAGGCGGCCCTCGAAGAGCTCGGCGCCGCCGGCTACGGGGCCTTCACCATCGAGTCGGTGGCTGCCCGGGCCCGAGTGGGCAAGAGCACCATCTACCGGCACTGGAAGGGCAAGGCCGACCTGGTCGCCGACGCCCTCGACGCCCTCAACGAGCAGCCCCGGCCGAGCCCCGGGGGCGACACCCCCCGGGAGCGGATCGAGCAGCTGTTGCGCCACGTCGCCGCCATCGTCGTGGACTCGACGTTCTCCGCCTGCATCCCCGCCCTCGTCGACGCCGCCGAGCGGGAGCCCGAGGTGCGCGCGTTGCACCACCGGTACAACGCCGAGCGCGGTCGGGCCCTCGTCGACGCCATCGCCGAGGGAGTGGCCACCGGTGACGTCCCCCCCGACGTCGACCCCGAACTGGCGTCGTGGGCCCTCGTCGGGCCGATCTTCTACCGGCGCCTCATGACCGGGGAGCCCTTCGACGCCGACCAGGTCGGCGCGCTCGTAGACCTCGTGCTCGGCCCGTCGCCCCCGCCGGGCTGAGGCCGAGGCCGCGACCGCGGGGGCCGGCCACAGCCGGGGCGTCTCTCGTCGGCCGGCGCACCGGTAACCGGGCCCGAGGCCGACGCGAGCCTGGCGAGCGCCGGTGAGGGCCGCGCCCCGACTGTCAGTCGTCGTCGATGACGTAGCGGGCGCCGGGGCCTCGCACGTGGGCGACGTCGTTCTGGTTGACGATGTGGCAGAGCTTGAGGGAGAGGCAGCCGCAGCCGATGCAGCCGGTGAGACGGCCGCGCAGCCGCTCGAGCATGGCGATCTGGGCGTCGAGGCGGGGCCGCCACGAGTTCGACAGCCGCTCCCAGTCGTGCTTGTTCGGCGTGCGGTTGTCGGGGAGCGAGCACATCGCCTCGTGGATCTCCTCGAGGGTGAGCCCGACCTGCTGGGCGATGCGGACGAAGGACACCCGGCGGATCGTCTCCCGGTGGTAGCGGCGTTGCCCGCCGGGCGAGCGCTCGGCGTGGATCAGCCCCTCGGCCTCGTAGAAGCGCAGGGCCGAGGTGGCGACCCCCGTCCGCTCGCTCAGCGCCCCGATGCTCAGGTCATCTTCCACCCGCGGGATAGTAGCTCGACCTCAAGCTTGCCTGAAGATGAGAGATATCGGCTGGTTGGCCTGGGCGAGAGCGTGGGCCCGCGCGTGCACCGCCTCCCGCAATTCGGGCGGGTCGAGCACCTCGACGGGGGTGCCGAGGCTGCCCAGCCAGCGCGCCATCTGGTCCAGGTCGGGGCCGCCGAGGGTGACGATCGTGGCCCCCTCGCCGTCGGGCTCGTGCACGCCGGCCGTGCGGGGGATGAGACGCGTCGCCTCGGCTGGGCCTACCGGCAGGCGCACCCGGGCACGCGCCGCGTAGGGGCCGAGGCCCATGCCCCTGGCGACCAGCTCGGCGGCGTCGGGCGGGTCCTGGATCTCCACCCGTTGCTTGGTGACGTGCACCTCGTCGAGGCGGTCGACCCGCAGCGTCCGCCAGGCGTCGCGGTCGACGTCCCGGCACACGAGGTACCAGCGGGGCCCCGCCCTCACCAGGCGGTGGGGGTCGAGGCGGCGATCGCTGCGATGGCCGTCGCGGTCCGTGTAGGCGGCGCGCAGGCGCAGCCCCTCCCGACAGGCCTGGGCCAAGGTGAGGAACAGCGGGCCACCGACGCGGTCGGGCACTCGGCCCTGGAGGTCGACCACGGCGTCGTGCACGCCCCGGACCCGCTCGGCGAGCGTCGCCGGCAGGACCTGGTGGAGCTTGGCCAAGGCCGAGACGGTGGCGTCGTCGAGGCCGCTCACGCTGCCGTCGGCGGCCAGGCGGAGCCCGACGGCGACCGCCACCGCCTCGTCGTCCTCCAGCAGCAGGGGTGGCAGCGCACCGCCCCGCCCCAGGCGGTAGCCGCCGGCGCGGCCGGGCTCGGCGTCCACGGGGTAGCCGAGCTCGCGCAGCCGGGCCACGTCGCGGCGCACGGTGCGGGTGGTGACGTCGAGGCGCTCGGCGAGCTCGGGGGCGGTCCACAGCGGCCGGGCCTGGAACAGGGACAGCAGGCGGAGCAGCCGGGCCGAGGTCTCGAGCACAAGTGCCAGGTTGCCAGAGAACTGGGACCGAAGCTGTCCGCATACCCTCGTAGCGTCTTGCCCATGACGACCACCACGACCACCGCCACCGGTACCGCCAAGTTCACCAGCTGGGCCGAGGACCCCGCCTTCGACGGTGACGCGCCCCTGCCCCGCCTGGCCCACGCCACCGTGTCCTTCGAGTACGAGGGCGACCTCGCCGGGTCCTCGTCCTGCCGATACGTGCTGTCCTACGGGGCCGACGGCCACGGCACCGCCGTCGGCTTCGAGGAGCTGACCGGTTCGCTCGGGGGCGTGCCGGGCACGATCGTGCTGCGCCACGAGGCCAGCTTCGGCGAATCCGGCGTGACGACCCGCTGGTCCGTCGTCGCCGGGGCGGGGACCGGGGGGCTGGCCGACGTCCGGGGCGAGGGCGACTACGAGGCGAGCCACGGCTCGTCGGGCTGGGCCTACCGCCTCGACTACCACGGGGCCGGTTCCGGGAAGTGATACGGCGATGACCAGAGCATCTGCGGCTCCCTCGCCCCACTCGACGACGTCGGTCACCCGGGCAGAGGTGCTGGCCTACCGCTGCCGCGCCCAGGGCCTCGACCGGGCCAGCGCCGACGTGCGCCAGCTCACGGTGTGGGACCTGGGCCTCCAGGACACCCCTTCGGGCTCGGCCGCGATGTCCCTGGCGGCGCGGCTGCCGGGTGGCGCGGGGGCCGTGCCCGACCTCGGGGACGCCCGGTCCTGGTTGTCGGTGTGGGCGACGCGGGGCGCGCCTGTGGTGCTGCGGGCGGGCGACGAGCGTGCCTTCGCCCAGGCCCTGTGGCCGGTGGACGCGGCCGACGCCGTGGCCCGCCTCGCCGGCAACGGCCAGCAGTTGAAGAAGGCGCAGGTCGACCCCATCGAGGCGATCCGGGTGACGGCGGAGGCCATGCGCTCGGTCGTCGAAGGCACCATGCCCAAGGGCGAGGTCAGCACCGAGGTCACGAAGCTGCTGCCGGAGAGCTACATCACGTGGTGCCGTCCCTGCAATGCCCACCACCTGGGCGACCAGCTCATGCGCCTGTCAGGGCTGCCCGCCGGGACGCGCCTGGTCCAGGGCGCGGATCGGGCCACGCTCGCCCCCATCGCCGGCTGGCCCGGGGTGCCTACGGCGGCGGCCGGCACCGACCGTCTCGTGCGGGCCTACCTGGGGCTCAACGGCCCGGCGACGGCCGGCGAGGTCGCCGCCTTCCTGGGCACGAACCAGAAGGCCATCAAGGCGTCCTGGCCCGCTGAGGAGCTGGTGGCGGTGACGGTCGACGGGGCCAAGGCCTGGCTGGCCGAGGCTGACCTCGACATGTTGCTCGAGGCGCGAGTGCCCGACCTGGTGCGCCTGCTGCCTCGCTGCGACCCGTGGATGTTGGCCCGCGACCGCTCTCTCATCGTGCCCGACAAGGCCCACCAGAAGGTGCTCTGGCCGGTGCTGGGGGCGCCGGGGGCGGTGCTCGCTGACGGCGAGGTGGTGGCGGCGTGGCGCACGAGGGCCTCGGGCAAGCGCGTGACGCTCACCGTCCAGGCCTTCGACCGGCTCACCAAGCGGGTGCGCGCCGCGGTGGAGGAGGAAGCGGCCAACGTTGCCCAGCTTCGGGGCGTCGCCGACCTCGAGGTCGTCCTCGCCGACGCGTGACCGGGAGCCGCAACGCCCCCCGCGCTACGGCCGGCGGTGGCCTTCCCACAGGCTGAAGCGGCAGAGGGGCAGGTAGCCGAGGCGATCGTAGACGTTGCGGCCCAGGTCGCTGGAGATGAGCATGGCCGGCAGCTCGGGCGCGGCCAGCGTGGCCGCCACGGTCACGGCGCGGCCCACGCCCCGCCCCCGGGCCGCCTCCACGGTGGAGATGAGGTCCACGCGCCCGTGGTGGGGCGCGACGTAGGCGGACGAGGTGGCCACGGGCTCACCGTCGAGGTAGGCCACCCAATGCCGCCAACCGGGCGCGGCCAACGCCCTTTCGGGCAGGAAGCACCCGGGCACGTAGGGCTGCAGCCCGGGCTCGGGGTAGCCGTGCACCAGCGTGCGCTCCCAGTCGAGCGCCGTGGGGGCGTCGGCCACCTCCACCAGCTCGAGGCCTTCGACGGGCTCGTGGGCCACGGGCCCAGCCGGGCGGAACATGAGGGGCGGGTGCCCGACCCGGCCGAAGCCCGCCCCGGACAGGTCAGGGGTCGGCCAGGCGGAGAACAGCAGGAACGAGCCCCCGGGCCGCCCGGCGTAGACGGCGTGCAGCCGATCGGCGAGCGCCGGCCAGGCCGCAGGGGCCACCGGCTGGCGGAGCACGACGGCGTTGCCGAAGAGCGACCCCGTGCCCGAGTCGGCGGCCAGCACCACCTCGTCCTCCTCGACCCGGTCGCCCCGCGCCCGCCCGAGGGCGGCGAAGGACGCGGCCAGGCCCTGGACGTAGTCGTTGCAGAGGTTGTCGCCCGGTGGTACGCCCGAGCCGTAGCCCGTCTCCAGCTCCTCGTCCGTTTCCATGGCTGCAGCATCGCGCTGGCGCGGGCGTCCGTGACGGACGTGGTCGACGGTCATCGAGGTGGCCCCGGTGGGAACGGCCGACGAGTGGGTACCCCTGGCCCATGACCCGCGTCCTCATCGGCCTCGATTCGTCCCCGCAGTCAGCTCACGCCGGTCGCGTGGCGCACCGGCTGTTCGGTGACAGCGCCGAGTACCTGGCGATCAGCGTGGCCTCCGACCCGGCCATCGCCGTCGGCCCCGGCCGGCCGTGGGGGTCCGTCTATCCCTGGTACGGTGGCGGTCCGGACATCGTCAGCGAGGACCCCGAGCAGGTGCGGGCGCGGGCCGAGTCGACCGCGGCCGAGGCGGCGGCCCGGGCGCAGGTGCCGGCAGCGGCGACGGTGGGCGAGGTCGGCGACCCGGTGGCCGGGATCCTCGCCGCCGCCGAGGAGCACGCCGTCGACGTCATCGTCGTCGGCTCGGAGGGCAAGGGCTGGTGGGGGCGCCTCCTCGACGGCTCGGTGTCCGAGAGCCTCGTGCGCAAAGCCGACACGCCCGTACTGGTGGTCAAGGAAGCCGAGGACGCCGACGGCGGCGAGGGCGTTGCCGTCGAGGGCGTCGGCGCCGCTCGCGGCTTTGGCGACAGCTGAGCCGCGCCGCCACCCTCGCCCGCACTGGCGCGAGCGAGGAGCAGCGGCCCGCTGGCTCAGGAGGCGTCGGTGCTGGTCGCGTCGTCCGCGGCGGCGTCCGGCCCCACGACGTAGGACGGCAGGGGCGGGTCGGGC
>WHTX01000009.1 GCA_009377505.1 Acidimicrobiia bacterium
CAGGCGGCGCGGGCGCCCTTCACCATCGAGGCCATCGGCCCGGGTTCCGGCTCACATCTGAGTGGAGACGCGCTCATCGGCTTCGGCCTTCGCTGGCAGGGCCACACCCAGATCAGCGACACCCAGCCGCGCTGGGGGTTCTGGCCGACGGGCGCATTCGCCTGGTACACGACCAAGGCAGGCGGGCGGTTCGATCTGTTGTCCGCTGGCGGTTCGGAGGCGGACTACTCGCCGGCATCGCTCGCCTTCGACACCCCCTACGTCTTCAAGGCAAGGGTCGAGAACACGGCGGCGGGGACCCTCTACCGCGTCAAGTGGTGGGCGGAGGGAGCGGCTGAGCCGGCGGGCTGGTCGAACGAGCTGGTGTCCACCAGCGGTCCCGGGGCCGGGTCGGTCGTGCTCATCGTCCACCACATGGAAGCGACGATCGGCACGACGACGGTCAGGCCGCTCTGAGGATGTCCCGGCGCAGGTGGCGGGGGTTGCCGGCCAGGTGGGGGTGGGCCTTGGCCGCCGCCGTGGCCGCCGTGGCAATCGGTTGCAGCCCCGCGGCTGAGTCCGTGCCCGCCTCTCAGGCTCGAGTTGACCGCGGGGCGCCGCTCCCCGAGACGACGGGCGGCGCCCGTGCGGCGGGCGGTCAGCGCACGCTTGGGGAGGTCCTCGTCGACGAGGGCCTCCGCTACGGCGATGGCGGCTCCATCGACGTGTACCGCACTTCGGCAGGTGACCATCGCCTGGTGGTGGTGTTCATCGATGACCAGAGCGACCGCTCGCAGTACGCGGACCTAGCCGTCGCCCTGGCGAGGTCCGGCGTTGTCGTCGCCGTGGCGGACTACCGGCCTGAACTGGCTGCGGCGGACAGCGGTTGCGTGGTCGACGCCGCGTTGGCCCACGTCGCCACGGTGGCGCAGGCCGCGTCGGAGGTGGCGCTCGTCGGCTTCGGCCTCGGCGGGGCCGTGGCGACCGGCCAATCGCTCGGGGGCCCGTGGCGGTGGTGGTCCCCCTCGCCGGGATGCAGGGCGACGATCCACGAGCTCGAGCCGCAGTCCCTCATCACCATCTCCGGTGAGTTCGACGCGTTCTCGCCCGGCGCGGACCGCACCCTTCACGGGCTGAGCCCGTACGACCAGCTCGAGGGCAACCCGTACGTGCGGATACGGCTCGTCGTGGGTTCCGGCGACGAGCCGGTGACCGTCGACAGCACCCAGCGGTTCCATGCCGCCCTCCAGGGCGCGAAGTACGACAGCCGGGTCGAGGTGGTGTCGGGCCCCTCCGGCACGCCCGTGGGGTTCGGCGCTGGAGAGGGCGCGATGGGCGACCCGCCGGTCGTGGGCACGCTGGCCGAGATCATCCTCGCCGCGCTCCATGGCGAGCTCAGGTCGAACTGATCCGTGTGAACCCGGCTTCGCCCCCGACAACTGCCAACGGCGCCTCGAGACACGATACGTCGGGCCGAGCGGGGGGCGAGCCCGCAGGAGGCGGCGCGCACCAACCAGGGTCGGGCGTGCCCGGCGCTCGGCGCCTGTCGGGGACGCGGACCTCCTTCCGAGGCGCGCTCAAGTGGTCGGCCGTCATGAACGTGGGCAGCCAGCTGGCGACGCTCGTCGTGACGTTCGTCCTGGCCAAGTTCCTCGGGCCTGAGCTGTTCGGCGTCGTTGCCATGGCGACCGTCTACGTCGCGTTCCTGCAGATGCTCCTGCAGCAGGGCATGACCGCCGCGCTCATCCAACGCCGTGAGCTCGAGCCTCTGCACGTCGACACCGCCTTCTGGCTGATCCTGGCGGCGACGAGCGGGCTGAGCGTCGTCTCTGTCGTCCTGGCGGGCGCGTGGTCCAACATGAACGACACGCCGGTGCTCGCCGACGTCATCGTCGCGCTCACGCCGATCCTCATCATCCGCGGCCTCATCATCGTCCCTGATGCACTCCTGAGACGGCAGATGAACTTCAAGCCGCTCGCAGCTCGCATGAACGTGTCCGTCCTCGTGGGTGGCGCCATCGGCGTGTCCGCCGCCTTCGCCGGTTGGGGCGTGTGGGCCCTCGTCGCGCAGCAACTCAGCGCAGCGATCGTCGAGCTCGTGCTGGTCTGGGTCGCCGTGGCCTACCGGCCGTCCCTTCGGTTCTCGCGGGAGGCGGCGCGGGCATTGGTCGGCTACTCGGCCCCCTCGCTGACCGCGAGCCTCGGTGTCTTCATCTCGGGCCGCGCCGACGCCTTCATCGTCGGCGCCTTCTTCGGGCCGACCACCGTCGGCCTGTACCGCTTCGCCGCCCGCCTGGTCGACGTGGCCACGCAGTCGATCGTTGGCTCGTTCCGTGCGGTGGCGCTGCCCGAGCTCGCCCGTCACCAGGACGACCCCGCTCGGCTCGGTTCGCGGATGGTGGCGATCGTCCGGCTCAACGCGGCCTTGACGATCCTGCCCCTCGCCGCGCTCGCTGCCGCGGCTCCCGCGATCATCGAGGTGCTGGGGCCGGAGTGGTCACCGGCCGTGACCGCCCTCGCCATCCTGACCGTGGCCGGTGCGGCCCGGACGCTCGGCAGCATGAGCGGTCCGCTGCTCCAGGCCATCGGCCGGCCCGGGTCGCTCGCTGCGCTCGCGTGGTTCGGCGCCGTCGGGGTCACCGTCACGCTCGTCGCGGCCGGCCTCCTCATGCGCTCGATGCCCGAGGGACGACAAGTGAACGCCCTGGCGGTCGCCACGGCGCTGCTCCACGCGGGCCCCTTCCTCGCCGCCAACACGTGGGTGATCGCTCGGCACACCGGCGTACGGGCCCGGCAACTGCTCTGCGTCCTCGCGCCTTCGGCGGTCGCCGGGATCCATGCCTTCGCCGCCGGTGCGGTCATCGACCGCGCCACCGCTGACCTGCCGGCGCTCGTCCGTGTCGCCTGTGTGGGCGGGAGCTCGGTCCTGGTGGGCGGAGCAGCGCTCATCATCCTCGACGCGTCCCTGCGGGACCAGGTGGCACGCCTCCTCGCTGCCAGTCGGAGGGGGCCCGCGGCTTCGATCCCGCTCCTGCGCATGGCTGGTCGGCCCAAGATCTGAGCGGGGCCCCCGCCGGCACGAGGTGCCCGGGTACGCGTCGAGGCCGCCGACGAGGACGCCGGCGGCCTCGGGGAGACGTCGATGGGCCCTCGTTCGGGCCGATCAGCTCGTCACCGGGTGGTGTAGGCGTACGCCGTACCGTCGTCGAAGAGGTTGCCGCTCATCACCAGCCCTTCGGCCTCGATCTGGTGAGTGCCGAACTTGTACGAATCCCGGATCCAGACATTGTCGATGATCGCCACGTTGTCCGGGACCGGGTTGTCACCCCTCTGCTTGATGTTGAGCGTGTAGGTGCCCCCGGAGAGGAGGTTCCCCTCGAGGTGGACATCGCGCAATGGCACGAAGTTGGCGTGGAGGAGCAGCGCCGAGGTCTGTTCCTGGTAGGGCCCCTCGATCCGGTTGCCGGTCATCCTGATGCCTGTGCCGCCGATCGACTGTGCCCCGTCGTTGTGGGCGCCGGCCGTGTACCGCTGATCGTGGATGTAGGAGTCCTCGACCACCGTCTGGCTGCCGACGCGGAGGCCGTCCTCGCACCCTGAGACATCGATGCGCCGCGCGGTGTAGCGGTTGGTCACGATGCCGACGGAGCACCGGGCGTCGGTGCCGATGATGTCCACATCTTCGACGACCATGCCGCCCGCCTCTTCGACCTGGCGGATGCCGTACAACCCGCCCGAGGTCCTGATGCGGGTGTTCCGGATGGTCACGTTGTCGCCGAAGACCGTGACCTGACCGCTGACATCGAGGCCCTCGACCACCGCGCCGTCCTCACGCACCTCGAGCGATCCCGATGGCTGGAGCGTGACGCCGTCCGGAACGCCCGTCGTCGCCGCAGTCGGCCACGCGGCCAGGTCCACCGGCCCCGACGGTGACGGTGCTGTGGTCGTGCTGGTCGTCGGGGTCGTGGTGGTCGTGGTAGTCGCACTTGTGGTCGTCGTCGTAGGTGCCGTGGTTGTGGTCGTCGGTGCTGTGGTCGTCGTCGTGGGCGCTGTGGTCGTCGTGGAGGAGGGCGTTGTGGTGGTGGTGTTCGTCGGGACCGTGGTCGTCGTCGGGACCGTGGTCGCTGTCGTCGTGGTTGGTGGGCCCGGCACTGTATGCCCACCGCGTGGTGGGCTGAACCAGTCACATGCCGTGGTCATCGTGACCAAGGGGAGGACGAACAACACTGCCGCCGTATTGCGTCGCATGGTGATGCCGCTCTTTCTGGTGTGCGCAAGTGATATGCGCCAAACCGCCGCCGCTAGATTAGCAACGTTGCAGACACGCTACAACTATGAGTCGAACTGACGACAACAAAGCAGGCCACGGACTCGTCGCCTGGCCCCGATGGTCTCGATGCTCAGCGCCAGATGGTAGAGCGAAGCGTCAACCGTCGCAGTTGCTGCTCGCGGACGTATTGGCGGACCTCGCGGTCCCCGATCGGCTCCGCTGACTCGAGGACCGCTCGGGTGTACCCGTAGAGGAGGGCCAGGGACGTGATGCCGTACGGTCGCTGCCGGAGCTTGCGCAGCGCTCGCACCGCCACGAAGGCGGGGTGGTAGCCGAGCATGTAGCTCGCCCGCCCGTTCTTGGCGACGTCCGCCCAGCGCCCCACCGGCCCGCCGGTCTGTCGCAGTTGCAGCAGCTCGACGTCCTCGAACGTCTCGGTCCGCCAGCCGCGCAAGTTGGCGGCAACTTCATCGAGCGTGTCCCAACCCGGCGCACGAACGACACCGCCGATGTCGCCCCAGCACCGACGGTCGTAGATCTTGGTGGCCCCCCGGACGTGGAACCGCGGGTGCCGCTCGAGGTAGCGCCGCCCGCGCCGATCGTCCACGACGAGCCCACCACCGATCCCGAGCTGGGGGTCCAACTCGAAGCGCCGGAGGCAGGATGCGAAGTAGGTGGGCGGCAGCCGCAGGTCCCCGTCCAGCTTCACCAGGTAGCGCCAGTCGCCCACGGTGAGCGCCTCGAGCCCGGCGTAGAACGCTTCGATGACGCCGGAGCCCGCGACCCGTGCTCCGCGGTCGGAGCGGTGGACCACCTTGATCCAATCGACCGAAGCAGCGGCGCGGTCGAGGATCGCACCCGTACCGTCGCTCGAGCCGTCGTCCACGATGACCCACTGCCTCGGCCGCGAGGTTTGGCCCACGACGCTGTCGATCGTCACCTGCACGAGCTGGGCTTCATCACGAACGGGGGTGATCACCACGTACGGTGCTGAAACGTCGCCACAGTCGATGGACGGGCTACCACTTTGAGTGAATGAACCGCGCCTCGTGAGCGCACAGTCACCATTTGTCGCGTCTTGCATCCCCACCGACCTCGCCGCCTCGAGCCTCTGACACATTTCGTAACGGTCGCAGTGAAGCTCGTACCTTGGTGCACGATAGCAGTGGCAGCAGATGCGGTCCTGGTCGGGGGACGCGCGCAGGTGTCATGCCAACTGACGCTGATAGCATCTGTCCCGTTCGGACGGCGTGGTGCGCCGGCGGAAGCCGAACTCTACGGACACAGCTCTCATGGAGGGCAACTATGGGCGGGCAATCCTTCGGCGGGAGGTGGCGATCCGACGCGCCACCTGAACCCTTCTATGGCCCTGGGCGGTCGAACCAGGCGGTAGCACAACTGGAGCTAACCGCCCGCGAGCATGCACCGGGTGGTTGGCCGGGTGCGCAGGGCAGTATTGACTGGCAACCGCGCCCCTCGGAGCCCGGGCCCCTCAGGATCACCTCGGCGGGGGCGCCGGCCTACAGGGCCAAGCGCGCCATGGACGTCGTCGTCGCCTCGCTGTTGACGTTGTGCCTGCTTCCCGTCTTCCTCGTCACCTTCCTCGCGGTACGGCTCTCCTCACCTGGGCCGGCGATCTTCCGCCAGGCTCGAATCGGGACCGGAGGGCGCGCGTTCACGCTGTACAAGTTCCGGTCGATGTACCACGGGAACGATGATTCGCAGCAGCGTGCCTACGTCGCGTCGCTGATCCGTGGCGAAGCGCGGTCGGATTCGGAAGGGGTCTTCAAGCTGACCGCCGACAGGCGCGTCACCCCTGTGGGCCGGTTCCTGCGCCGCTACAGCGTCGACGAGCTGCCTCAGCTGTGGAACGTGCTCACCGGGCGCATGAGCCTGGTGGGGCCTCGACCGGCCACCCCACATGAGGTGGATCTGTACAGCGAGAGAGCCAAGCAGCGCTTGCTGGTCAAGCCGGGCCTGACCGGGCTGTGGCAGGTCAGCGGACGGTGTCGCCTGTCGTTCGACACGATGGTCGACCTCGACCTGGAGTACGTGCAGACCGCCGGGCTGTCTCGCGACATCGTGATCCTGGCGCGGACGTTGCGCGCTGTCGTGGCCGCCGAGGGCGCAGCGTGACCGCCGCCAGGCCGCTCGGCGAGCTCGAGGCCATGGGCGTCCGCCTGATGGGCCCCGTCGAAGGGCTCGAGTCCGCTCTCCTGCTCGGCCCGTGCGTCCTCGGCCACCCGACGCGGGATCCGGGCGACGCCACCCCCCTGAGGCTCGGCACCGGCGTCACCATCCGTGCGTTCGCCGTTGTCTACCAGGGCGTGGAGCTCGGGGACGACGTGCAGGTGGGTCACGGTGCCCTCGTCCGGGAAGGCAACAGGATCGGCGCGGGCTCGTCCATCGGGTCCCAAGCCGAGCTCGCCCCGGGCAACGTCGTGGGTGACCGCTGTCGCATCCACTCGGGCTGCTTCCTGTCCTCGACCGTCCTCGGCAACGACGTGTTCTGCGGCCCGCACGTCGTCTTCACGGACGACCCCCACCCCCCGTGCCCGAGCTACCTGAGTTGTGTCGGGGGCGCTCGGGTCGGCGACCGGGTCAGCATCGGCGCCGGCAGCGTGGTCGCACCGGGGGTGTCCATCGGCGACGGGTCCCTCGTCGGCGCAGGCTCGGTCGTCACGCGCGATGTCCCGCGTGGCTCCGTGGTTGTCGGCAACCCGGCCCGTTTCACAAAGGAGCGGGCGGAGCTGAGCTGTCAAGCGGCGATCTACGGTCGTCCGTACGAGTGGCAGCAACTCCAGCGCTGATCAGGTCATTGCGAAGGCGGCGACTCCATGGCAACCGGGATACCACTCTGCGTGTCGTTTTGCCACGTACGGAGCATCGGTAACTGGGTGCCGGTGGAAGTGTTTCGATATGACGACAGACTTGGCGGGCAGACGGTGTTACGAGTACGGTCCGGTGCAAAGTTTGGACCGAAATGAGGTCAGCGCGGCGGGCGTTGGCATCTGGTGGAAGCGGGCGGAGGTTTCCAAATGCGGGTCGGCGTGGTTGGTTGTGGCTATTGGGGGTCGAAGCACATCCGGGTGTTGAACTCCATCGATGAGGTCACGGGTGTCGCGATCATCGATGCCGCTCGGGCCCCAAGAGCGAACTTGGCCCGGGTGTTCCCCAACGCCACGAGCTTCGGATCGCTGGACGACTCGCTCGACAGCGTCGATGCGGTCATCGTGGCGACACCTCCCCGGTCCCATCGCTCGATCGGTCTCGCAGCCCTCCAGGCTGGGAAGCACGTGCTCGTGGAGAAGCCGCTCGCCGCGTCGAGCGCGGACGCTGAGGAGCTGGTGGAGGCGGCGGAGGCCCTTGGCCTGGTGCTCATGGTCGGCCACACGTTCGAGCACAACGCCGCGGTCTGGCGGCTGAGGGATGCCGTTCGCTCGGGCGAGCTCGGCCGGATCCACTACATCGATTCGGCAAGGCTGAACCTCGGCCTCTACCAGCAGGACGTGAACGTGATGTGGGACCTCGCACCCCACGACATCTCGATCGTCAACTTCGTCCTCGATGCCGAACCGGACGCCGTCACCGCGTGGGCGTCGGCCTACGCTCACGAATCGCTCGAGGACGTCGCGACGATCCGGCTTGACTACTCCGCCTTGCGGGTCACCGCGTCGGTCCGCCTGAGCTGGCTTGATCCTTGCAAGGTTCGCCAGACGACCGTCGTCGGCAGCTCCAAGATGGCTGTCTACGACGACTTGAACGACAACGAGCGGCTGCGCTTGTACGACCGCGGTGTGAACCCCCCATTGGCTGATCTTGCTCACGACATGCCGGTGTCGTACCGCTATGGCGACGTGGTCTCGCCGTTTGTCGACTTCAAGGAGCCACTGCTCGTCGAGGACCAGCACTTCGTCGATTCGATCCGGAGCGGCAAGGCCGAACGGGGCACCGGTCGCTCGGGCCTGGCGGTCGTCCGGGCGCTCGAGGCAGCCCAGGCCTCGCTGAGCACGGGTGCGACGGTGAAGGTCGGCGCCCCGAGGGGCGCAGCGCTGGCCTCGGTGTCCTCGAGGTGAGGACGGCGGCGATCACCGAGCCGACCAGCGGCCGGGCGAGGTCGCTCCAGGCGTCAGCACGACGCCTCGTCAAGGGCGGGGGCCCGGGTGAGGCCCGTGGCTGAGGGGAGCGTTCCCTTCCTCGACCTCGGTCGCTCCCACGCCGCTCTCGCCGACGAGCTCGATTCGGTCTGGCGGTCGAGCGTCGAACAGAGCGCCTTCATCGGGGGCGCCACGGTGGAACGCTTCGAGCGCCACTGGGCGGCGCGCTGCGAGAGCCTCCATGCCGTCGGTGTCGGGAACGGTACCGACGCCATCGAGCTCGGCCTGCGCGCCATGGGCCTTGGACCGGGTGACGAGGTGATCGTCCCGTCGAACACCTTCATCGCCACCGTGGAGGCGGTCATCCGGGCGGGAGCGACACCGGTCCTCGTCGACGTGGAGCCGAGCCGGTTGTTGTTGACGGGCGAACACGTGCGCGCCGCGGTGACGCGGCGCACGGCGGCGGTGATCGCCGTCCACCTGTACGGCCAGCCCGTCGACGCCGACGACCTGGCGGCTGCGTGCAATGCGCACGGGCTCGCACTCGTCGAGGACGCAGCGCAGGCGCACCTCGCCCGCTGGCGCGGCAGGGGAGTCGGCAGCTTCGGCGCCTTCGCCGCCTTCAGCTTCTACCCGGGCAAGAACCTCGGCGCGATGGGCGACGCGGGCGCTGTCGTGACGAGCGATGCCGCTCTGGCCGAGCGGGCCCGAGCGCTGGGGAACCATGGTCGATCCCGGCACGACCACAACGAGCACGACCTGGTGGCGATGAACAGCCGCCTCGATGCGCTGCAAGCCGCGGTGCTCGACGTGAAGCTGACGTCACTGTCGAGGTGGAACGAGGAGCGGCGGGCGTTGGCCGCTGCGTACCGAGAGCTGCTGGTCCATCCGGCCATCGAGCACCTCGGCGCTGCGGAAGGGGCAGAGCCAGTGCACCACCTCGAGGTCGTCCGCGTCCCTTGCCGGGATCTGGTGCGCGCCGAGCTGAGCCGTCGTGGTGTGGCAACAGGCATCCACTACAAGAGGCCGTGCCACCTGAACCCGCCCTACGCCGCCTTTGCCGAGGGCCCGCTGCCGGTGTGCGAGGAGGCCTCGGAGCGCATGATCTCGTTGCCGATCTTCCCCGGCATGCGCGAGGACGAGGTGGAGCACGTCTGCAGCTCGCTCCTCGCCGCGCTCGCTGCGCTCCACGGCGGCTGAGGCCCGTGCCCCGCCGCGACCAGAGCGGTCCCGGCCACCGGGGTGCGCCCGGCACCTCGGGCGGGTCGGGGCGCCAGGCGCGCACCCGCGTCCTGTTCGTCGTCGAGAACCTGTCGGTTCCCACCGATGACCGGGTGTGGAGGGAGTCGTGCGCTCTCCGAGACCTCGGCTGCGACGTTGTGGTGTGCTGCCCGCAGGGCCGGGGCGCGGAGGCTGCCGCCCACGAGTGGCGTGACGGTGTGGAGATCCACCGCTTCCCCGGCGTGCCGGAGGGGACAGGAGCGGGAGCCCTGGGCCGCGAGTACCTGAACGCGATGGTCCGGATCCTGCGCAAGGTCTGGCAGCTCGACCGGCGGCGGCCCATCGACGTGGTGCACGTGGCCAACCCCCCGGACTGCCTCGCCATCATCGCGGCCTCCCTGCGGCTCAGGCACGACGTGCGCATCGTCTACGACCAGCACGACCTCGTACCGGAGCTGGTCGAGACCCGCTTTGCCGGCCGACGGGGCCTTCGGCGCCTTGCGGTGGCGCTGGAGCGGGCGAGCATGGCCTTGGCCGACGAGGTCGTCGTCGCCAACGAGACCTTCGCCACGAGGGCGTCGTCTCTGCGTCGGGTGTCACCTGACCGGGTCTCGGTCGTGCGCAATGCCCCCGATCGCGAGACCTTCGCACGGGTCGAGCGCGACGAGAGCTTGAAACGAGGCAAGGCGCACCTCGTCGCGTACGTGGGTGTGATGGGCCCCCAGGATGGCGCGGAGATCGCCGTGCTGGCCATGGCTCACCTCGTCGGCGCATGCGGGCGGAGCGACGTCCACGCCGTGTTCGTCGGCGACGGCAGCGAGCTACCGGCCTGCCGGCGGCTCGCCGAAGCCCTCGATGTCGCCACGGCTGTCGAGTTCGTCGGTTGGCAGGACCGGCGCGACGTGCTGCGCTACCTCTCGGCGGCCGACGTGGCCTTGGTGCCCGACCCTCGCAGCCCGCTGAACGACCGCTCGAGCATGATCAAGGTGATCGAGTACATGACGCTCGGCGTCCCGTTCGTCGCGTTCGACCTCCCCGAGACGGTCAGGACTGCTCGCGGCGCCGGCCGCATCGTCCCCGGCAGCCACCCGGCCGACCTCGCCCGCGCGCTGGACGCGCTCCTCGATGACCCGGCAGCGCGGTCCCTCATGGCCCAACGGGGCGTCGAACGAGCGCAGGGGCCTCTCGGGTGGGATGCCGCCCGCTCGAACCTGGAGCGTGCCTACGCTCGTCTCGGCGTGGTCGGCGCGGAGCAGTCGGCCTGACCGGGCGACCGACACCGGGCAGCTGGCTCGTGGCGGAGCTCATGTGGGCTGGCGAGCGGCGAAGCTGCCTTCGAAGAGGGCGGCGGCCACGGCTTCGGCCCGGTTGCGCACGCCGAGCTTCCGGTACACGGCCTTCACGTGGGACTTGACCGTGTCGACACTCACGAACAGCGCCTCACCGATCTCGTTGTTGCGGAACCCACGCGACAACAGTGCCAGCACCTCGCTCTCCCGTTCTGTCAGGCCGAGGGCGGCGCCGGGCCAGTGCGGCGCGTGGCGAGCGCGGTGGGGGGCCTCGACGAGCACGGCTCGCACGCCCCGGGCCACCCGTTCCAGTCCCTCGACGATGGCCTCGGCGGAGAGGTCCTTGGTGAAGTAGCCGGACGCGCCGAGGTCGAGCATTCGCGCCACCGAGCCGGGGCTCGTCTCCGTGCTGTAGGCCACGACGTGGCGGAAGGCCGGGTTGGCGACGAGCCGCTCCAGGTCGTGCACGCCGAGGGCGAACCGGCCGAACGTGTCGAAGAGGAGGACGTCGACGGGGGGCGAGGCCTCCTCCCGCCCGACGATGACGAAGTCGACCACCTCGATGCGCTCGGCGTACGGCGCGAGTAGGGCGGCGAGGCCGGCGACGATCACGCTGAAATCGTTGGCCAGGGTGACCCGTACCTGGTCGGGAGGCGGCTCGGGCATGAGGGGTATCTCTTAGCCCGGCGCGGCCGGGCGGTGCCTCACCCCTTCGGGTGGTCTCGCTCGCCGAGACGGCGCGGGTGGCCGAGCGTGCCGAGCTCCACGACGTCGCGGCGGAAGAACAGCGACACCGTCCAGTCGGCGACCACGCGCAGGCGGCGAGACCACAGGGGCAGTTGGTAGAGGTGGTAGCTGCGGGTGACGAACCAGCCGAGCACCCCGCGCAGGGGGATGCCGAGCACGTCGGCGATGCCCCGGTAGCGGCCGAGCGTGGCTACCTGGCCCAGCATGCGGTAGCGGTAGAGGCGAAGGTCGCCGCTAAGGTTGCGCGCCACCCGCCGGGCCTGGCGGAGGGCGTGCTGGCAGGTGGGCGGGTCGGGTCGGCCAGGGGTGGCGAGGTTCGGCACCCTGGCCCCGTCGCCGAGCGCCCACACCCCCGACAGGCCCTCGACCTGCAGGTGCTCGTCGACGAGCACCCGGCCGCGCTCGTCGAGGGGGAGGCCGAGCTCGCCGAGCACGGGGTGCGCCCGCACCCCCGCCGTCCACACGAGCGTCGCCGTCGGCAGCCGCGTCCCGTCCGAGAGGTCGACGGCCTCGCCGTCGGCGGCGTCGAGCGTGGTGCCCACCCGGATGTCCACGCCGCGCGCCTCGAGCTGGCGGGCGGCGTAGCGGCCGAGCTTGGAGGGCACCTCCCCCAGGATGGCCGGCGCCGCGTCGACCAGCACCCAGTGCTGGCGGGCCGTCCGCAGGCGCGTGTAGTGGCGCAGCGCGTCCGCGACTAGGTCGGCCAGCTCGGCGAGGGCCTCCACACCGGCGTAGCCGGCGCCGACGAAGACGAAGGTGAGCTGGCGCTCGACCTCGGCCCGGTCGCGTGCGGCGTCGGCGGCCTCCAGGCGCCTGAGCACGTGGTTCCGCAGGTGGATGGCATCGGCCAGGGTCTTGAACCCGAGCCCGTGCTCGGCCAGGCCGCCGATGGGCAGCGTGGCGGTGAGGGCCCCGGGGGCGACGACGAGGTGCTCGAAGGTGAGGCGGACGGGGCCGCCGTCAGTGCCCACGGTCGACGAGCGTGGCCCGGCCCGGCCGACGAGCCGCGCCACCCAGCCCCCAGCGAAGCCGCCGCCGAGGACGAGTACGCCGCCGCGAGCTGCCCTCGTGCGGGCTGGTCCTGTGCTGGCCACCGCCTCCGTGGCCGCGGGGGGAGTCGTCTCGCTCATCCGCCTTGCGTAGCACCGCCGTGCCTGCTCGGCCGGTTTGCGCGGCCTCGCGCTGGCCGGCGCACAGGCCAGCGGGGGTTCAGCCGTCCAGGTGGCCGCCCGGCGCCCGGCTGGCGCGGTCCTCGGCGAAGCGGGCGATGGCGTCAGTGTCCACGTCCTGGCAGCGTTGCAGGCTCAGCCAGGCAGAGGCGACGACCGGGTCGGGAAGGTCGGCGTTCGGCGCCACGAGCAGCGTCGCCCCCGCCAGCGCCTCGAGACGGGCCACCTCCTCGGGCCCGACGTCAGCGGGCCGGTATTGCACGAGCACCAGGCCCAGCTCCAGCAGGCCGACCTGGAGGGGTCGGCTGAGGGGCTCCGTCACCTGCGTGGGCACGGTCACGACAACGGCGTGGGGCCCCGAGGTCGGTGGCTCGCTCAGGTAAGTGGGCTCGGGCTGGCCGGGGAGCAGATGGCCGGCGGGGAACTGTGCCCTGGTGCGCTCGGCGTGGCTGCATGCACCGGCGGCCTCACCGCCGCCGCAGGCGACCAGGGTGCTCGCCGCGGCGAGCACCGCCAACGCCGCCGTCACGCCTCGTCCGGCCACGCTGACCGACGCTACCCGGGCACCGTCCGCACCCGTGAAGCGCTCGCCCCCTTAGACTCGCCCCATGTCTCGCTCGCTCCTGGAGCGTCGGCTTTCCGATGTCGCCGCTCGCCTGAAGAAGCTGCGAGAGGACCTTCGTGTCGCGCAGGAGCAGCACCTGCACTTCGCTGAAGAGGCCGAGGACGCCCGGTTGCGCTCGCTCGTGTCGGAGACGCCCCTCCACCAGCGTGAGTCGCGCGAGGCAGCCCGCGCCGCCGAGACCATGGCCCGCCACCGCGAAGATGTGGCGGCGGAGATCGAGCGCCTCGAGCGCTCCCAGGACGACCTGTTGGACCAGATGCTCGCCGCAGGGGACGGCTCGTGACCAGGGTCGTCATCGCCGAGGACGAGGCGATCATCCGCTTGGACCTCAAGGAGACCCTCGAAGAGGAGGGCTACGAGGTCGTCGGCGAGACAGGACGGGGCGACGAGGCGGTCGAGATCGTGCGCGACCTGCGGCCCGACCTCGTGATCCTCGACATCAAGATGCCGGGCATCGACGGGCTCGAGGCCGCCCGCCGCATCACGGAGGAGCGCCTGGCCGCCACGCTCATCCTCACCGCGTTCAGCCAACGCGAGCTCATCACCCAAGCACGCGACGCGGGCGCTCTCGCCTACCTGGTAAAGCCGTTCCAGCGCGCTGACCTCGTGCCCGCCATCGAGGTGGCCCTCGGTCGCCACGCCGAGATGCAGGCCCTCCACGAGCAGGCCCGCACCCTCGAGGAGCGCCTCGAGACCCGCAAGCTGCTCGACCGGGCGAAGGGCCGGCTCATGGACGGGCACGGCTTCAACGAGCAGGACGCCTTCCGCTACATCCAGACCACCGCGATGCGGGAGCGGACCACCATGGGCGACGTCTCGCAGCGGGTCATCGACGGAGCGCTCCTCCCCGAGGCCTGAGGCGGCGCCCGAGCGGCGGGGAGCGGGCAAGCACAGAGCGAAGCGACCGCCCGAGCGGCGGGGAGCGGGCAAGCACCGCCTCCGGCGAGGGGTACTGTCGACGCCGTGCCCGGGTTGATGCTCGTCGACGGCAACTCGCTCACCTACCGGGCGTTCTTCGCCCTGCCCGCCGACATGGCGACGGCGTCGGGCCAGGTGACGAACGCGGTGTTCGGCTTCACGTCCATGCTCATCAACCTGATGCGCGACCACCGGCCCGACCAGGTCGCCGTCTGCTTCGACCGGCCCGAGCCAACGTTCCGCCACGCGCAGCTCGACACCTACAAGGCCAACCGCACGGCGGCGCCCGACATCCTCAAGCAGCAGGTCGGCCTCGTCCGCCAGGTGATCGAGACGCTGGGCATCCCCATCTTGGACCTCGCCGGCTACGAGGCGGACGACCTCATCGCCACGCTCGCCACCCAGGCGGCAGCCGAGGGCATGCAGGTGCTGGTGGTGACGGGGGACCGGGACAGCTACCAGCTCGTCGAGGACCCCCTCGTCAAGGTGCTCTACAACCGCCGCGGTGTCTCCGACTACGCCCTCTACGACGAGGCGGGCATCGAAGAGCGCACCGGCGTACCCCCGCGCCTCTACCTCGACTACGCCGCGCTGCGGGGGGACACGTCGGACAACCTGCCCGGCGTCCCCGGCGTGGGGGAGAAGACGGCGGCCAAGCTGATCACGATGTACGGCGGCATCGACGGCGTGTTCGAGAACCTCGATGCGCAGACGCCCAAGTTGCGCCAGAACCTTGCCGCCAGCGAAGCCCTCGTCCGCCAGAACGTGGACATCATGCGCCTCGTGCGCGACGTCCCCCTCGACGTCGGCCCTCGGGGCCTCGTGATGAAGGAGCGCGACCCGGAGGAGTTGCGCCGGCTCTTCGACTTCCTCGAGTTCCGCACGCTGGTCGACCGCCTGAACGAGGCGCTCGCCCTGCTCGGCACGGGCCCCGTCGCCGCCTCGGGCGACCTCGCCGTGCTCGAGGCCGAGGTACGCCCCCTCGAGACCGCCGCCGATGCGGTGGAGCTGCTGGGGGCGCTGGCGTCGGTGCCGGGGCCCGTGGTCCTGGCCGGGAGCTGGCCGCGAGACCGCGAGCGGGCCGCGCTCGAGGGCGTCGCCCTCGTCGCCGACGCCGATACCGGCGAGGTGGCGTGGCTGCCCGCCGCTCTGCTCGAGTCGCCCGAGGTCGTCGCCGCCCTGGCCGGCCTCGTCGGCCCCGGCGGTCGCCCGGTGGCCGGCCACGGGGTGAAGGGCCTGCTCCGGGCGCTGTTGGGCCTCCGGGTCGACGTGGCGGCCGTGCACCTCGACACCCGCATCGCCGCCTACCTGCTGGACCCGGCGGAGTCGCGCTACCTGCTGGCCGAGCTGCTGCCCCGGTACGCGCTGGTCGAGCTGCCGGCGGACGAGCCCGAGGCCAGCGGGCAGCTCGCCTTCGAAGGTGAGGGCGTCGGCCCGGCACGGCGCACGGCGCGCCACGCACTGGGGGCCGCACGACTCGTCGCCCCCCTCGAGGCCCAGCTCGAGGAGCTCGGCCTCCGCCAGCTCAACGACGAGGTCGAGGTGCCGCTCGTGCTGGTGCTGGCTCGCATGGAGCACACCGGTGTCGCCGTCGACCGAGACGAGCTCGAGCGGCTGAACCGCGAGCTCGGCGCCGAGGCGGCCGAGCTGACCAAGGCCGTGTGGGAGGCCGCCGGCCACGAGTTCAACGTGAACTCGACCCTGCAGCTCCGCCAAGTGCTCTACGACGAGCTGGGCCTCACCCCCCAGAAGCGCACCAAAACGGGCTACTCGACCGACGCGGCGACGCTGGAGAAGCTCCAGGGCCAGCACCCGATCGTCGACCACCTGCTGCGCTACCGCGAGGTCGAGAAGCTTCGGGGGACCTACGGCGACGGGCTGCTCGCCGAGGTCGCCCCTGACGGGCGGATCCACGCCACGTTCCAGCAGACGGTGGCCCGCACCGGGCGGCTCTCCTCGGAGGAGCCCAACCTGCACAACATTCCCGTGCGCTCCGAGCTGGGCCGCGAGTTCCGCAAGGCTTTCGTGGCGTCGCCGGGCCACGAACTGTGCGTGGCCGACTACAACCAGATCGAGCTGCGGTGCATCGCCCACCTGGCCGAGGACCCGGGCCTCATCGAGGCCTTCGAGGCTCGTCGCGACATCCACAACACCACGGCGGCGCGGGTGTTCGGCGTCGAGCCCGCGGCGGTGACCATCGAGATGCGCTCCAAGGCGAAGATGGTCTCCTACGGCTTGGCCTACGGCATGGAGGCCTTCGGGCTCGCCCAGCGGCTCAACATCCCCACCCCCGAGGCGGTCGAGATCCTCGACGCGTACTTCGTCGCCTTCCCCGCCGTGAAGGCCTACATGGAGCGGACCGTGGTCGAGGCCCGCAAGAAGGGCTACACGGAGACGCTCTACGGCCGTCGCCGCTACATCCCCGAGCTGACCTCGTCGAACTGGCGGGTCCGCCAGGCTGGAGAGCGCCAGGCGATGAACGCCGGTATCCAGGGCCTCGCGGCGGACATCTTCAAGGTGGCGCTCGTCCGCCTCGACCTGGCCCTGCGGGACCGTGCGCTGCGCAGTTGCGTGGTGCTCCAGGTCCACGACGAGGTCATCCTCGAAGTGCCCCCCGAGGAGCACGAGGCCGCAGCACAGCTCGTGCCCGAGATCATGAGCCGGGCGTTCGTGCTCGACGTGCCCCTCGAGGTGAACCTGGCCTTCGGGCCCACCTGGGCCGACGCCAAAGGCTGAGCAGAACCACCCGAGTCATGAAGATGACATGAAGGAACCCGCGCGAAGAGCCGACGGGCGTGGGTACGCTCCCCGCTCTGGGCCATCCGGACCAGGGGTGCCGAGGCGGAAGGGCGTGGGCGATGCGGCGGCTGGCTGGCGGTGCGTTCATGGTGGTGGGAGTGGCCCTGCTGCTCCACGGAGGGATGGCGGCGGCGGCCGGCCCGGCCGACCCGGTCAGCCCGGCCGACCCGGTCAGCCAGGACGTCGCCGTCGAGGGGTCCTCGCCGGACGAAGGCCTGCTCGTGTTCGGGTCGCGCAGCCGCAACGAGTCGTGCTCTGTGACCCGCAACGTGCTCAACCGCACGGGGGAGGGCCTCGAGGTCCGGGTGCTCGACGCCGGCGGCACGGCACTCGCCGAGCGCGCCATCGCCGCCGGTGAACAGGCCACCTTCGTGATCGACCACGCTCTCGTCACCGTGCCCCTGCTGCTCCAGGTCGGCGACGACGCGCCGGTCGAGATCGCCCAGGTCGGTCCCTTCGCCCCCTGCGACGCGCCGGGCACCACCTCGCCGCCGCCGACGAGCCCGGCGCCGCCGCCGACCGCCCCGGGGCCGTCGAGCCCCTCGACCACCGTGCCCGTACCGACGACGGAACCGGGTGGGCCGACGGTCACCCCGTTCTCGCCCGGGCCGACGACACCCATCTCGGTCGCCCCGGCGACGAGCGTGCCCCTGGCCAGCGGCGCGGTGCCGCTGCCCTCTGTGGCCCCGGCCTCCGTCCCGACGGTGCCGGCGTCACCCCCGGTGAGCGTGCTCGGTGTCCAGGTGACGAGCCCGAGTGGCGGGCGGCTGCCCACCACCGGCGCCGATACCCGCCCCACCGTGGTCCTCGGCCTCTCCGCAATCGCTGTCGGCCTGGCGTTCGTGCTGACGTCTCGTGCTACGGGCGCTTCCCGGGCCCCAGGCGCGGCTGGGGCCGGCCCGGCCGGCGCCGCCGGCCGCGAGCCGGTCGACCTCGCCTGATCGAGCCTCTCGCCGGAGGGTCGCGCCGAATCCCGCGCGTCGAGCGGAACGCCTGGTCATCGCCCTATCGGCGAGCTCCGAGGCGTGACACGTCGAATCGACGTCGAATCGACGTGCTTGGTGGCCCGGTGCGCCGTCGGCGTAGCCCGCGCCGCCAGCTGCCACTCGCCAGCAGGCCAGGCCGGGGGACCGGCTCACCGTCTCCCAACCGGTCTGACGGCAGCGGCGGGCTCCGCGAGACTGGGCCGGTGAGCGAAGACGAGGCCTGCCCGGCCGCCGCCCCTCCGTCGCCGGCCAGCGCCGTACGCGGCTCGACCGGTGGCAGCCGGTGGTTCGAGGCCGTCGCCGAGCACCTCGGCGCCGCCTACCTGCGCTACAGCTTCACCTACGGCACAGAGCAGGAGGTCGACTTCCTGGTCGAGGCCCTGGGCCTCGAACCGGGCTCTCGGGTGCTCGACGTCGGTTGCGGGCCTGGCCGCCACGCCCGCGCTTTCGCCGGGCGAGGCTTCGAAGTCCTCGGGCTCGACATCTCCGCCCGCTTCCTCGCCGTGGCCCGGGCCGCGGGCGGTGCCGCCTACGTGCGCGCCGACGCCGCCTGCCTGCCGGTCCGGCCCGCGTCCGTGGACGTCGTCGTCTCCCTCTGCCAAGGCGGCTTCGGCCTCATGGCCGGCCCGACCCCGGCACCCGGCACCTCGCCCCTGGGGGCCGACCTCGACGGCGCCGTGCTCGAGCAGATGGCCGCCGTGCTGCGGCCGGGCGGGCTCATGGCCGTCACCGCCTTCTCCTCGTACTTCCAGGTGCGCTTCCTCGAGGCGGTCGACGAGTTCGACGCCGACCGTGGGGTGAACCACGAGCGCACCGAGGTCCGCTCCGAGGCCGGGGAGACGGCGGAGGCCGAGCTGTGGACCTCCTGCTTCACCCCGCGCGAGCTCCGGCTCCTCGCCCGGGCCGCCGGCGTCGAGGTCGTCGGGCTCTGGTCGGTCACCCCCGGCGGATACGCTCGCCGCCCGGCCGATCTGGAGCACCCAGAGCTGCTGCTCGTGGCCCGCCGGCCGCGCGGCCGGACCGGCGTCGCGCCGGCCGCTGGCGCTCGCCGCGTCGGGTGCTAGCCTGGCCGCGCTACGGCCCTGCCGTGGCCCCGTCGCGGGGGGAGGTCGACGCCAACCCCACGGCAAGCCCAGCCCTACGACCAGCACGTTCGCACCGACGACCCAGACCAGACAGGCTCATCAACTCGTGTCCGACAGCACCTTCGGGACCTTCGACGACGAAGGCCTTTACCACCCCCGCCAAGTCGTGGAGAACGACCTCGGTGGACAATCCCTCGACGACGCCTACGCGGCGACCATGGTGGAGGTCGAGGACGGCCAGATCGTCGCCGGCGTCGTCGTCAAGGTCGACCGCGACGAGGTGCTGCTCGACATCGGCTACAAGTCCGAGGGCGTCATCCCCTCGCGGGAGCTCTCCATCCGCAACGACGTCAACCCGGCCGAGATCGTCTCGCTGGGCGAGGACGTCGAGGCGATGGTCCTCCAGCGGGAGGACAAGGACGGCCGGCTGATCCTGTCGAAGAAGCGCGCCCAGTACGAGCGCGCCTGGGGCGAGATCGAGCGCATCAAGGACCAGGACGGCTATGTCAAGGGCCCCGTCATCGAGGTCGTCAAGGGCGGCCTGATCCTCGATATCGGGCTGCGGGGGTTCCTGCCCGCTTCCCTCGTCGAGCTGCGCCGGGTCCGCGACCTGCAGCCGTACGTGGGCAAGACGCTCGAAGCGAAGATCATCGAGCTCGACAAGAACCGCAACAACGTCGTGCTCTCCCGGCGCCTCTGGCTGGAGGAGACCCAGCGCGAGCAGCGCGAGGAGTTCCTCGCCAACCTCAAGCCCGGCGAAGTGCGCACCGGCGTGGTGTCCTCGGTCGTCAACTTCGGCGCCTTCGTCGACCTCGGCGGCATGGACGGGCTCATCCACGTGTCGGAGCTGTCCTGGAAGCACGTCGACCACCCCGGCTCGGTGGTGGCGGTGGGCGACGAGGTCAGCGTGCAGGTGCTCGAGGTCGACCTCGACCGCGACCGCATCAGCCTCTCCCTCAAGGCCACCCAGCAGGACCCCTGGCAGGAGTTCGCCTCCAACCACCGGGTCGGCGAGCTGGTGTACGGCCGGGTCACCAAGCTCGTGCCGTTCGGGGCGTTCGTCCAGGTGGGCGACGGCATCGAGGGCCTAGTGCACATCTCGGAGATGTCGGCCCACCACGTCGACCTGCCCGAGCAGGTCGTCACCCCCGGCGAGGAGCTGTGGGTCAAGATCATCGACCTCGACCTCGGCCGGCGCCGGATCAGCCTGTCCATCAAGCAGGCCGCCGAGGGTGGCCAGGTCGCCGCCGAGTACCAGGACGCCTTCGGGGCGCACATGTACGACGCCGAGGGGAATTACATCGGCCCGTCGTACGAGGAGCTCACCGAAGAGGAGAAGGCGGCCTGGGCCGAGTACTACGAGCAGCACCCCGAGTACGCCGAAGGCTTCGAGGGCGAGCAGCCTCCTGCCGAGGGCGAGCGGCCCCCGGCAGAAGGTGAGCGGCCCCCCGCCGACGGTGAGGGGCAGGCTGCCGCCGCTGAGTCCGAGACCGAGACCGAGCCCACCGAGGCGGCAGGCGCCGTCGAGGACGAGCCTGCCGAGGCCTGACCGACGGCGTCGTGCGTGCCTCAGCCCCGAGGGGCCAGGCGGCGCTCGAGCTTGATCAGGCCCATGCGAACGGCGAGGAGGACGGCCTCGGTGCGGTCGCGGACGTTGAGCTTCTGGTAGATCGAGGTCAGGTGGTTCTTGACCGTCTTCTGGCTGATGCCGAGGGTCTTGGCCACCTCGACCGTCGAGCGGCCGTTGGCGAAGAGCTGGAGCACCTCGCCCTCCCGCTTGGTCAGCACGGGGTCGGGCGGCAGGTTGTCCCCGAAGTACCGGTCGAAGCGGGCCGGGCGGTAGCCCGCAGGGGCGACGGGCTCGCGCTTGACGAGCATCGTCTCGCCCCGGGCGAGGGCGCGCACGGCGTCGGCGATCTCCGTCGTGGCCGCCGTCTTGGCCACATAGGCCAGGGCGCCGGCCTGCTGGGCGGCGTCGCGCATGGCGTCGTCGTCGTGGTTGGTGAGGACGAGCACCTTGGCCGTGGGCCGTTGGCGAAGGATCCGGCGGGTGGCCTCGATACCGTCGAGCTCGGGCATGCCGATGTCCATGACGACGACGTCGGGGCGGTGCTCGAGGGCCAGGTCGACGGCGCGCTTGCCGTCCTCGGCCTCGGCGACGACGGTGAACCCCAGGTTGGCGAGGCTCGACCGTAGGCCTTCCCGGATCAACGGGTGGTCGTCGGCGAGCAGAAGGCGCAGCGACACGTGGTCCTCCTCGTAGGTCGTGTGCGCCGGGGACATCGGTCCCGGTCCTAGGACCATGAGGCCGCGACATGCGGTTGTCGCACGGCTGTAGCGGAGGCTGCCCAAGATGGGTGAAGAGGGGCGGGGCTCGGTAACCTGCCCCGCCGTGATCCTCGTGGCACTGACCGGTGGCATCGGCTCGGGAAAGTCGTCGGTATCGACGCGCCTGGTGGGAAGGGGCGCGGTCATCGTCGACGCCGACGCCATCGCCCGTGAGCTCCAGCAGCCCGACGGCTCGGTCTTCCGAGCCATGGTCGACCGCTGGGGCCCGCGCATCGTGGCGGAGGACGGCACCCTCGACCGCCAGGCCGTGGCCGACATCGCCTTCAAGGACCCCACCGAGCTGAAGGTGCTGAACAAGCTGGTGCAGCCGGCCGTGCGCCGCGAGATGGCCCGACGCGCCGAGGAGCACGGCCATTCGGGACGGGCGGTGGTCATGGACACCCCCCTCCTGGCCGAATCGAGGCGGCCGCCCACGCCCGGCCAGTACTCCGGTGTCATCGTGGTCGACACGCCTCTCGACGTGGCCGTGGCCCGCCTCGTCGCCCACCGGGGCTTGCGCGAGGACGACGCCTGGGCCCGCGCCGCCAACCAGGCCACCCGCGAGCAGCGGTTGGCCATCGCCGACTTCGTGGTGGACAACAGCGGGGACGAGGCCGACCTCGAGGCAGAGGTGGGGCGGCTCTGGGCCTGGTTGGCCACCGCGCCCCAGGTGCCCGTGCCCGTGGCTAGCCCCGACCTCGCCGCCTACCAGTAGGCCGAGCCGCTCCGGGGGCCTGGATCGAGGGCTGGGCCCCCTTGTTCGTCACACCCCGTCGGTACCATCGCGCCCGTGCCCGAGTTCAAGGTCGTCTCCGAGTTCGAGCCCGCCGGGGACCAGCCCAAAGCCATCGCCGCCCTCGCCGAGGGGGTGCGGCGCGGCGACCGCTTCCAGACGCTGCTCGGCATCACCGGCTCCGGCAAGTCCGCCACCGTCGCCTGGCTGGTCGAGCAGGTGCAGAAGCCGACCCTCGTCCTCGCCCCCAACAAGTCCCTGGCCGCCCAGCTGGCCAACGAGTTCCGGGAGTTCTTCCCGGAGAACCGGGTCGAGTACTTCGTCAGCTACTACGACTACTACCAGCCCGAGGCCTACATCCCCTCGTCAGACACCTACATCGAGAAGGACTCGACGGTGAACGACGAGATCGACCGGCTGCGGCATTCGGCCACGTCGGCGCTGCTCACGCGGCCCGACACGATCGTCGTCGCTTCCGTGTCCGCTATCTACGGCCTCGGCTCGCCCGAGGAGTACCGCGACCACTACCTGATCCTGCAGGCGGGCCAGGACTACGACCAGCGGGCCATCCTGTCCCGCCTCGTCGACATGCAGTACGAGCGCAACGACCTCAACCTCGTCCGCGGCAAGTTCCGGGTCCGGGGGGACACCATCGAGATCCACCCCGCCTACGACGAGACGATCGTGCGCATCGAGCTGTTCGGGGACACCATCGAGGGCATCACGGTGGTCGACCCGGTGACGGGCGAACGCCTCCACAGCCTCAACGAGCTGGTCGTCTTCCCGGCCACCCACTACGTGGCCTCGAGCGAGCGCATGCAGCGGGCGGTCGTGCGCATCGAGGCCGAGTTGCAGGCGCGCCTCGCCCAGTTCGAGGCCGAGGGCAAGCTCCTCGAGGCCCAGCGCCTGCGCATGCGCACCCAGTACGACCTCGAGATGATGCAGGAGGTCGGCTTCTGCTCGGGCATCGAGAACTACTCGGCGCCCATCGACGGCCGCGCCCCGGGGGAGACGCCGAACACGCTGATCGACTTCTTCCCCGATGACTTCCTGATGGTGCTCGACGAGTCCCACGTGACCGTCCCCCAGATCCACGGCCAGTACCAGGGCGACCGCTCTCGCAAGGACACGCTGATCGAGCACGGGTTCCGATTGCCCTCCGCGGCCGACAACCGGCCCCTCAAGTTCGAGGAGTGGCAGGACCGCGTCCACCAGTGCGTGTTCATGTCGGCGACGCCGGGGGAGTACGAGCTGCGGATGTCCGCCCAGGTGGCCGAGCAGATCGTGCGGCCGACGGGCCTGGTCGACCCCGAGGTCGAGGTGCGCCCCACCAAGGGCCAGATCGACGACCTGATGGAGCGCATCAACGGGGCGGTGTCCAGCGGCGGCCGGGTGCTGGTCACCACGCTCACCAAGAAGATGGCCGAGGACCTGAGCGAGTACCTGCTCGAGCTCGGCGTGCGCTGCCGCTACCTGCACTCCAACATCGACACGATCGAGCGGATCGAGATCATCCGCGACCTCCGCCTCGGCGAGTTCGACGTGCTGGTGGGCATCAACCTGCTCCGGGAGGGGCTCGACCTGCCCGAAGTGACGCTCATGGCCATCCTCGACGCCGACAAGGAGGGCTTCCTGCGCTCGGGCACATCGCTCATCCAGATGATCGGCCGGGCCGCCCGCAACGTCGACGGCAAGGTCATCATGTACGCCGACACCATGACCGACTCGATGCAGCGAGCCATCAGCGAGACGAACCGCCGCCGGGGCCTGCAGGTGGCCCACAACGCCGAGCACGGCATCAACCCGCAGACGATCCGCAAGGCCGTCACCGACATCCTCCAGTTCCTGCGGTCGAGCGACGACCGCACCGCCGGCCAGCCCGTGCCCCAACTGGCCCAGCTCTCCGGCAAGCGCGCCGCGAGCGAGCGGGGCGCGAAGCTGGTGGAGATGGCGCCGAGCGACCTCGAGCGCCTGATCCTGACCCTCGAGGAAGAGATGCACGAGGCCGCCACCGACCTCCGCTTCGAGTACGCCGCCCGCCTGCGGGACGAGATCAAGGAGCTCCGCCGGGAGCTCCGCCAGTTCGCGTGAGGGCCACGGGGTCGGGCGGCCGCATGAGCGACAAGTTGGTGGTGCGGGGCGCCCGCGAGCACAACCTGAAGAACGTGTCCCTGGAGCTCCCCCGAGACAAGCTGGTCGTGCTGACCGGGCTGTCCGGGTCGGGCAAGTCCTCCCTGGCCTTCGACACCATCTACGCCGAGGGCCAGCGCCGCTACGTCGAGTCGCTCTCCTCCTACGCCCGGCAGTTCCTCGGCCAGATGGACAAGCCCGACGTCGACTTCATCGACGGGCTGTCGCCGGCCATCTCCATCGACCAGAAGACGGCCTCGCGCAACCCCCGCTCCACCGTGGGCACGATCACCGAGGTCTACGACTACCTGCGGCTCCTGTTCGCCCGGGTCGGCGTGCCCCACGACCCCGAGACCGGCGAGCGCCTCGTGCGCCAGACCCCCCAGCAGATCGTCGACCGGGTCCTCCAGCTCGACCCCGGCACCCGCATGCAGGTGCTCGCCCCTGTCGTGCGGGGCCGCAAGGGCACCTACGAGCAGCTCTTCGAGGACCTCGCCCGGCAGGGCTTCGCTCGCGTGGTCGTCGACGGGGAGCAGTTCGAGCTCGGCGACATCGTACGCCGCGACCGGGGCGACGAGCAGGACAAGCAGGCGCGCTTCGAGCTCGGGCGCTACGAGGTCCACACCATCAAGGTCGTCGTCGACCGCCTCGTGCTGCGGGATGGCATCGAGCGGCGCCTCACCGACTCCCTCGAGATGGCGCTGCGCCTCGCCGAGGGCGTGGCCGAGGTGGAGCTCGTGCCCCGGGCCGGCGAGGACGGCGCCGCCGCCACGCCGGAGACGATGGTGTTCTCCGAGCACCTCGCCCGGCCCTCGGACGGCAAGAGCTTCGAAGAGCTCGCCCCCCGGAACTTCTCGTTCAACTCGCCCTACGGGGCGTGCGAGCGTTGCGACGGGCTCGGGACCCGCTACGAGGTCGACCCCGAGCTCGTCATCCCCAACCCCGACCTGTCCCTCGACGAGGGGGCCATCTCCCCCTTCAGCAGCGGCCGCACGCCCTTCTACGGCCGCCTCGTCGAGGCGGTGGCCGAGTCGCAGCGCATCTCGACCGCCAAGCCGTGGGCCAAGCTGACGGAGCGCCAGCGAAAGATTCTGCTCTACGGCATCGGCGAGACCGAACGGGTCGAGGTCAACTACAAGAACCGCTACGGCCGCAAGCGGTCCTACCTCGCCCGCTACGAGGGCGCCGTGCCCTTCCTGCAGCGCCGCTACGCCGAGTCCGAGTCCGACGCCCAGCGCGAGGCCATCACCGGCTACATGCGCGAGGTGCCCTGCCCGGCCTGCGGCGGCGCCCGCCTGAAGCCCCTCTCCCTGGCGGTGACCGTCGCCGGGCACAACATCCACGAGCTGTCGGCGATGTCCATCGGGGACGCCACGAAGGCGCTCGTCGCCCTCGAGCTGTCCGACCGCGACCTGCGCATCGCCGAGAGGGTGGTGAAGGAGATCAACACCCGTCTCGCCTTCCTCTGCGACGTCGGCCTCGACTACCTCAGCCTCAGCCGCTCGGCCGCCACCCTCGCCGGGGGCGAGGCCCAGCGGATCCGGCTCGCCTCCCAGATCGGGTCCGGCCTCGTCGGCGTGCTCTACGTGCTCGACGAGCCGTCCATCGGGCTGCACCAGCGGGACAACAAGCGGCTGATCCGCACGCTCGAGCACCTCCGTGGGCTGGGCAACACCGTGATGGTGGTCGAGCACGACGAGGAGACGATCCGGGCATCGGACTGGGTGGTCGACATCGGCCCCGGGGCCGGCGAGCACGGCGGCGACGTGGTGTACAGCGGCCCCGTCGAGGGGCTCCTCGCCCACGAGAGCTCGCTCACGGGCATGTACCTCTCGGGCCGGTTGTGCCTCGAGGTGCCGCCCCGACGGCGCCTCGCCGGGGGGCGCAGCCTCATCGTGCACGGCGCCCGCGAGAACAACCTGCGCAACGTGGACGTCGAGTTCCCCGTCGGCCTCTTCACCGCCGTCACCGGGGTCTCGGGGTCGGGCAAGTCGACGCTCGTCAACGAGATCCTGCTCAAGGCGCTGATGCAGCGCATCTACCGCTCGAAGCACCCTCCGGGCCTGCACCGGGGGGTCACGGGGCTCGACGCTGTGGACAAGGTCATCGCCATCGACCAGTCGCCCATCGGCCGCACGCCCCGCTCCAACCCCGCCACGTACACGGGGGTCTTCGACCATGTGCGCAAGCTGTTCGCGGCCACGACCGAGGCGAAGGTGCGGGGCTACCTGCCCGGCCGGTTCAGCTTCAACGTGAAGGGCGGGCGCTGCGAGGCCTGTGCCGGCGACGGCACGATCAAGATCGAGATGCATTTCCTGCCCGACGTGTACGTGCCCTGCGAGGTCTGCAGGGGCGCCCGCTACAACCGGGACACGCTCGACGTGCTGTTCAAGGGCAAGAACATCTCCGAGGTGCTCGACCTCTCCTGCGAGGAGGGCCTGGAGTTCTTCGCCAACCAGCCGGCCATCGCCCGCTACCTGGCCACCCTCGTCGACGTCGGGCTCGGCTACGTGCGCCTCGGCCAACCGGCGCCGACCCTGTCGGGCGGCGAGGCGCAGCGGGTGAAGCTCGCCACCGAGCTGGCCAAGCGCTCTACCGGCCACACCGTCTACATCCTCGACGAGCCCACCACGGGGCTGCACTTCGAGGACGTGCGCAAGCTGCTCGGCGTGTTGGACAGCCTCGTCGACCAGGGCAACACGGTCATCGTGATCGAGCACAACCTCGACGTCATCAAGACGGCTGACTGGATCATCGACCTCGGGCCCGAGGGCGGCTCGGGCGGCGGCCAGGTCGTCGCCGAGGGCACGCCCGAAGCGGTCGCCAACGTGGCCGAGAGCTACACGGGCCAGTACCTCGGCCCGCTGCTCGCCCGGGGCTGACGGCAACCGCGCCGAGCGGCGGCGGGAACCACGCCTTCTGACGCGACGTCACAGGGGCATGGGTGGACGTTCCGGAAGGCGAAAGGACCGCCGCCACACCGCGGCGGCGGTACTGGTCGCGGCGCTGGCCCTGGTGGCGGCCGGTTGCGGGTTCGAGGAGGATGCGCTGGCCGTGCCCGTCGACAGCGTGGCCCCCACGACCGAGGCGTCGACGACCTCCCGGCCGACCACCACCGGCGCGCCGACGTCGACGACCCGGCCGAGCACCACGTTGCCGCCCCCGACCACGAGCGTGCCGAGCACCACAGCACCGCCGAGCACAACAGCTCCGCCGAGCACGACGGCGCCCGATCCGCCGGCGGGCGAGCCGGTGCCGGGGGGCCGCGGAGAGGGCGTCGCCCAGCTCCAGCGGCGCCTCCGGCAGGGGCACTACTGGGTGGGCGCCGTCGACGGGCGCTACGGCGGGCTCACCACCCAGGCCGTCATGGCCCTCGAGAAGGCCAGCGGGTTGCCGGTCGACGGTGTCGCCGACGCCGCCGTCGTCCAGGCGCTCGACGCGCCGGGCCCGATCGTGCCCCGCGCCGCCGAGGCCGGCCTTGCTGCCGACGGTGACCATGTCTGGGTGGACAAGGCCCGCCAGCTGCTGGTCGTCGTGCGCGACGGCGCCGTGCTCTGGGTGTTCAACACCTCGACGGGCACCGACGAGGAGTACTGGCACCCGACGAGCGGCTGGCAGGTGGCCGATACCCCGACCGGCCGCTTCGACGTGACCTGGCAGGTGGACGGCACCTCGGACGGGGAGCTCGGCCCGCTGTACCGGCCCAAGTTCTTCCACTCCGCTGGGATCGCCGTGCACGGGTCCCCGTCGGTGCCCGCCGTCCCCGCCTCCCACGGTTGCGTCCGGGTGAGCAACGCGGCCATGGACGCCATCTGGGCGGAGGGCCTGATGCCCCTCGGCAGCCCGGTCGTGGTCACCGGCGAGACCCCGTCGAACTGAGCGCCGACCCGACGGGAGACCGGCTGGCAGGGGCGCGCGCCGCGCCCCCGCCCGAGCGGCCCGCCCAGCCGTAGCATCGGCACCGCGATGATCAAGCGTCCGGCCGGCACCATCCCCGACGCCCCCGGCTCCTACCAGTTCAAGGACGGCGAGGGCCGCGTCATCTACGTGGGCAAGGCCCGCTCGCTCCGTCAGCGGCTGGCCAACTACTTCCAGAACCCGGCCCAGCTCCACCCGCGCACCGCGCAGATGGTGGCCACCGCCGAGACCGTCGAGTGGATCCAGGTCCGCAACGAGGTCGAGGCGCTGATGCTCGAGTTCTCCCTCATCAAGGAGCACCGGCCCCGCTTCAACGTCCGCCTCGTCGACGACAAGAGCTACCCGTACCTGGCGGTCACCATCTCCGAGGAGTGGCCCCGGCCCATGGTCATGCGAGGGGCGAAGCGGAAGGGCACGAAGTACTTCGGCCCCTACGGGCACGCCTACGCCATCCGCGAGACGCTCGACCTGCTGCTGCGGACGTTCCCCGTGCGGACGTGCAGCGACGCCAAGTTCGCCCGCCACGAGCGGCTCGGCCGGCCCTGCCTGCTCTACCACATCGAGAAGTGCTCGGCCCCCTGCGTCGGCTACGTCACCAAGGAGCGCCACGACGAGCTGATCGCCGAGCTCATCGAGTTCCTGGAGGGCGACACCGACCACATCGTGCGCCGCCTCGACCGTGAGATGCGCGAGTCCGCCTCCGAGCTCCAGTTCGAGCGTGCCGCCCGGTTGCGCGACCGCCTGGCCACGGTGCGCAAGGCCATCGAGAAGCAACAGATCGTGGGGGACCGCAGCGAGGACCTCGACGTCATCGGCTTGGCCGAGGACGAGCTCGAGGCCGCTGTGCAGGTCTTCTACGTGCGCCGAGGCAGGGTCGTGGGCCGCCGGGGGTTCGTCCTCGACAAGGTCGAGGCGCTCTCCCGCCCCCAGCTCGTGGGCAGCATCCTCGAGGGCCTCTACTACGACGAGCCCATCCCCGGGTACCCGAAGTCGGTCCTGCTGCCCGACCTGCCCGAGGACGTCGACGTCTACGAGCAGTGGCTCACCGAGCAGCGGGGCTCGAAGGTGGCGCTGCGCGTGCCCCAGCGGGGCGACAAGCGCGACCTGATCGGCACCGTCACCCGCAACGCGGAGGAGGAGTTCGTCCGGCACCGCCTCCGCCGGGCGAGCGACCACAACGCCCGCTCCCGGGCGCTCAACGAGCTGCAGGAGCACCTGAGCCTGCCCATCTCGCCCCTGCGCATCGAGTGCTACGACAACTCGCACCTGGGAGGCACGGACTACGTCTCATCCATGGTCGTCTTCGAGGACGCCCTACCGGCGAAGAACCAGTACCGGCGCTTCCGCCTGCGCCACGTGCCCGGCAACGACGACTTCGCCGCCATGGAGGAGGTGCTGACCCGGCGCCTGCAGAACTACCTGGTGGAGCGGTCCAAGCCCGTGGCCGAGCGGGGCAAGTTCCAGTACCCCCCGCAGCTGCTGATGGTGGACGGCGGCAAGGGCCAGCTGGGCGTGGCCGTCCGGGTCCTCGACGACCTGGGCCTGCGCGACGAGATCCCCGTCTGCGCCCTGGCCAAGCAGTTCGAGGAGATCTACGTGCCCGGGCGGGCGGGCCCCATCCGCCTGCCCCGCCAGTCCGAGGCGCTCTACCTCATGCAACGCCTGCGCGACGAGTCCCACCGCTTCGCCATCACCTACCAGCGCCAGCTCCGCAACCAGCGCATGACCACTGGGTTCCTCGACGGCATCGCCGGCCTCGGGCCGACGCGCCGCAAGCGCCTGGTGCGCGAGCTCGGCGGCGTGCGGGCCGTGCAGCGGGCCTCGCTCGAGCAGCTGCAGGCCATCTCGTGGTTGCCCGACAAGGTGGCCGAGGCCATCCACGCCAAGGCCCAGCGCGGTGCGCTCGGCCCCGAGCGGCGTCCCCGGGTCGCCGACACCCAGCCCGAGGCCCTCGTGCCCGAGGCCCGCCGCAGGCCGACTGGCCCCGACGACCTCGACAGCCTCGACGACCTCGGCGGCGCGTCTGGCAACGGCCACGACCGGCTCGACTTGGGCTGATCGGGCGGGAAGGGTGCCGCCCCCCCGGCCCGGGGTACAACCCGGCTGGAGGTGACGTCATGACCGACGTGTGGGTGTACCAGGTGGAGGTGGCGGAGATCCCCGACCTGACCGGCTACGACGTGGTGGCGACGGACGGAGAGATCGGCCGCGTCGACGAGGCCACGTACGAGGACGGGTCGGGCTCCCTCGTCGTGGACACCGGGTGGTGGATCTTCGGGAAGAAGCGGATGCTCCCGGCCGGCACGATCTCGTCCATCGACCTCGGCGAGCGCAAGGTCCAGGTGCGGCTCAGCAAGGACCAGATCAAGTCCGCGCCGGACTACGACGTCAGCCGACGCCATGACGCCGGCTTCCGCGAGGACCACGAGAGCTACTACCTGGGCTTCTGATCGCCTCGTTCTGGTGGGCGCGGCGCCCGGTTCAATCCTGGGGCTCGACGGTCTCCTCCGACCGGCGGCTCTCCACGAACGAGCCGGGCGCCGCGTCGCGGTCGGCGGCGCGCGTCTCGGAGTCCTCGAGGATGGCCCGGGCCTGCGCCTCGGCGTCCTCGCTGCCGCCCTCCTTCTCCTCGGGCAGCAGCTCGGCTCGGCGTGCAACCAGCCGCTCGTCGACCGGCGGGGTGGGCGTCTCGTCGCTCATGGGCGCGATGTACCCACAGGGGTCGCCCGGCCACGCCTCGGGGCCGCGAGGAGGCGCCGCCTATGGTGGTCACGTGGACCCCGAAGCCTGCCTCGGCCTGCGGCCCACGCACCGTGGCGGCGACCTGTGGGAGGCCAACGCCGGCTGGTGGCAGGACGGCTTCACCGATGGCGCTGACCCCGAGTACGAGGAGCAGATCCTGCCGATCGTCGCCGCCTGGCTCGACGGCGCCCGAGCCGTGCTCGACATCGGCTGCGGCGAGGGCCAGATCGCCCGCCTGGCGGTGGCTGGCGGCGCCGAGCGCGTCGTGGGCGCCGACCCCACCCGCGCCCAGGTGGAGGTGGCCGAGGCCCGCGGTGGCGGCCCCCGCTACCTGCGCGCCGGGGCGGCGGCACTGCCCTTCGCCGACGCCAGCTTCGACACCGCCGTGGCCTGCCTCGTCTTCGAGCACATCGAGGACGTGGAGGAGGCCATCGGCGAGGTCGCCCGGGTGCTCGAGCCCGGCGGGCGCTTCCTCTTCCTGCTCAACCACCCGCTCCTCCAGACCCCGGGCTCGGGCTGGATCGACGACCACGTGCTCGACCCGCCCGAGCAGTACTGGCGCATCGGGCCGTACCTTCTCGAGGAGCACACGCTCGAGGAGGTGGAGAAGGACGTGCTGATCCCCTTCATCCACCGCCCCCTCTCCCGCTACGTCAACGCCCTGGCCGACGCCGGCCTGGTGATCCAGCGCATGGTGGAGCCCGCGCCCCCGCCCGGCTTCCTGGCCCAGGCGGCCGAGTACGGGCAGGCGGCGACGATCCCGCGGCTGCTGGCCCTGCTCACGGTGCTCGCCGAGGCCGGGCTCCCGGCCAGAGGTGGCCAATGAGCCTGCGGGGCATGCCCGAGCTCGTGGTCGTGGCCGGCCTGTCCGGAGCGGGCCGCTCGACGGCGGCCAACACGCTCGAGGACCTGGGCTGGTTCGTCATCGACAACCTGCCGCCGGCGCTCATCCCCAAGGTGGTCGAGCTGGCCGAGGCCAGCCCCGGCTCGGAGTACGGCCGGCTGGCCCTGGTGGTGGGCACCGGGCCCGAGCAGGACGAGGTCCTGCCCGTCATCGAGCACCTCGCGACGCGGGGCCTGCGGGTGCGCACGCTCTTCCTCGAGGCCTCAGACGAGGTCCTGGTGCGACGTTACAAGGACACGCGTCGACGCCACCCCCTCTCGACGGGCTCCCTGACCGAGGCCGTGGCCCGGGAACGGCAGCTGCAGGACGCGGTCAAGGGCGTGGCCGACCTGGTCATCGACACCACCAGCCTCAACGTCCACCAGCTGCGCGACCGGGTGACCGAGGCCTTCTCCGTCGGGGACGCCAACGAGGCGATGCAGACCCGGGTCACCTCCTTCGGCTACAAGCACGGTGTCCCCACCGACGTCGACGTGGTCCTCGACTGCCGGTTCCTGCCCAACCCGCACTGGGTGGAACAGCTGCGGCCGCTCACCGGGCTCGACCCCGACGTCCGCGACTACGTGTTCCGCCACGAGCTGGCGCAACGGTTCCTCTCCCAGGTGAGCGACCTGCTGGAGCTACTGCTGCCGGCGTTCGTGGCCGAGGGCAAGAGCTACCTGACGATCGCCTTCGGCTGCACCGGCGGGCGACACCGCTCCGTGGCCCTGGCTGAGGAGGTGGCCCGTAAGCTCGAGGCGCTGGGCTTCCACCCCCAGGTGGCCCACCGCGACATCGAGAAGTGATCGACGGATCGACACATCGCCGGATGGACGGCTAGTAGTACCGGACCGCACTCCAGGAGGCTCACTCGTCATGACCACCCGCGTCGGCGTCAACGGCTTCGGCCGCATTGGCCGCAACTTCTTCCGTGCCATCCACAGCCAGGGGGCGGACGTGGAGATCGTCGCGGTCAACGACCTGGGCGACCTCCAGACCATGGCCCACCTGCTGAAGTACGACTCGGTGATGGGCCGCCTCGGGGCCGAGGTGAAGGTGGGCGACGGCGAGATCAGCGTCGACGGCTACGGGACCATCAAAGTGTTGGCCGAGCGTGACCCCTCGTCGCTGCCATGGGGCGACCTCGGCGTGGACGTCGTCGTCGAGTCGACCGGCATCTTCACTTCGCGAGACAAGGCCGCCGCCCACCTCCAGGCCGGCGCGCCCTTCGTCATCGTCTCCGCGCCGTCGGACGGGGCCGACGCCACCTTCGTCGTGGGCGTCAACGACGAGACCTTCGACCCTGCGGCGCACAAGGTCATCTCCAACGCCTCGTGCACGACGAACTGCTTCGTGCCCATGGTCAAGGTGCTCGACGACGCCTTCGGTGTGGAGAAGGGGCTGATGACCACGGTCCACGCCTACACGAACGACCAGAGCCTCCTCGACCTGCCGCACAAGGACCTGCGCCGGGCCCGGGCCGCGGCCATCAACATCGTGCCGTCCTCGACGGGGGCTGCTCGGGCCACCGGCCTGGTGCTCGAGTCGATGAAGGGCAGGCTTGACGGCCAGTCCCTGCGCGTGCCCGTGCCGGACGGCTCGATCACCGACTTCACCGGGGTGCTCGGGCGCGACGCGACCGTCGACGAGGTCAACGAGGCGTTCCGCGCCGCGTCGGCGTCGGGCCCCCTGTCGGGCGGCCTGCTGGTCTACACCGACGAGCCCATCGTCTCGGCCGACATCGTCGGCACGCCGGCGAGCTGCACGTTCGACTCGAAGTTGACGATGGCCATGGGCAGCCTCGTCAAGGTGTTCGGCTGGTACGACAACGAGTGGGGCTACTCGAACCGCCTCGTCGACCTCGTCGAGATCGTCGGCAAGGGCAACAAGGCCCAGGGCGACAAGTAGCGGTGGCGATCTTCGGCGTGCCCACGCTGGAGGACCTCCCTCCGGTGGCGGGCAGGGCGGTGCTCGTCCGCGTCGACTTCAACGTGCCGCTGACGGGCGGGGAGATCACCGACGACCTGCGGGTGCGCGCCGCCCTGCCGACCCTGTCGTGGCTGCAGGAGGCCGGCGCCGCTCGGGTGCACTGCGTCTCCCACCTCGGCCGGCCGAAGGGCGAGCGCGACGAGCGGTACTCGCTGGCGCCGGTGCGGGCACGGCTGGCCGAGCTGGCGCCAGGCGTCGAGCTGGGCGAGAACCTTCGCTTCGACCCGGGCGAGGAGAGCGGTGCTGGCGCGTTCGTCGACCAGCTCGTCGAGGGGTTCGACCTCTACGTGAACGACGCGTTCGGGGCGTCACACCGGGCGCACGCCTCGATCGTGGGACCGCCTCGCCGGCTGCCCTCGGCGGCGGGGCGCCTGCTCGCCCGGGAGGTCGAGGTGCTGCTCGGCGTGCGGAGCCACCCCGACCACCCCTTCGTGGCCATCCTGGGCGGGTCGAAGGTGTCCGACAAGCTCGGGGTCATCGACGCCCTGCTCGACGTGTGCGACACGCTGATCGTGGGCGGGGGGATGTGCTTCACGTTCCTCGCCGCCCAGGGCCATCGGGTGGGCTCGTCGTTGTTCGAGGCCGATCGCGTCGAGGAGTGCGCCGCGCTCCTGGCAAGGGCGGGGAAGCGGATCATGTTGCCCGAAGACATCACGGCACTCGGGCCGGGGGGCACGTTGTTCGAGCCCGAGGCCGGTGGCGAGGTGCGCCAGGTGGGCGTGTCCCTGGCGCAGGGCTGGATGGGCGTGGACATCGGGCCGGGTACGGCGGCCGTGTTCGAGGACGTCATCCGCGAGGCTCGCATGGTGCTGTGGAACGGGCCGATGGGCGTGTTCGAGGACCCGCGCTTCGCCGCGGGGACGCGAGCCGTCGCCGAGGCCGTGGCCGCGTCGCGGGGCTTCACGGTGGTGGGCGGGGGCGATTCCGCCGCCGCGGCCGAGCAGTTCGGCGTGGCCGACCGCATTGACCACGTGTCGACCGGCGGCGGGGCGAGCCTGGAGTTGATCGAGCAGGGAGACCTGCCCGGCCTGGACGCGTTGCGGGAGGCCCCGAATGCCTAGCGGTAGCGGTAGCGGCGGTGGCGGTGGGCGCGTCCCGCTGATCAGCGGCAACTGGAAGATGCACCTGAACCACTTCGAGGCGATCACCCTCGTGCAGAAGCTGGGCTACCTACTGAGGAAGGAGGACGTGGAAGAGGTCGAGGTGTCCGTGCACCCCCCCTTCACCGACCTCCGTTCGGTGCAGACCGTGCTCGAAGCGGACAAGATCCCCGTGGCGCTGGGAGCGCAGAACTGCCACTGGGAGGACAAGGGGGCCTTCACCGGCGAGGTGGCGCCACCGATGCTGGCCAAGCTGAACGTGAGCTACGTGATCGTCGGGCACTCCGAGCGGCGAGAGCTCTTCGGCGAGGCGGACGAGGTGGTCAACCGCAAGGTGCTGTCCGTGCTCGGGGCGGGGATGACGCCGATCCTGTGCGTGGGCGAGACCTCCGCCGAGCGGGAGGCGGGCTCGACTGAGGCCAAGGTCGTCGGCCAGGTGCGGGCCGGGCTGGCCGGGGTGTCGCCTGCTCAGGTGGGGGCGATGGTGGTGGCCTACGAGCCGATCTGGGCCATCGGGACGGGCCGGGTGGCGTCGGCGTCCGACGCGCAGGAGGTGTGCGCGCTGGTGCGCTCGACCGTGGCCGAGCTGGCCGGCGCCGAGGCGGCAGCGTCGCTGCGGGCCCAGTACGGCGGCTCGGTGAAGCCCGACAGCGCGCCGGGGCTGATGGCGATGCCCGACATCGACGGGGCCCTGGTCGGAGGGGCGTCCCTCGACGCCGAGAGCTTCGCCGGGATCGTACAGTACCGCCTCGCCGGGTAGCGCTCTGCCCGGGCGTGGGCGTCGGGCGCGCTGGCTGGCTGGTTGTCGGTCGGCTGGGCGCCGGTCGGCTGGGCGTCGGTCGGGTGCGCTGCCTGGTCGGCTGTGGTCGGTCGGCCGGACCCTCGGGATGCGCCTGATGCCGGTGGCCGGGCTCCAGCGCACCCGGGCCTGGTGGGGCCCCGGCCTCGCTCGGCGCCCGCGGTCGAGTCGGCGGGGCGGGTAGGCTGGTGCACCGTGATCTGGCTGCTGTTGCCGTTCTGGCTGGTGTCCACCCTCGGGCTGATCTTCCTCGTGCTGCTCCATTCGGGGCGGGGCGGGGGGTTGTCGGACCTCATGGGCGGCACCTCGGCGGCGTCGTCCGCCGCGGGGTCGACGGTGATGGAGAAGAACCTCGACCGGCTGACGGTGATCACAGCCCTGGTGTTCACGTTCAGCACGGTCGGGATGGGCCTCTACCTGGATGTCTAGGCCGAGCCTGGTTCTGGCGCCCACTGGGCGCCGCGCTATGCTGGTGGCCCCACGTCGGAGTGGCGGAATAGGCATACGCGCTAGCTTGAGGTGCTAGTGTCCTTCGGGACGTGGGGGTTCAAGTCCCCCCTCCGACACGCATTTCTTGGGCCGTTGCGGGCAAGAACCCAGGAAATCCCCGGCGAAGTGGTGTCCCGGACCGGGACGCTGCTGACCCCCTTTCTGGGTGGACATGTCTGCCCGGACCCACCCCGTCTCGCCGGCCACCGGCGCTCGGCTCGCGGAGCTGCTCGTGAGCGCGGCCGCGGAGCTGACCGACGAGCCGCGCACCGATCTGGCGCCGATGGGTATCCCGGTACGCGATGGCCGTCTGTCGCTGGGCCGGCTGCGCGAGGTCCTGCCGCGCGGCGAGACGCTGGAGGTGGTGGCCGGGTTCGCCACGGCGTGCTGGATCGGACCACCCGGTTGCCGTGCACCTGATCTGGGCCGGCTGACCTACCGGAGCTGCACCGGGGTCGACCGCCGGGGTCGGGTGATGGTCGACTACCGGGCCCGTACCTGGCTGGTGGTCGACGATGCCAACCGGTTCGAGGTGGTCGCGTTCCCGGCCGAGACGGGTGGGATCCTGGTCATGCCGGTCGAGGACTTCGCGCGCCGCTGGGAGGTGATCTCCCGATGACCGCGACCTTGGTGGAGCTGTGCCGGCGCACCCGTCCCGAGTTGGCGT
>WHTX01000290.1 GCA_009377505.1 Acidimicrobiia bacterium
GGGCGCGGCGGCCGGGCTCACGTCAGGCAGAACTCGTTGCCCTCGGGGTCGGCCATGGTCACCCATGTCCCGGGGCCGAGCTGGCCGTCGTAGAGCTTCCGGGCGCCGAGGGCCTCGAGTCGGGCCTGCTCGGCGGGGCGCGCTTCCTGGCCCACCTGCAGGTCGAGGTGCAGGCGGATCTTGGCCACCTTGGCCTCGGGCACCCGCTGGAGCAGGAGGCGGGGGCGGGCGCCCTCAGGGTCCCGGCAGGCGGCCATGTCGCGCCACGCCATGCGGCCGCCCAGCTCGAACGCGGCCTCGGCGGGGGCGTGGCCGGCGCTGACGAGCTGGGTGATGAGGTCGTGGTGGTCTTCCACCTCGTAGCCGAGGGCGGCGGCCCAGAAGCGTGCCTGGGCGTGGGCGTCGGCGCAGTCGAGGACGAGCTGGATGGGGGTCATGGCGTGGACCCTACGCACCACTGCGGACAGGATCTGTCCGTGTTCACTCGGTGTGCTGGGCGTCATGCGGCGGCGAGGAGCGCGACGGCCACCCCGGCTACGACGAGACCGGCGGCCCGCACATCCCGGACTCCGGCCCGGCCCGGCCCGGGCGATCGAGACCCCGCCCCAACCGAGGTCGTGCGCTGACACCGAGGTGCCCGGCAGGACCGCGGCAGCCACCAGGGTGAGCCCGAGCGCGCCCGTCTGGGCCGTCAGGGCCACGACCGCCGCGTTCGCTCGTCGAGACAGCAGGCCAGCGGCGAAATCGGCGAAGCCGTAGCAGGCCGCCGAGGCGAGTGCCAGGAACACGCCCACGGATCAGGGGCCGTGTCGTCGCTCGGCATCGCCGACCGGGCACACCGCTCCGGTCGTGCAGGCCGTCCGGTTGCAGAGGCGGCACATCCGCTCGGCGTGGCCGATCCTGTGATAAAGGCGGGTGAGGACCTTGGCCAACAACGCGGCCAGCGCCTCGCTGTCCTCGTCGTCGAGAAGGCCGACCACGTCGACGAGCGGAGCCTCCCGGGCGGCGAGCAGCTCTCGGGCCGCTCGCCTCCCTGCAGGCGTCACGAGAACGTCCACCCCTCGCCCCCTGCCGGCGCGGCGCTCGACAAGGCCTCGTGCCGCGAGGGCGTCGACGACCCGAGTCGCCGCCGGCTGGCTCAGCCCGACTCGCCGACCGAGCTCGGTGACCTCGAGTCCCGCCGATGCTGAGAGCACGACCAGCGCAGCTGCGCTGCTGAGGCCCACGCCCGCTGCCCTGGCCGCGGTCGTCAGCGCCACGTCGGTCACCGCCAGCGCGGTTGCGCCCAACAGGTTCGCCGTCCGCCGCGAATCATGCATGCAGCATGCATACCCGCCGAACAGCCCGCTTGCACCCTCGCCTCGGCGCGCGTGGTAGGCCTCCGGGCAGGGAGCACCGAGCGGGAGGATCGCAGCACATGAGCACCCAGGACCTCGTCACTCGCCACCGGGCGGTCACGCCCTCCTGGCTGTCGCTCTACTACGAGCAGCCCATCGAGCTCACCCACGGCCAGGGCCGCCACGTCTGGGACGCTGATGGCCATCGCTACCTGGACTTCTTCGGCGGCATCCTCACTACGATCTCGGGCCATGACCTCCCCGAGATCACCGAGGCGCTGCGCGCCCAGGCCGGCAAGCTGCTCCACACCTCGACGCTGTACCTGAGCCGCTCGCTGGTGGAGCTGTCCGAGCGCCTGGCCCGGCTCTCCGGCATCCCCGAGGCCAAGGTGTTCGTGACCACGTCGGGCACCGAGGCCAACGAGGCGGCGCTGCTCGCCGCCACCTCCTACCGGCGCAGCAACCAGGTCCTGGCCCTGCGCAACAGCTACCACGGGCGGTCCTTCGGCACCGTCGCCGTCACCGCCAACCGGTCCTGGTCCCCCACCAGCCTCTCGGGCCTGCAGGTGACCTTCGTGCACGGCGGCTACCGGCTCCGCAGCCCGTTCCGCCACCTCGACGACGCCGACTACACCGACGCCTGCGTGCAGGACCTGCGCGACGTGCTCGACATGTGCACGTCCGGGGACGTCGCCTGCCTCATCGCCGAGCCCATCCAGGGCGTGGGCGGGTTCGCCACCCCGCCCGACGGCTTCTTCGGCGCCTTCGGCAAGGTCCTCGCCGACCACGGGATCCTCTTCATCTCCGACGAGGTGCAGACCGGCTTCGGCCGTACCGGCGACCACTTCTGGGGCTACGAGGCCCACGGGATCGTGCCCGACCTCATCACCGTGGCCAAAGGCGTGGGCAACGGGCTCTCCCTCGGCGCCGTCATCGGGCGGGCCGAGGTGCTCGACAGCATCCCCGCCAACGGCATCTCCACCTTCGGCGGCAACCCCATGTCCTGCGCCGGGGCGGTGGCCAACCTCGACCACCTGCTGGCCAACGACCTCCAGGGCAACGCCCGTCGCCAGGGGGCCACCTTCGGCGCCGCCCTGCGCCGCCTCGCCGAGCGGCACGACTGGGTCGCCGAGGTCCGCGGCCGAGGCCTCATGTGGGCGCTCGAGACCTGTGTCCCCGGCAGCGACGGCCTCGGCGGCCCCGAGCCCTGGCCGGCGGGGGCGGCGGCGCTGATGGAGGCCACCCGGGCCCGGGGCCTGCTGGTGGGCAAGGGCGGCCTCTACGGCAACGTCCTCCGCATCGCCCCACCCCTCAGCGTGACCGACGACGAGGTGGCCGAGGCGTCCGAGATCCTGGCCGCCGCCGCCGAGGAGGTCGCCGGCCAGGGCTGAGCCCGAGGCCCAAAGGGCGGTGCGCGCCCCGACGTGCCAGGCTGACGGGCGTGATGCTCTCGGTGTTCCACGAGCCGTGGTGGCTGGATGCCGCGGCGCCCGGCGCGTGGCGCGAGCTGCTGGTCGAGGAGAACGGCCGCCCGGTCGCCCGCCTGCCCCTCGTGGAACGCCAGCGCTACGGCATGCGCCTGCTGCTCGGCCCCACCCTCTCGCCCCGTATGGGGCCCCTCGTCGAGCCGGGCGACGGCCGCTACGAGACCCGGCTGCGGCGCTCCGACCACCTCGTCGAGGGGCTCCTCGACCAGCTCCCGCCCGCCGACCTGTTCCGCCAGACGCTGCACCCGGACATCATGAGCTGGTTGTCCTTCCACCACCGGGGCTTCCAGGTGGAGCCGCTCATCTCCTACGTGCTCGACCAACTCGCCGACCTCGACGAGGTGTGGGCCGGCATCTCGGGCCAGACCCGCCGGGTCATCAAGAAGGCGGGTGCGACGCTCGAGGTCCGCGAGGAGGCCACGACCGACCAGCTCCAGCGCATGGTCCGCTCCACCTTCCAGCGCCAGCGCCTCGAGGTGCCCTACGACCCCGCCGTGCTCGACCGCATCGTGCGCGCCTGCCTGGAGCGGGACCGGGGCAGGGTGCTCAGCGCCGTCGACGCCGCGGGGCGGCTCCACGCCTCGCTGTTCTGCGCCTGGGACGACCAGCGGGCCTGGTACATCGGCGGGGGCGGCGACCCCGAGCTGCGCTCGAGCGGGGGCGGCAGCCTGCTCATGTGGGAGCTGATCAAGGCGTCGGCGAAGCACGTCGGCCGCTTCGACTTCGAGGGCTCCATGCTGCCGAGCGTCGAGCGCTACTTCCGCAACTTCGGCGGCCGCCAGGAGACCTACTTCCGGGTCACGAGGATGAGCCGGCGGTTCCGCCCGCTGTGGGCGTCCTGGCAGGCGCTCGACGCGTGGCGCAACGAGCACCAGCGCCGCCCGCCGAGCTGAGCACGGCCCCAGGGCCACGCCCGCCCGGCGAAGCCGGCTCCCTCGGCCCGCGGGCGTCATCGCGCCAGGAGGCGGTCGACGACGGTGTAGAACCGGTCGAGGTCGACGGGCTTGGCCAGGTAGTCAGCGGCACCGAGGGCCACGAGACGGGAGATCTGGCGGGGCATGGCGTCGGCGCTGATGATCACCACCGGCGTCCTGTCCGTCACATGGTCGGCCACGAGGCGGCGCAGGACCTCCTCGCCCGAGATGTCGGGCAGGTTCAGGTCGAGCAGCACCAGGTCGAGTTGGTGCTGGGAGATCAGGTCGAGCGCCATGCTGCCCTGCATGGCGGTGAGCAGCCGCACCCCGGGCCGGCGGGCCAGGAGGCGCTCGACGAGGCGGACGTTGGACAGGTTGTCCTCGACGTAGAGGACCGTGCGCTCCACGACCGGCATGAGCCCGGCGTCGACGAGGTCGTTGGCCAGCGCCGGGTGGTGGGCGGGGGCGCTGGCCCGGCGCAGCTCCACCCAGAACCGCGTGCCCTCGCCGACTTCGCTCTCCACGCCGATGCGCCCGCCCATGGCCTCGACCAGCCCCTTGCTCAGGGTGAGCCCCAGGCCCGTGCCCTCCTCGGCCCAACGGTCGGCGCCGAGGCGGTCGAAGGGGACGAACACCCGCTCGAGGTCCTCGTCGGGGATGCCGATCCCCGTGTCCTGCACGCTGAGCACCGTGACCTCGGCGTTCGAGAGGTCGACCCGGGCGCGCACCGATCCGCCGTCGCGGTTGTACTTGACGGCGTTGGACAGCAGGTTCAGCACGACCTGTTTGAGCCGTTGGTGGTCAGCCAGCACCCAGCCCCACGAGCCCGCCTCCGGCCGCCCGCCGAGCTGCACGGAGCGCTGCGAGGTGAGGGGGCGGAACATGTCGAGCGCCTCGCCCACCACGGCGGCGAGGTCGACGGCCTCCACCGACATGCGCAGCTGGCCGCTCTCGATCCGGGAGATCTCGAGGATCTCGTTGATGAGGGCCAACAGGTGGCGGCCGGCCTTGAGGATCTGCTCCACGCTCTCGCGCCGGTCGGGCTCCTGCTCGTCCAGCTCGAGCAGCTGGCCGAAGCCGAGGATGGCGTTGAGCGGCGTGCGCAGCTCGTGGCTCATGCGCGACAGGAAGTCGCTCTTCGCCCGGTTGGCCCGCTCGGCGTCGGCCAGGGCATGGCGCATGGCCAGCTCGGCCTCCTTCTGGAGGGTGATGTCGGTGACGGTCGTGGCCCATCGGCGCGGCTCACCGGAGCGCTCCCCGGGCTCCTCGACCGGGCGGACCAGGCTGCGGGCCCAGCGATCCGTGCCGTCGGGCCAGCGGAGCCGGTACTCGAACTCCACCTCCTCGCCCCGCTCCACCCCGACGAGGGTCGAGTGCACCACGTGGTCGCGGTCCTCGGGGTGGACGGCATCGAGGAAGACCGAAGGGTCGGCGAGGAAGCGCGGGCGGGCCACCGCGGTGATGCGCTCGAAGGCCGGGTTCACGTAGAGCACGGCGAGGGGGTCGAACGAGACGAGCATGAACACCTCGTCGATGGTCTCGGCCAGCTGCAGGAAGCGCTCCTCGCTGTCCCGCAGCGCCTCCTCCACCTCCTTGACCTCGGTCACGTCCGTGGAGATCGTGCAGATGGCGTAGGCCTCGCCCGCGGCGTTGCGCAGCGGGAACTTGAGCGACACGTAGGTGTGCTCGGTCCCGTCCACGTGGGGCAGCACCTGCTCGAAGGTGGTCTCGGTGCCCGACGCCCGCACGCGCTCGTCGAGGGCCCGGATGCGCGCCGCCACGTCCGCGGGGTAGACGGTCTCGATGCCCTGGCCGACGACGTCGGCGGCCCGGCGGCCGAAGGAGGCCTCGAACCAGCGGTTCACCAGCAGGTAGCGGCCCTCGGCGTCCTTGAGGGAGACGACCGCGGGCGCGGCGTCGAGGATGGCCCGGAGCCGCTCGTCGCTGTCCCGCAGCGCCGAGTCGAGGGCGAGCTGCTCGGTGATGTCGTGGAAGATGGTGAGCAGGCACTCCTCGCCGGCGACCTCGATCACCTCCACCGCCACCTGGACGCGGCGCAGGTCGCCGAAGCGGGTGCGCAGCTGCTCCTCCTGGTCGTGGAAGCCGCCGCCCTGGCGAGCCTTGGCGAGGACCGGCGGCCGGTGGTCGGGCTCCGCCCAGAGCTGCATCTCGGTGACCGTGCGGCCCACGAGCTCGGCGACGGACCAGCCGGCCAGGGACTCGAAGGCGGGGTTGGCCAGCTTGACGAGGCCGTCGGCGGCGCGGGTGACGAGCACGGGCAGCGGCGCGGCCTCGAAGATGCGCAGGAACTGGTCCGTCGAGCGCGCCCGTTCCGCCTCGGCCCGCTTCTCGGCGGTGAGGTCCCGGGCGATGCCCACATAGCCTCGGCGCCGACCCTGGGCGTCCAAAACGGCACTGACCGTGAGGGAGACGGGGACGCGGCCGCCGTCCTTGCGCAGGTAGGTCCACTCCTGGGTCTCGGACTCCGTCCCCCGGGCAGGCCCGAACAACTCGCGTCCCGGGGCCACGCCCAGCTCAGCGGCCCTGGATTCCACCTCACCGGGGTCATGGAAGCGCATGGGGCCCGTGCGCCCGAGCACCTCCTCGGCCTGGTAGCCGAGCAGCCGCTCCGCCCCCGTGTTGAACACCACGATGGTGCCGTCGACGTCGGTGCCGATGATGGCGTGCTCCGTGGCGGCTCGCAGCATGGCCTCGACCATCTCCGCGGCCTCGTAGGGCTGGCCCTCGGCGGCCTCGGGCTCGTTCATCGACACCCCCGCATCATGTCAGCGGGGCGGGCGGTCAGCTCGCCCGCCGCTCAGGTGCAGGACCTGCTCGATGGCGGCGATGACCAGCTCGGGTTGCTCGACCTGGACGTAGTGCCCGCTCTCGGTGCGCTTCACCTGGCTGGCGCCGAACAGGAGGCGGGCCGTGGGTGTAGAGGGGGTGGACAGCATGATGCGCTCCCCCACGGCGGTGGGGACGACCGGGCCACCGGGCGTGCCGATCGCCGCCCAACCACCCCCCGAGCACAGCGCCGCCCAGGCCAGCGCTCCCGCCGTCGTCCGGGGGGACCGTGCCTTCACCGAGTTCTACCGGCTGAAGCGGGACCGCATCGCCCGCGCCCTCGCCCTCACCCTCGGCGACGGCCGGTCGGGGCCGAAG
>WHTX01000010.1 GCA_009377505.1 Acidimicrobiia bacterium
GAACCGTGACGGTCGCGCCTAACCCGCCGTGCTCCCTCCCGAGGCGCCCTCGGCGGTGGAGGGCGCGCCGTGCGCGTCGCCGGGGAAGACGTCGGTCTCCGAGGGATGCCACACCGGGTGGTCGCCAGCCGTCTCGACGTTGAAGCCATAGTCGTAGGCCAGGGTGCCTCCCAGGGTGCCTCCCAGGAAGGTCAGCACGGCCGCGGCCAGGCTGAGGACCAGCGCGAGCGCCGGCGTCGCCGGGTCGTCCCAGAACGCAGCCGTGCGCACGGCGATCCCGACGATGACGAGCACCGTGACCGTGATCATCGTCCAGGCGTGGGCGTTGACGGTGCGCCGCGCCTGGGTCCCCTTCTCGGTGGAGCGTTTCCAGTCCACGAAGCCGGTCAGCGCGGCGAGCAAGGACACGACGGCTCCGCCGATGAGGGCGAAGGAGGCCGCCCGGTAGAAGTCCCGGGCCCAGGCCCGGTCGTCGCCCCCGGCGAAGGAGATGACGTCGAAGGCGGCGGCCAGCACGTAGGCCCCCACGGGCACGTCGGTGAGGGGCGGGTGCAATGGCTTGCCGGCCCAGCCCCGCAAGCCGTTGAAGGTACGGCCTCGCAGCGTGAGCGCGGGGCGGAACGAGAACCTGCGCATGGTGTCTCCTCTCCCCGGGGCGCTCGTCGCGGCCCACTGGGTTGGTGGCCCTCTCGCTACCGGGGCCCTCGCCAGGCTCTATCAGTAACTGATCTTGACGTTACGCGGTGCGCAACAGTAACGTCAACTCAGGTTCGATTTAGAGAGGTGATCATGGCCCGGTCGCCCCGGCTGACGCGCTGATGGACTGGCATGGTTGGGCCGTCTTCGGGCTGGTTGCCACCACTGGCCTCACGACGGTGATGATCGCCGCCCAGCTCGCCGGTCGTACCCGGCTGGACCTGCCGCTGATGCTCGGGACGATCACGACGGAGGACCCGGACCGGGCCCGCGTCGCCGGGTTCGCCATCCACCTCGCCATCGGCCAGGCCTTCGCCTTCTTCTACGCCGCGGGATTCGCCGCGCTCGACCGGTCCGGCTGGTGGCTCGGCGCCGCCTTCGGCCTCGGCCACGCCGCCGTCGCCCTCACCGTGCTCGTCCCCCTGCTCCCCGATGTCCACCCGCGCATGGCGAGCGAGCGCGCCGGCTTCCTCTCGACGGCTGTCCTCGAGCCCCCGGGGCTGCTGGCGCTCAACTACGGGCGGGCGACCCCGGTGGTGACCGTCGCCGCTCATGTCGCCTACGGGGCGGCCCTCGGCCTGTTCGTGGGGAGCAGCTGACGATGGCGCGCCCGGGGCCGCGATGGCCCATCGGCGACTACGGCATGATCGGGGACACCCGCTCGGCCGCGCTCGTGGCGCCCGACGGCTCCATCGACTGGTGGTGCGCCCCACGTTTCGACGACCCGCCCCTCTTCGGTCGGCTGGTCGGCGGCGACGAGGCCGGCTGCTTCTCCGTCGGGCCCGACGAGGTCGCCCGGGTGGTGGGCCGCGCCTACCGGCCCGACACCGTGACCTTGACCACGACCTGGGCGGTCGAGGGCGGCGAGCCCGAGCTGGCCGACGGCCTGGTCGCCGAGGTCGCAGGCCGGTTCCTGCCTGGCACGGTGCTCGCCCGCCGGCTCACGGCCCGGGGACGCGCCGTACGAGCCAGGCTCCACCTCGCTCCGCGCTTCGGCTACGACCGCCGCCCTGCCCGGCGCATCGTCCAGCGGGCGGGCGCGCTGGTGTGCGAACGCGGCGAGCGCGCCATCGCCGTCACCTCCGACGGCCCCACGGTGCAGGTCGACCGCCCCGTCGCCTTCGAGGTGCACCCGGGCGAGCCGGTGACGATCGCCCTCACCGCGGCCCGCCGCAGCGCGCTCATCGTCGTCCCCCCCGCCGTCGCCGCGGCCGAGCTGTCCCGCGACGAGGCGCGCTGGCGCAGCTGGGCCGCGGGCATCGAGGTCGCCGAGCACCGCGACGCGGTGCGCCGCAGCCTCACCACGCTGAAGCTGCTCACCTACTCACCGTCCGGGGCGCCGGTCGCCGCGCCCACGACCTCCCTGCCGGAACGGATCGGCGGCGAGCGCAACTGGGACTACCGCTACGCGTGGCCCCGCGACGCCAGCATCGGCATCGCCGCCTTCCTCGCCGCGGGCAAGCCCCAGGAGGCCCGCGGCTTCCTCGCCTGGCTCCTCCACGCCAGTCGTCTCTCCCGGCCCCGCTTGCCCGTCCTCTTCACCCTCGACGGGCGCCCAGGGCCCGGCGAACGGGAGCTCGACGGCTGGCCGGGCTACGCCGACAGCCGCCCGGTCCGGGTGGGCAACGGCGCAGCCCGCCAGCACCAGCTCGACGGCTACGGCTGGGTCCTCGACGCTGCCTGGCTCCTCACCGATGCCGGCCACCGGCTGTACGGCGAGACCTGGAGGGCCGCCGCCGCCATGGCCGACGAGGTCGCCGCCACCTGGGCCGAGCCCGACGCGGGGATCTGGGAGGTGCGGGGCCAGCCTGCGCACCACGTGCACTCCAAGCTCATGGCCTGGCTGGCGCTCGACCGCGCCGTCCGCATCGCCGCCGCTCGCGGCGACCGCCGCCGGCGCCGCCTCCGGTGGGCCAGCGCCCGCGGCGCCCTCGCCCGGGACATCCGCAGCCGGGGCTACGACGGCGCACAGGGCGCCTACACCGCCACCTACGGCTCGGCCGGCCTCGACGCCGCCCTGCTGGTCCTGCCCGTGCTCGACTTCGAACCGGCGACCGGCCACCGCGTGGTCGGCACCGTCGACGCCATCCGCCGCCAGCTCAGCGCCGGGGGGCCGCTGCTCTACCGCTACCGACCCGGCACCGACGGGCTCCAAGGGGGCGAGGGCGCGTTCCTGCCCTGCTCGTTCTGGCTGGTGCAGGCCTTGGCCCGCACCGGCCGCCCCGACGAGGCCCGCGAGCTGCTCGACGAGCTCCTCCCCCTCGGCGGCCCGCTCGGCCTCTATGGCGAGGAGATGGGCCCCGACACCGGTGAGCACCTCGGCAACTATCCCCAGTGCCTCACCCACGCCGCCCTCGTCCAAGCGGTCTTCGCCCTAGGTGGCGCCTGATGGGCTCCGTGCGGTCCGGCGGTCCGGCGGTCCGGCGGTCCGGCGGTGTGGCGGCGTGTCGGCGCGGCGGCGCCCGACGGCCGGCCACGGTCAGGCGTCGCGCGGGTCGATGGCGTCGGCGTCGACGCCGTAGCGGTTCCAGCGCTCGACGCCGAGGGCGTCGTTGCGGAGCTGCTGGTAGCTGGTCGCGCTCCACACGTCGGCGCTGAAGTCGTGCTCGTCGGCCAGGAGGCGCTGCGCCTCGAGGGCGGCCACCATGGCTGTGCCGCTGGCGAGAGCTGGGCCTGATGGGCGCGTTCGCAGCAGTGGAATTCGCATCCCAACTCCGCTTCTCTAGGTTGGGAGGTGGGACAGCGGAGTCGCGAGCTGGCGTGCCTACAGGTCCCCTTGCATGCGAGCAGCGACCGCACGGTGCCGCCGCAGCACGTCCTCGACGCCGGGCGCCGCCAGCTCGCCACCCTCGACGAGGGGGCGGCCGGCGACCACGGTGTGGTGGGCGGCGACCGGGCCACAGCGCAGCCAGGCCTCGACGGGGTCGGTGACCGCCCCGGCGAACTGGACGCCGTCGAGCTTCCAGGCGACGAGGTCGGCGGCCGACCCCGGCGCGAGGACGCCCAGCTCGCCGAGCCGGCCCAGGCAGGCCGCCGACCCGCGGGTGCCGAGCTCCAGCGCGTCGCGAGCCGAGAACGCCGTCGGCCCGCCCCGCTGGCGGGCGAGGAGCAGGGCGCCGCGCGCCTCGAGCCACAGCGACGCGGCGTCGTTGGAGGCCGAGCCGTCACAGCCGAGGCCGACGGGCACGCCGGCCGCCCGGAAGTCGCTGACCGGGGCGATCCCGCCGCCGCCGATGAGCATGTTCGAGCCGGGGCAGTGGGCGACGCCCGTCCCCCACGCCCCCATCCGGGCGACCTCGGCCGAGCTGGGGTAGATGCAGTGCGCCACCCAGGCGCGGTCGGTGCCCCAGCCGACGTCCTCGAAGTGCTCGATGGGCCGACAGCCGTAGGCCCCGAGGCAGTAGGCGTCCTCGTCGGGGTCCTCGGCCAGGTGGGTGTGCAGCCGCACGTCGAGGCGCTCGGCCAGCTCGGCCGTGCGCCGCATGAGCTCGGCGGTGACCGAGAACGGCGAGCAAGGCGCCAGGGCCACCCGCACCATGGCGCCCGCCGACGGGTCGTGGTGCCTGGCCACCGCCTCCTCGCTGGCGGCGAGGATCGTGTCGTCGTCCTGGCACACCGAGTCAGGCGGCAGGCCGCCGTCCTTCTGCGAGAGCGACATCGAGCCCCGCGTCGGGTGGAAGCGGAAGCCGAGCTCGCGGGCGGCGGTGATCTCGGCCGACAGCAGGTCGCCACCGCCGGCGGGGTGGACGTAGAGGTGGTCGGTGGAGGTCGTGCACCCGCCCAGCGCCAGCTCGGCCAGGCCCACCCACGCCGACAGGTACGACGCCTCCTCGTCGAGCAGCGCCCAGCGCGGGTACAGGGCGGTGAGCCAGTCGAACAGCGAGCTGCTCGCCGCCGGCCGGTGGGCGCGGGTCAGGTTCTGGTAGATGTGGTGATGGGTGTTGACCAGGCCCGGCGTCACCAGGCAGTTGCTGGCAGACAGCACCCGTGCCGCCGCCGGTGGCTCCTCTGTGGCGCCCCCGACGGCGGTGACGAAGCCGTCTCGGCACGCGACCCAGCCACCTTGCAGCTCCCGGCGGTCCTCGTCCATGGTGACGACCAGCTCGGCGCCGGACACGACCAGGTCGACGGGCGCCGGCTCGGCGGTGCTCATGCGCCCCTCCGCTGCGCGGCGGTCCTCCGATGCGCTCATGGGCTTCGGTCCTCGCTGGTGCTCATGTCCCCACGATCTCGGCGTAGAGGCGGGGGTCGGTGGCCCCCTCGGTCGACAGCACCAGCACCGTGGCGTCGGGCGCCAACCCGAGCGCCTCGCCGCCGAAGGCGAGCAGCGCTCCCGCCGCCGCCGCGCCGGTCTCGCCCGACACGGTCCCTTCGGCGGCGAGCGCCCGCATGCCCGCCTCGGCGTGCTCGTCGTCGATGGCGGTGAAGAGGTTGAAGCCGCCCGACAGCCACGGCCAGGCCACCGGTGACGGCCGGCCGCAGTTCAGCCCGGCCATGATGGACGTGTGCGGGCCGGGCACCTCGACGATGCCCCCCGCCTCGATCGAAGCGAGGGCGCAATGGGCACCGTCGGGCTCGACGCCGATGAGGCGCACCTCGCGGCCCCGGCAGCGGAACCACTGGGCGACCGCTGCGGCCAGGGCGCCCACGCCGATGGGCACGAGCACGGTGTCGACCCCACCCCCGACCGCGTCCTCGACCCCAGCGTCGATCGCCTCCTCGACCTCGTCGAGGATGGTGGCGTAACCCTCGATCACGTAGCCGGGGATGGTCTCGTAGCCGGGCCACGAGGTGTCGGACACGACGATGCCGCCCGCGCCCGCCGTGGCCGCGACGGCGACGGCGTCGTCGTAGTCGCCGGCGACGACCTGGCAGGAGGCGCCCTCGCCCTCGATCGCCTCGATGCGGGCGGGGCTCGTCCCCGCCGGCACGAAGATGTGGGCGGCCAGGCCGAGCCGGCGCGCCACGTGGGCGACGGCCCGGCCGTGGTTGCCGTCGGTGGCGGTGGTGAGCACGAGCCCGCGGCCCGCGAGCCGCGCCGCCAGCGCGTCGAAGGACAGGCCGAGCGGCACGCCAAGGTGGTCGAGCAGGGCCCGGTACACGGCCCACGAGGCGCCGAGGACCTTGAAGGCCGGCAGCCCGAGGCGGTCGGCCTCGTCCTTGACGAGCACCCGGCCCACCCCGGCCCGGGCGGCGATCCTCGGCGCCTCCCGCAGGGGGGTGGGGGCGTAGCCCGGGAGCTGGCGGTGGAAGTCACGCACGCCGGAAGGGCCCGGGCACGGGGGCAGCACGCCGCGCCCGCTGTTGGCCACGAGCCTCACGGCTGCCAGCCCCCGAAGGCGCCGATCGTCGCCTCGACGTCGCCGAGGGGGTAGAGCACGGCGCAGGTGGCGCCGGTGGCCAGGTACTCGGCGACCTTGGCCTTGCACTCCTGCTCGGTGCCGGCGGCGCACACGAGCTGCACGGCCTCGTCGGGCACCAGGGCGGACGCCGCGACGACCTGCTCGTGGGTCGCGGGCCACGTCAGCACCTCGTGAATGCGCTCCAGCAGGTCGCCGCCCACGCCCGACGCCTTCATGATGTGGGGCTGCTGGGCGAGGTACTGGGTGACGAGCAGGCGGGCGGCGTCGAGCGCCACCCGGCGGTCCTCGTGCAGCGAGCACACGACGAGCTGGGGCCGGTCGAGGTCCTCGACCCGGCGGCCCGCCCGTGACGCGCCGTGCTCGAGGTGGCTCATGGCCTCGACGTTGTACATCGGGGACACGAGGTAGTTCAGCAGGGCCCCGTCGGCGATCTCGCCCGTGAGCGCCATCATCTGCATGCCCGTGGCCCCGATGTAGATGGGCACGTCCTTGGGCCGGCGCTCCTGGTGCACGTAGTCGAGCTCGACGTCCTCGAGGTGCACGAACTCGCCCTGGTAGGTCACCCGCTCGCCGGCCAGCAGCGCCCGCACCGACTCGACGGTCTCGCGCATGGCCCGCAGCGGGCGACGGCGGTCGATGCCGACCCGGGCCGCCAGGGGGTCCCACCAGGCGCCTATGCCGAGGGCGATGCGACCGGGCGCGAGGTCGTCGAGGGTCGAGAACGTCGACGCCAGCAGCGCCGGGTTGCGGGTCCAGTTGTTCACCACGCCCGAGCCCACCCGGATCCGCTCGGTCACGGCGGCGAACGCCGCCATCGGCACCGTCGCCTCCCGCACCAGGCGGCTCTCGGCCTGCCACACCGCCTCGAACCCCGCCGCCTCCGCGGCCCGGGCGTAGCGCATCCCGTCGCGGATCGGGTGGGCGTCCTGCAGGTAGAGCGCGACCCGGGCCGGCACCCCTCACCACCTCCCGGCCAGCGACGCCGCCTGCTCGGCCGCCCTGGCCCGCACCTCGTCGGCGTCCACCCGGGTCGTGCGCCCCTCCGACAGCACGACCTCGCCGGCGACCACCACGTCGACCGCCCGCACGCCGGTGGCGAACACGCCGGGCTCGTCGCTCCACGTGACGATGTCGGCCTGTGCCTCGGGCACCAGCGCCCATCCCTGCTCGAGCCATGCCCAGGTGACGGTGGGCGGGGCGGTGGCGTCGTGCTCCCGCAGGCGGGCGAAGGCCAGCCGGGCCTCCTCCAGCAGGTCGGCGCCGATGCCGTCGGTACCGAGGGCCACAGGGTTGGCGAAGCGGGCGGGCCGGGCGTAGCCGACGCCGTTGTTCATGTTCGACCGCGGGTTGTGCACGATCGTGCCCGCCAGCCCGTGGTGGTCGGGGAGGTGCACGCCGTGGGCCAGCAGCCACCGCTCATCCGCGAGGCGGGCCAGGCGCGGCCAGGTGTCGCCCTCGCCCTCGGCCACGTGCACGTGCACCCCCACGTCGAGGTCGGTGGCCAGCCCGGCGGCCGCCTCGAGCGTGTCGTCACTGCAGGTGAAGGAGGCGTGGACGCCGACCAGGCCGCGCCCGCCCGCCCGCAGGAAGCGCTCGTTCTCCGCCAGCCCCGCCTTCGCCCCGCCAGCTCCGTGCCGGTCGGTCACGCCGTATGCGCACACCACGCGCACGCCGACCTCGGCGCAGGCCTCGGCGATGACGTCGAGCGAGCCGTCGATGGCTGCGGGGGACTCGTGGTGGTCGACGATGGCGGTGCACCCCGCCTCGAGGGCTTCCACCGCGCCGAGGCGGGCCGACCAGGCGATGTCCGCGGGGGTGAGCGCCACGTCCAGCCGCCACCACAGCAGCTCGAGGACCTCGAGGAACCCGAGCGGCGTGCGAGCCGGCCCGGGGAGCCAGCGGGCCAGGGACGAGTAGAGGTGGTGGTGGGCGCACACCAGGCCCGGGCCCTGCGCCGTCATCGGCGCATCGGCAGGCTCGTGCGCCATTCGCCGTCGAGGTCGGCCAGCGCGGCGGCGACGGCGCCGGCCGTGGGGACGAGGCCGATCTCGCCCACTCCCTTGATACCGAAAGGGCTGTTCGGCTGGGGGCACTCGACGAGGACCACCTCCATCGGCGGCACGTCCTTGGGGCGCAGGATGCCGAGGGCCTTGAGCGTCGTGTGCACGGGAAAGCCGCGCTCGTCGGCGGGCAGGTCCTCGCTCAGCGCGTAGCCGAGGCCCATGTGCACGGCCCCTTCGACCTGGCCCTCGCACAGCGACGGGTTCACCGCCCGGCCCACGTCGTGGACGGCCAGGACCTTCTCGATCTCGCCGGTCTCCCGGTCGAGGACCACGACCTGGGCGGCGTAGCTGAACGTCGAGTGGATCACCGGGTTGGCGACCCCCGAGGACATGGGCTGGGTCCAGTCGACGCGGTACTCGCCCTCGTAGTCGACGCCCACCCGGCAGCCGTCGGCCCGCGCCCTGGCGCAGGCGTCGGCCACCGACCCGGCGCCCATGACCGTGCCCCGGGAGCCCGTCGTCTGGCCCGCGCCCAGCTCACGGGTGGTGTCCACCACGACCCGGATGCGCCCGGGGCCCACGCCGAGCTCCTGCGCGGCCACCTGTCGGGCGACGGTGTGCACGCCCTGGCCCATCTCCGTCCAGGAGTGGCGGACCTCGACGGCGCCGTCCGGCTCGAAGCGGACGACCGCCCTGGCCACCTCCTTGGCACCGTTGCCCAGGCCGGAGTTCTTCAGCCCCAGGCCAATGCCCACCGCCTTGCCGGCGGCCACGGCGGCGGCGTAGCCCTCCCTGGCGGCGTCGAGGCACGCTTCGGCGCCGAGGCAGCCGTCGTCCATGATCTGGCCCGGGCCCCAGACGTCGCCCGGTGCGATCACGTTGCGCTTGCGGATCTCCCAACCGCTGATGCCCACGGCGGCCGCCAGGCGGTCCATCACGCCTTCCATGGCGAACTGGGCCTGGTTGGCGCCGAACCCGCGGAACGCGCCGCACACCGGTTGTTCGTCCGCGCCGCGATGGCCTCCACGTCGACCACGGGCACGCGGTAGGGCCCCGAAGCGTGGCCCGCGGCCCGCTCGAGCACCTTCGCCCCCACCGAGGCGTAGGCGCCTGAGTCCCCCACCATTCTCGCCCAGAGCGACGTCAGCTGGCCGTCCTCGTCGCAGGCGGCGCGGTACTCCATCCGGATGGGGTGCCGCTTGGCGTGCAGGCGGATCGACTCCTCTCGCGACAGCGTGCACTTCACCGGCCGGCCCAGGAGGAAGGCCGCCAGCGCAGTTTGGGCCTGGTTCGACAGGTCCTCCTTGCCGCCGAAGGCGCCGCCGTTGGTGACGAGCTCGACGGTGACCCCTTCGGCGGGCACGCCGAGCACCGCCGCCACCTGGTCGCGGTCGTCCCACACCCCCTGGCCGCCCGAGTACACGTGCAGGGTGCCGTCGGGGCGGGGCACGGCGAGGGTCGCCTCGGGCTCGAGGAAGGCGTGCTCGATGCGCTGGGTGCGGAACACCTCGTGCACCTGGTGCGGGCTCGCCTCCCAGGCCTGGAGGGCGTCGCCGCCGCGGGCGTAGCGGCTCACCGACAGCACGTTGGAGTCGGTGCCCCACACCGCCGGCTCGGGGTCCTCGACCGCGGCCACCGGGTCGACGATGGGGCGCAGCGGGTCGTAGCCGACGTCAACGAGGGGGGCAGCCGCCCGGGCCTGCTCGCGGGTCTCGGCGACGACGACGGCGAGCACGTCCCCGGCGTAGGACGTCCGCCCCCCAGTGGGGACGAGGACCGGCCAGTCCTTGTCGATGAGCCCGACCTTGAGGGCGCCGGGGACGTCGTCGGCGGTGAGGACGGTGACCACGCCAGGGGCGGTCCGGGCCGCCGAGACGTCGATGCCCACGACCTCGGCCCGGGCGTGGTCGGTGAGCCGCAGCGCAGCGTGGAGCATCCCCGGTACGCGCAGGTCGTCGACGAAGTCGCGGTCCCCGAGGGCGAGGGCGGTGCCCTCGTAGCGGGCGCCCCGCGACCCGACGGCGTCGCCCGCCTCGGGCACCGGGCACACAGCGTCGCCGGCGAGGGCCTCGACTGCGTCGAGGATCTTGACGTAGCCGGTGCAGCGGCACAGGTTGGCGCCGAGGTGGCGGGCGGCCTTGTCCCGGGTGAGCGGGCCCTTGTCGAGCAGGCCCTTCACCCGCACGAGCACCCCGGGCGTGCAGAACCCGCACTGCAGCGCGCCGAACGCCTGCATGTGGGCGGCCAGGCGCTCGCGCTCGGCCTCTTCGAAGCCTTCGAGGGTCGTCACCGAACGCCCGGACACCTTCTCCATGGCCACCTGGCAGGACACGATGGCCTTGCCGTCGACCAGCACGGTGCAGCAGCCGCACTGCCCGGTGGGGGAGCAGCCGTCCTTGGGCGAGGTGACGCCGAGCTCCTCCCGAAGGGCGCTGAGGAGGTGTGGGTGCCAGCCCTGCACGTCGACCTCGGCGCCGTTCAGCTCGAACGTGGTCACGGTGACACCTCCGGCGTCGGGACGACGCCAGGCTAGGGCCGCGTCGGGCCGACGCCGGGCTGGGGCTCCGGCGGGACGACGCCGCGCTGGCTGGTCAGGAGCGAGTAGTGCTCGACCATGCGGTAGCGGTCGAAGTCGAACAGCGTCCTGCGATAGCGGTCGCACAGGTCGAGGTCGCACGCCGCCACGACCACCTCGTCCCCCTCGGTCACCGCCTTGGCGACGACCTCCCCGGAGGGGGCGATGACCTGGGTCTCGGCCAGCGAGTGGACGCCTCCTTCGAGCCCGCCCTTGGCCACGCCCACCACCCACGCCCCGTTCTGGTAAGCGCCGGCCGCCATGACCAGGTTGTTGTGGAACGACGCCAGGCGGTCCTGTCCCGGGTCGGGCGGGTAGTGGAGCGGGGTGTTGTAGCCGATGAGGATGACCTCGGCGCCCTGCAGGGCGAGCACGCGATAGGTCTCGGGCCAGCGGCGGTCGTTGCAGATGGCCAGCCCGACCACGCCGCCGAGCGCCCGGTGCGCCCGGAAGCCGTCCCCGGGTTCGAAATAGCGGCGCTCCAGGTGCTGGAAGGGCCGCCACGGCTCGTGCTGCTCGTGGCCGGGCACGTGCACCTTGCGGTACTTGGCGACCACTTCGCCGTCGGGGGCGACGAGGACCGACGTGTTGTAGTGGTGCGGCCCGTCCCGTTCGGCGTAGCCGAGGCACACGGCGACGCCCGAGCGGCGGGCCTCGTCGAAGAGCACCTTGGTGGAGGGCCCCGGCACCTCGTCGTCGTAGAACCCGGCGAGCTCGGGGTCGCCGTCCGCGAACCACCAGCGGGGGAAGAACGGCGTGAGCGCCAGCTCGGGGTAGACGACGACGTCGGCGCCGCGCCCGGCGGCCTCGGCGAGCATGGCGACGAGGCGGCCGACCACGTCGCTGCGGGGGGTGTCCCGTTCCACCGGGCCGACCTGCGCCGCGGCCACGGTCACGACCCGGCTCACTGTGCCTTCCGCTCTCGGCCGCTCGGGCCGTTCGCTGCGCTCACTGTGCCTTCCGCTCTCGGCCGCTCGGGCCGTTCGCTGCGCTCACTGTGCCTTCCGCTCTCGGCCGCTCGGGCCGTTCGCTGCGCTCACTCTGCCTCCCGCTCTCGGCCGCTCGGGCCGTTCGCTCCGCTGACTCACTGGGCGAGCCTGACGAGCAGGTCGAGCAGGACGTTCGCGCCGTTGGCGATGTCCTCGGGGCTGGTGTGCTCGGCGGGGTTGTGCGAGATGCCGCCGGCGCTGGGCACGAACACCATGCCCGTCGGGCACACTCGGGCGAGCATCTGGGCGTCGTGGCCCGCGCCCGACGGCAGGCGCATGGTCGTGTGCCCGTGCTCGTGGGCCACGCCCTCCACGAGGTCGACCATCGCCTCGTCGAACCCCACCGGCTCGAAGCGGGCGAGCCGTCGAGCGGTGATCATGCACCCCTCGGCCAGGCCGATCTCGGCCCAGCGCTCGCCCAGCGCCTTCTCGGCGGCGGTCAGCGCGGCCTCGTCGGTGTCGCGCAGGTCCACGGTCATCACCGCCCGGGCCGCGACTACGTTGACCAGGTCGGGGTGCAGGTCCAGCCGGCCGACGGTGCCGACCCGGGGGCACAGCTCCCGCACGGCGACGGCGATGGCGGCGGCCGCGTAGCCGGCGTCGTGGCGCAGGTGCATCGGCGTCGTGCCCGCGTGGTTCGCCTGGCCGGTGATGGCGAGCTCGGTCCACGAGATGCCCTGCACGCCCGTGACGACGCCGATGGCGGCGCCCTCGGCCTCGAGCACCGGGCCCTGCTCGATGTGCAGCTCCACGTAGGCGTGCGGGGGGCGGGCCGGGCAGGGCATCGGCCCGGCGTAGCCGATGCGGGCGAGCTCCTCGCCCACGGAGACGCCGTCCCGGTCGACCGTGGACAGGGCCTGCTCGACGGGCATGCCGCCGACGTAGACGAGGCTGCCGAGCATGTCGGGGGCGAAGCGGGCGCCCTCCTCGCCGGTGAAGGAGGCCACCGCCAGGGGGCGCGCCAGCTCGGCGCCGGAGGAGATGACGGTCTCGATGGCCTCGAGCCCGGCGAGCACCCCCAGGTTGCCGTCGTAGCGGCCGCCGGTCCGCACGGTGTCGAGGTGCGAGCCGCACAGCACCGGTGCCTCGGTGGCGCCCGCCGGCCACGTGCCACACATGTTGCCGACGGCGTCGACGTCGACCCGTAGGCCGAGGTCGTGCATCCAGGTGACGAGCAGGTCTCGCCCCAGCTTGTCCTCGTCGGTGAGGGCGAGGCGGCACACGCCGCCGTCACCCGTGTCGCCGATCTGGCCGAGCTCGTCGAGCCGTCGCAGCAGGCGTTGGGCATCGACCTTCACCGGCATCGCCCCCCGTCGTCGAGGGCTTCGGGTGCGAGCACCGGCATGTGTGCGATGCTGCTTCCGGTCCCACAGACTGTCAACGCCCGTCGCCGGCGGACTAGGGAGCGGCCCAGCTCACGGCGTGTGGGGGAGGCTGCCAGGTGCTGATCCGGGGGGGCACGGTGGTCGACGTCGACGGCGAGCGGGCCGCCGACGTGCGCACCGGGCCCGACGGGCGCATCGCCGAGGTCGGGCTGGCCCTGGCGGCGGGGCAGGGGGAGGAGGTGGTCGACGCCACCTCCTGGCTGGTCGTGCCCGGCGGCGTCGACGTGCACACCCACCTGCACCTGCCCCTCGGCGCCGTCGCCGCTTCGGACGACTTCGCCACCGGCACCGCGGCTGCCGCCGTCGGGGGGACGACGACGCTGGTCGAGTACGTGACGGCCTACCGCGGCGAGCGCCCTCTCGACGCCCTGGCGGCGTGGTCGGCGCGAGCCGAGCCGGCCGCCGTCGACTACGGGTTCCACATGACCTTCACCGAGGCCGTCGGCGAGGGCGCCGTCGCCGACTGCGTGGAGCGGGGCGTCACCTCCTTCAAGCTCTACATGGCCTACCCCGACACACTCCAGGTCGGCGACGACGTCATCGTCGCCGTGCTGCGGGCGGCCGCCCGCCACGGCGGGCTGGTCACCGTGCACGCCGAGAACGGCTGGGAGATCGAGGCGTTGCGCCGCCAAGCCCTGGCCGAGGGGCGCACCGGGGTGGTCGAGCATGCCAACACCCGGCCGGCGAGGCTCGAGGCTGGCGCCGTGTCCCGCGTGGCCTCGATGGCGGAGCGGGTGGGCGCGGCGGCCTACATCGTGCACGTGTCCTCGGCGCCGGCCCTGGCCGCGGTGCGCGAGGCCCAGGAGCGGGGCGTCGCCCTCATGGCCGAGACGTGCCCCCAGTACCTGCACCTCGACGCCGGGCGGCTGGCCGGTGAGGACGGCGAGCAGTTCGTGTGCACGCCCCCGTTGCGGGACCCCTGGCACGGCGAGGAGCTGTGGCACGGCCTCGCCTCGGGCTGGGTCCACACGGTGGCCACCGACCACTGCCCCTTCACGCGCGTCGACCGGCGGCGGGGGGTGCGGGGGCGCGAGGGCGGGTGGGCCGACTTCACCGAGATCCCCGGAGGCCTCCCAGGCATCGAGACCAGGCTCGCGCTGGTCTACGAGGGGGTGCGGGCGGGCCGGATCACGGCCGGGGACTGGGTGCGGCTCTGCGCGGAGGCGCCGGCGAGGACGTTCGGGCTGTGGCCGGCCAAGGGCTCCCTGCAGGTCGGCGCCGACGCCGACGTCGTGCTGTGGGACCCGGAGCGCCGCCAGGACCTCGACGCCGCCTCGCTGCACATGCGCACGGACCACTCGCCCTACGAAGGCACCACGGCGACGGGCTGGCCCTCGCTCGTGCTCTGCCGGGGGCGGGTCGTGGCCCGGGACGGCGCCTTCGCCGGGGAAGCAGGGTGGGGCCGCTACGTCGCCCGGCAGCCCGTGTTCCGCTAGCTAGCTAGTGATGTTCCATGGAGCCAGGGCGTCATGCGTCCCCGGCCGAGGGCGGTCCGGGCGATCCGCTGGCGGCCGGGTCGCTGCATCCCCCCGGCGACGGAACCCCGAAGGATCTTGCACCGCCACGGTGCACAGACCTTCGCGGCGCTCACGGCGAAAAGCCCGACCCGGTGATCCCCGAGGACCGCGAAGGATCCTGCACCGCCACGGTGCACGAACCTTCGCGCCGGTCACGATCTGGCGCCGCCTCGGCCGAACGCGCCGCCCGGCGGTGCGAACAGCCCGCCCCGACGCTCGGGAACGTTCCGGGAACACCTCGCGGCGCACGGTGGCGCTACATCCAACGAAAGAGGAGCAATGTGATGGCCAGTGTCATGGAGATGGTGGCGGCTGCGAAGGCCGGGATCGAGAACCTCACCCCGGCCGAGGTGGCTGGCGAGATCGGCCGCGGCGACGTGCTGGTGGTCGACCTGCGCGAGCCGGGCGAGACCGCGGCAGGGGTCCTGCCCGGTGCCGTGCTGGCCCCCCGGGGGATGCTCGAGTTCCACGCCGACCCGGCGACCCCCTACCACCTGGACGGGTTCGACCCCGGCCGGCGAGTGATCGTGTACTGCGCGTCCGGCTCGCGGTCCGCCCTGGGGGCCAAGAGCCTCCAGGACCTCGGGTACCACGACGTGGCCCACCTCGAGGGCGGGTTCAAGGCCTGGTCGGAACAGGGGCACCCGGTGGGCGTCCGCCCGGTCGGCGACTGACCTCCCCGCCGAGGACGGGCCAACACCGCAGGCTGTTGCCGACGATGCCCCACGACAGCGGCGGTGGGTTCGGCCAGGATGAAGGCGATGGCTCCTGAGCCGAGGGATGCGAGCGCCGGCATCGGGTTGCTCGGCGGGTTCCGAGTCGTCGTCGGCGGCCGGGAGATCGCCCCGGAGGCGTGGCCGGGTCGGCGCTCCGCCGAGCTCGTGCAGCTCCTGGCCCTGGCGGACGGGCATCGCCTCGTGCGTGACCAGGTCATCGAGGCGTTATGGCCTCACCTGGACGCCGAGGCAGGGTCCGCCAACCTGCGCAAGGCGGCCCATCACGCCCGCCAGGCGCTCGGTGACAACGAGGCGGTCGTGCTGCGAGGCGGGCAGGTCGCCCTGTTCCCGTCGCGGTCGACGGAGACGGACGTCGAGCGCTTCGAGGCCCGCGCCGACGACGCCCTGGGCGGCGACGACCCGCTGGCCTGCGCCGCGGCCGCGTCGCTGTACCGGGGTGACCTGCTCCCGGAGTCGCTGTACGCGGACTGGGCCCAGGCGCCGCGCCAGCACCTGCGGTCGCGCCGTGTGGAGCTGCTGCGACGTGGCGGCCAGTGGGAGCGACTGGTGGAGGTCGAGCCCACCGACGAGCCGGCGTACCAGGAGCTGATGCGGTCTGCTCTGGCGACCGGGAGCCGCCCCGCGGCGATCCGCTGGTACGGGCGGCTGCGTACGGCCCTGGGACGCGAGCTGGGGGTGTTGCCGAGTCGCGACAGCGAAGCCGTCTACGACGAGTGCGTGGCGGGGTTGGGCGCTGCTGAGCCGGCGTTCGTGGGCCGCCAGGTCGAGCTGGCCAGGGCGACGGCCGTCCTGCGGTCCGAGCCGGGCGCCGAAGTGGGCGTGCTGGTGGTGAGGGGCGCGGCGGGCATCGGCAAGTCGACGCTGTGCCAGCAGGTGGCGACCGTGGGCCGCCACGAGGGGTGGACGGTCGTCACCGTCGCGGCGACGCAGGCGAGCAGCCCGTACACGCCCCTCGCCGCGGCCGTCGAGCAGTTGGTCGGCCGTGACCGGGCGTTGCTCGACGCGGTCGGCGCCCGCGCCCGCACCGTGCTGGCCGAGCTGACCTCGCTCGCCGCACCGGCCACGCCACTCGACGGCGCCCTGACCCGGCACCAGGTGATCGGCGCTCTCCGCCGCCTGCTCCTCGCCGGCAGCGGCGCGGGGGGAGTCGTGCTCGTCATCGACGACGCCCACGTCGCCGACGAGGCCACGATCGACGTCGTCCTCCACCTCGGCGGCCCGGCCGGTACCCCTCTCCTCGTCGTGCTGGCCTACCGCCAGGAGGCAGCGCCTGCGGCCTTGTCCCGGGGAGTGGCGAGGCTGGCGCGCGGCGGCAGGGTCGTCGAGATCGAGCTCGGGCCGCTGGACCGAGCAGAAGCGACCGCCCTCGTCGCCGTGGGCGCGCCCACGGCGCCGGGCCCGGGCGTCGTCGACCAGATCGTCGATCTCGGCCAGGGCAACCCCTTCTTCACCCTCGAACTGGCCCGCAGCGCGGCCTCCGGGGCGCCCCTGGCGATCGCTCCCACCGTCTGGGACGCCATCTCCGCCCGGTTCGTCGACCTGGACGAAGGCGCCACCGCGATGTTGGAGCGATTGGCGCTGGCCAGTGACGACCTCGATCCCGCCGGTGTCGTGGCCCTCACCGGTTCCTCCGAGGAGGAGGCGTTCGCGCTCCTCGACGTGGCGCTGGCTGCGGGGATCCTGGTGGTCTCCGGCGCCCGGTATCGATTTCGGCACGAGCTCGTCCGTCAGGCCCTCGTGGAGCAGTTCCCGCCGCACCAGAGGATCGCCGTGCACCGTGACGCGGCCCGGCGGCTGGCGACCCAGGGTGCGCCGCCCGCCCAGATCGCCGGGCACTGGCTGGACGGCGGCCGTCCTCACGAAGCCGTCGACTGGCTCCTCGCCGCCGCCCGACAGGCGGTCAAGCTCGGCGCCTTCGCTGACGCGCTCGGTCACCTCGAGCCGCTGTTGGCGCACGTGCCCGACTACGGCGACGCGCTCAGCTTACGCGCCGAGACCCTCGACGCCCTCGGGGACAGCGGCGCCCCGGCCGCCTACGCCGCCGCGGCGCGGGCCGTCGGCGAGGCGGCCGCGCACGAGATCCGGGCCAAGCGGGCACTGGCCCAGCTGAAGTTGGGCGATCCCGGCGGGGCGCTCCAAATGCTGGTCGGGGTGGAGCCCGTGACCGTCGAGGGGCGACTTGCCCAGGCGCTCACCCTCTGCAGCGCGGCCGCGCTCGGGTTCGCCGATCCCGAGCTGGGCAGGGCCAAGGCGGCCGAGTGCCGTCGGTTGGCCCTCGAGTCGGGGGACGCCGCCGCGGTCACGGTCGCCTCATGGGCCCAGGGAGCTGCAGCCCACGCCCGCGGCGACCTGTCGTCCAGCTTGCGCTTCGACCTTCGCGAGACCCGGGCGCTGCCCGAGCTGGCGATCAGCGTCTTCGACGGGCAGCTGTGCGTCACCCAGGGGCTCCTGTACGGGGCACGGCCCTACCCCGAGGTCGTCTCGTTCGCCGACTCCTTCGCCGCCGAGGCCGAGCGCCTGGGCGCAGCCCGGGGCCACGCGTTCGCGGTGACCATCCGGGGCGAGGCGAAGCTGCTGGCCGGACAGCTCGACGCGGCCGACGACGACCTCGAGAGGGGCGCGCGGCTCCACCGGGCACTCGCGGCGGCCACCGGTGAGGCTCTGGCGCTCCAGCGTCGAGCCGAAGTGGCGCTCCACCGCGGCCGCCCCGCGGACGTCGACGCACTGCTCGACGAGGCGCTGGCCGTCTCCCGCGAGTCCAACGTCGGCTTCCACCTCCTCGACCGCGTCTATGGGACGAGGATCACCGCCGCCCCCGATGCCGCGTCGTCCTTGGCTGCCCTCGAAGAGGCCGAGGCTGCGGTTCGGGGCCCGGTGGAGACATGCCCGGGCTGCAGGATCACGCTCGCCGTCCCCGCGGCCATCGCCGCGGCGCGCGCCGGGGACCTCGACCGTGCGACCCACTACGCCGAGGCGACGGAGATGCTGGCGACGGTCGTCATGTGCTTGCCCGCCTGGTACGCGGCGCTCGACGAGGTCAAGGGCCACCTGGCGCGCGCCACCGGTGACGCCGTCGCCGCTGGCGAGCACTTCCACAAGGCCGCTGCGCTCTTCCGCCGGGCAGGCCAGCCCCTCGACGAGGCCCGCTGCGCCGCCCTCGAGGCGGGCCGGGCCTGAGCCCCCTTCTCGCAACGCTGCCGGCGGTCGTCGGGGATCGTATTGACAGGTATCGACTCGTACGCCAAGGTGAACGCATCGACTTCGATCAATCTAAGCGGAGGATGCAGCATGTCACGAGTCCAGCTGGCCCTGAACGTCTCTGACCTGGCGAAGGCGATCGGCTTCTACTCCAGGCTCTTCCAGGCCGAGCCGGCGAAGCGCCGCCCCGGCTACGCGAACTTCGCCATCGCCGAGCCGCCCCTCAAGTTGGTCCTCATCGAGGGCAAGGGCGAGCCGGGCACGCTGAACCACCTCGGCGTCGAGGTGGCCTCCACCGACGAGGTCGGCGCGGCCACGGCTCGCCTGGCCGCTGAGGGCATGGCGACGGCGGTCGAGGACGAGGTCGCCTGTTGCTACGCCGTGCAGGACAAGGTGTGGATCGACGCCCCCGATGGCGAGCCGTGGGAGGTCTACACGGTGCTCGCCGACGTGGAGATGCCCGCTGGGCAGCTGCGAAACGTCGACCCGGCGGCGGCGGAGGACGCCATGTGCTGCGGGTCGGCCTCCGAGTCCGCCGCCCGGTGCTGCTGAGCGCTCCACCTGGTGGGGCTGAGCATCGCCCGCACGCTCTCGGACACCTCCGCGGGGATCGAGCCGTCCTCGGTACCGGCCTTTGAGAGACGTCCTGTGACCGAGCCCGTCGCTGGGGCGCCGGGCTCGGTCACAGGACGAGGTCGCAACGAGCGACGCTGCCGCCGGCGGACTCGCAGCGGTCGATGCCGTCGCCGCCGTCGAGGGCGTCGGTCCCCGGCCCGCCGCCCAGCAGGTCGTTCCCGGTGCCGCCGAAGAGCAGGTCGACGCCGGCGTCGCCGTACACCTTGTCCTCGCCCTCGTCCCCGGCGACCCAGTCGCCCGCGTCCCCGGCCTGGGCCAGCGGACCGGTCGCCACGATGTTCCACTGCTGCTCGACAGCCGGTTCGTTGCCTCCGCGGACCAGGTCGTCGCCTCGTCCGCCGTACACCTGGTCCGATCCCAGCTCGCCGAACACCTCGTCGTCGTCACGGCCTCCGTGCAGCACGTCCGACGAGACGACGGTCGCCAGGTAGCCCAGGAAGTGGGCGGGGTCGAACGCCCACGCCGGGACCGGCGGGGTGACCTCTCGCCCGGTGTAACGGGTGAACCACCACAGGTCGGCGGCCGTCCACCCGCCGGACGGGACCTGGGAGTCGCCGTAGAGGCGGTCCCGGCCGTCCTGCCCGTCGATCGAGTCCGTGCCTTCGCCCCCGTAGAGCCGGTCATCGCCGCCGCCGCCGAGGACGTGGTCGTCGCCCCGGCCCCCGTCGATGGTGTCCTCGCCCTCACCGCCGTGGACCTCGTCAGCGGCGGGCCCGCCGTCGCCGTGGTCCGAACCGTCCCCCAGGTCGAGGAGGTCGTCGCCCTCGGCGCCGTTTACGTCATCGTCGCCGGTGCCGCCGGCCAAGCGGTCGTTGCCGGGCCCGCCATCCACGAGATCGTCGCCCGCCCCGGCCGAGACCACGTCGTCGCCGGTCCCGCCCGTCACGTCGTCGTCGCCCGCCCCGGTGTACACGGTGTCGTCACCAGCCCCGCCTTCCACGACGTTCACGCCCCCGGTGCTGTAGATCACGTCATCACCGCCGAGCGCGTTCACGTAGGTCGTCGTCGCGCCCAACGGCACCAGCACGCAGATGACGTCAGCGGCCTCGGTCCCTGTCACCTCCCCCCAACCGACGACCGTGCACGCCGCCGAGAGCGGTGCCGGCCCAGCCGATGGGGCGGGTACCACCGCCAACGCGCCGAACGCCAGCGCCGCCGACCCCCCACGAGCGGCACGGCGCAGTCCTCGCCATCGGCCGAGCGAGGCTGCACGCGTCACGACGCGGAGCGTACAAGCCCCAATCTTTCATTCGAGCTCGCTCGAGTTGGTCAGCCAGGTACCCGCATGGCTCGCCCGACCAGCTGGCGTCCTGGACAGTGGCCTGGCCGCGAGCCTCATGAAAGATCAGGGCAAGGACGGCGTCAGCAGCTCGTGCGGCGCGGCGTCGTCATCCCGATGCTGGGAGAGTGGCGCCGAGCGACCGAGCGCGGAGGCGCCCGAGCCGAGGAGGGGCCATGCCCAGGAAGACCCACGCCGAACGACGCGAAGCGGGCAAGGACGTGCTGGGCACGCTGCGGGGCGGCGGGATCGACGCCGACGCCACCGCGGCGGCCATGGAGGAGCGCCTCGGGCCGCTGGGCTCGTTCGTGGTCGACTTCGCCCTCGGCGACGTGTGGAGCCGGACAGGGTTCTCGCGACGGGACCGCAGCCTGGTGGTCATCTCGATCCTGGCCACGCTCAACCAGTTGAACCAGCTCCGCAGCCACGTGCAGGGCGGCACCCACCACGGCCTGCGCCGCACCGAGATCGAAGAGGTGTTCGTCCAGCTCGCGGCGTACGCCGGCTTCCCCCGGGCGATCGACGCCATGACCACCGCGCACGAGGCGCTCGCCGAGCTGCAGGGCGTCGACCGCCTCGAGCCGAGCCCCCCGGCGCAGCGCAAGGACGACGAGCAGCGCAGCGCGGACGCCCGCGCCGTCATGGCCCGCATGAGCGAGAACCAGCCTCCGGGCGGGGTCGGGGTCGACATGGGATCCTTCGCCGGGACAGCGGGGCGCTTCGCCTTCGGGGAGGTATGGGCCCGGGACCAGCTCTCGCGCCGGGACCGGTCCCTGGTCGTGTGCGCCACGCTCACGACCCAGGACAAGCCCGTCGAGCTGCGCTTCCACCTCCAAGCAGCGCTCAACCACGGTGTCACGCCCGAGGAGCTCGAAGAGCTGATGGTGACCGTGATCGCCTACGCCGGCTTCCCCACCGCCGTCGAGGGGCTCCGGGCGCTGCGCGAGGTCGAGGGCCGCTAGCGTCCTGTCAGGTTGATCATGTCGGTAATTCGACGGGTCTGAACGCCGCTCGCGGCGTCCTCGTCCTCGCCAGGGGACACCGCCCTGCCTGCGTCCTCGTCCTTGCGAAGCTACGCCCAGCCCTCGCCCAATTCCTCGACGGACCAGCCTGACAGGACACTAGGCCGGCCGCGGGTAGCGGCGGCGTCCCACCACGGAACCGCGAAGGATCCTCCACCACCACGGTGCACGAACCTTCGCGGCGGTCAGGGCCTGGCGCCTCGGTCCAGGCCGCTGGCCGGTGATCCCGAGCGGGCGGTCGCACCCCGCCCGTGCCCCCGGTGCTCGTGGCTCGTTCTCAAGCGCCGAGGAGGTCGGCCACCAGCTCGACGACGGGACTGAGCACTACCGGCACCGTCGGCTCGGTCGTCGGCGGCTGCGTCGTGGTGGGCCCGGTCGTCGTGCTGGTCGTGGGCACAATGGTCGTCGTGGGCGGCTCGGTCGTCGACGTCGTCGGCACCGTGGTCGTCGTCGTCGGCGCTGTGGTCGTCGGCGCCGTCGTCGAGGTCGGAGGCTCGGTCGTCGTGGTGGACGTCGGAGGTTCCCCGCCGGTCGTCGTCGTGACCTCACCGGCCGGCCCGAGCGACGGGCCCACGGTCGTCGACACCGGTGGCGGGGTCGTGCTCGTTGGTGAGCCGGTCGGGCCCGGGCGACCTGTCACGGCTGGTGAGGCGGCTGGTCCGCTGGCGATCGCCGTCTGGGTCGTCGAGGCGACCGGGGCGGCGCCCGTCGTTGCGGTGGTGGGTGGCGGCGTCGCCAGTTCGTCACCACCTCGGCCCGATGCGATGGCGGCGGCCACGGCACGCGGGGCCTCGGCCGCAGGGAGCAGCACCCGCTCGGCGGCCACGGTGATCGCCGTCGGCGCGCCGAGCACGAACCCGCCCTCGAGCGCCGCCCCGGGCAGTGACGACAGCGGGTCTCCCTCGGCTCCTCGCCCCACGACCACGACGGCGAGGACGGCGACGAGCCCGGCAGCCACGGATCCTCCGACGATGCGGAGCGGCCCCGGCCGCCGACGGGGCTGGTGTGGTGGAGCGTCCATCCTCGGGGACGCTACGCCGTTCACGAGCGCAGATGGCGTCGCGAAGCCCGCGTTGTGCGCATTTTCGGCGGGGAGGTCTGCAGGGAGGTCTGCCGGGCGCCGCGCCAGGCGTCCTCCGGGCCACTGTCGTCCTGGATAGGGTCGACGACGATGATCGGGCGGCGCGACTCGGGCACGCTCGGCCGGGCGCTGTCGGCCCGGCGGCGACGCGCCTTCGTCGGCCGTGCCTCGGAGCTGGAGCTGTTCGACGCCGCTTTGGCCTCCGACGACCCGTCCTTCGCCGTGCTGTACGTCCACGGCCCGGGCGGGATCGGCAAGACGAGCCTGCTCGACGAGCTCGCCGAGCGGGCCGCCGCGACCGGTGCGGTGGTGGCCCGGGTGGACGGGCGCTCGATCGTGCCTTTGGCCGCCGCCCTCCGCAGCGCGTTGGCCGATGCCACGAGCCGCGCCGAGGCTGAAGTCGGTGCGCCGTCCGAGGACGGCCAGGTCGTCGTCCTCATCGACTCGTACGAGCGCCTGGTGGCCCTCGATGCGTGGGTGCGGGGCGACCTGTTGCCCGCGCTGGCGGCGTCGGCGATCGTCGTGTTGGCCTCGCGGGAGCCGCCCGGCCCGGGATGGCGAGGTGACCCGGCGTGGCGGGACCTGTTGCGGATCGTCTCGCTGCGCAACTTGAGCCCTGACGAGTGCCGCGACTACCTGGGCCGTTGCGGGGTGGGGCCGGCCCAGGTAGTCGAGGAGCTGGTGGCCGCCTCGCACGGGCACCCGCTCGGCCTGTCTCTGCTCGCCGACCTCGTCCTCCGTGCCGGCCATGCAGCCCTCGACCCGTTGGCCCCTGACCTCGTCGCCACCTTGGTGCGCCAGTTCGTCGAGGTGGTGCCGAGCGACCGCCATCGAAGGGCGCTGGCGGCGTGCGCGCTGTCCCGGGCCACGACCGAGGGCCTGCTGCGAGATGCCGTCGACGCCGAAGGGCCCCATGAGCTGTTCGAGTGGCTGCGCGGGCTGTCCTTCGTGGAGCCCGGGCGGGACGGGCTGGTGCCCCACGACCTCGCCCGAGACGTGTTGGACCTGGACCTGCGTTGGCGCGACCCCGACCAGTACCGGGACGTGTTCCGGCGGGTGCGCGCCCACGTGCACCGCCGACTCCACGACCTCGGCGGGGTGGAGCAGCAGCGGGCCATCTTCGACGAGAAGTTCGTCTTCCGGAACCTGCCCAGCGTGTTGTCGCCCGTCGACTGGGACCAGTGGGGCGACGGGTACCCCGAGCCGGCCACGGCGAGCGAGCGCGCCCAGGTGGTGGCGCTCGTGCGGGCGCACGAGGGACCGGCTGCCGCGACGATCGCCGAACGGTGGTCGCAACGCCAGCCCGACGCCTTCTACGTCGTGCACGCCGAGGACGGCACCGTTCGAGGGGGGCTCGTGCTGCTGACGCTGAGGTCGCCCGACGACCTGGCGTTCGACCCCGGGGCGCGGGCCGCCTGGGCCCATGCGGAACAGACCGCCCCTCCTCGGCCCGGGGAGGTCGTGACCCAGACCCGCTTCGTCGTCGACCGCGACCGGTACCAGTCCCCGTCCCCGACCTTGAACGCGGTCCCGGTCTTGACCCTGCAGCGCTACCAGCAGACGGCCAACCTGGCCTGGGACTACGTCACCTTGGCCGATCCAGGCCTCTTCGACGCCTACTTCGCCATCGCCGACCTGCCCCGCGCCGCCGGCGCCGACTTCGAGGTCGACGGCCGCACTTACGGCCTCTTCGCCCACGACTTCCGCCGCGTCCCGGTCGACGCCTGGCTCGACCTCGTCACCGAGCGGGCGCTCGCCCAGGAGGTCTCCGGCCCACCCGCCCCCGAGCGTGGCCCGCTCGTACTGTCCCAGGACGAGTTCGGGGACGCGGCGCGCCGGGCCCTGCGCGACCTGCAACGTCACGACCTGCTCGTGCGGAACCCGCTGCAGCGCAGCCGGCTGGTGCGCGACCGCGCCGGCGGCGACCCGCCCGATGGCCGCGCCCTGGCCGAGGCGGTGCGCGACGCCGCCGACGTGTTGCGAGCCGACCCCCGCGACGACAAGCGGTGGCGGGCCGTCGACCGCACCTACCTGCGGCCCTCGGCCACCCAGGAACAAGCGGCCGAGCTGCTGGGCCTGCCGTTCAGTACCTATCGCCGCCATCTCGGCGAAGGCGTGGCCCGGGTCGTCGCCGGGCTGTGGGACCGTGAGCTGTACGGCACGCCGCCGGCCGAACCTGGCGGGTGAGGACGCGGCCGGTCTGGCCGGGTGAGCACCGCCGAGCAGTTCCCGGTCTGGTGACCGAGCACCAGTGCGCCCGATCGTGACCTCCGAACAGGCCGAACAGCCGAGCAGGAGGTGCGGGGATGGGCGGACGAATCGGAGACCGGGCGGTCGTGCTGGGCGGTGGCATGGCCGGGCTCCTGGCCGCTCGGGTTCTGGCCGGTCGATACCGCGAGGTGGTGGTGGTCGACCGGGACGACCTGTCGGGCGGGCCGGCGCCCCGGCGCGGGGCCGCCCAGGGCCGCCACGCCCACGCGCCGTTGGCCGGGGGCCAACGTCTCCTCGAGGAGCTGTTCCCCGGGCTCACGGCGCAGCTCGGCGCCGAGGGCGCGCCGGTCGGTGACGTGCTCGCCGACACCCGCATGTACCTGAGCGGCCATCGGCTGCGCCCGGCGCCGTCCGGGATGGTCGTCGTCAGTGCCAGCCGGCCGCTGCTGGAGAGCCACATCCGGGCCCGGGTCGCCGACCTCGAGGGCGTCGAGGTCCTGGACCGGTGTGACGTCGTCGGGCTCTCGACCTCACCCGGCTCGCCCGGGGGGCGCGGCGGGCGCGGCGGCGGCCAGGTGACCGGCGCCCGGCTCCTGCGCCGGTTCGAGGGCAGCGCACCCGAGGTCCTCGAGGGCGACCTCGTCGTCGACGCCACCGGCCGTGCTTCCCGGGCCGCCGCATGGCTCGATGCCCTCGGGGTCGACGGCCCCGACGAGGACAGGGTGCAGCTCGACGTGGCCTATGCCACCAGGCGCTACCGGCTGGCGCCCGGTGCGATGGGCGATGACCTGGCGGTCCTCATCGGGCCGACACCGCGCCACCCACGAGCCGGTGTGCTGGCCCGGTTGGAGGGCGGCCAGGCGATGCTCACCTTGGCCGGCGTCCTCGGCGACCGCCCGCCGATCGGCCCCGACGGGTTCGCCGAGTTCGCCGCGGGCCTGCACTTCTCCGACATCCACGAGGCCCTCTGCGGTGCCGAGCCGCTCGACGACCCGGTGCCCTACCGCTTCCCGGCCAGCGTCTGGCGGCACTACGAGCGGCTGGGGCAGCTGCCCGGCGGGTTCGTCGTGCTCGGCGACAGCATGTGCAGCCTCAACCCCGTCTACGGCCAAGGCATGACCGTCGCCGCTCGCCAGGCGATGGCGGTGCGACGCCACCTCGACCGGCACGGGCGGGCCCGGGCACGCCTGCTGCACCGCGAGCTTGCCCGGGTCGTGTCACCGACGTGGCAGATGGCGGCCGGCGCCGACCTCGCCTTTCCCGGCGCCCTCGGCCGGCGCAACCGCCTCCAGGGGGCCCTCGGGCGCTACGTCACCCGCCTCCACGCCGCGGCGGCGCACGATCCGTCCCTCGCCACCTCCTTCGTCCGGGTGTCGGGGCTCGTCGACAGCCCCACTGCGCTGTTGCGACCAGGGGTCGTCGGCCGTGTCCTGGGCCACCGGCCGCGGGCCGCCGAACGCCACGAGCCCGTCCCACCGCCCACGCTCGCCCAGTGACCAGCCGCCTTGCCGTCGACGGTGGGGAAAGCTGCGCTCCGTACCACGATGTAATACATGGGCTACGGTGGCTGCGTGGCGAAGTCGGAGCCGTTCAGCCTGCGCCTGTCTCCCGAGGTCGAAGCGCTCGTCGCCGACGAGGCCAGGCGCACCCGTCGGAGCAAGGGCGCGGTCGTCGAGGCGCTGGCCGAGGAGGCGTTGAAGACGCGCCTCTTCCCGGGGATCGCGTTCCGGGGAATCGACTGGGAGCGGCGGCCATGGGTGATCGGCACGGCGCTGGACGTGTGGGAGATCGTCGCCGCCTACCAGGACTTCGACTCGGTCGAGACCATGGCGGAGAAGACCGATCTGACCGAGCGGCAGATCCGCCTGGCCCTGGCCTACCACGAGCGATTCCCCGCCGAGGTCAACGACGCCATCGCCCGCAACCGCCGGTCCCTCGAAGGGCTGCACGCCGATTTCCCGGTCTTCGACATCGCCTCGGTCGTGGTTCGCTGAGAGCGGGTGCGGCTGTTCCTCGACGCCCACGTGTCCGGCCGCCGTGTCGCCAGGGCCTTGCGCGAGGCGGGCCACGACGTGCGGGCCGCGGACGAGGAGCGGGCGCTCGACGGCATGTCGGACGAGAACCTCCTGGCACTGGCCGCGGCGGAGGGCCGGGTGCTCGTGACCTTCAACGTCGCCGACTTCCCGGTGATCGTGCGCCGCTGGGCCGAAGCGGGACAGCCCCATGCCGGGTGTGCCATCGTCGTGGGGATCGACCACAGCGAGTTCGGCACCATCATCCGCGTCGTCGAGCGAGCGCTGGAAGGGCGCCCCGATCCTCGCAGCTGGCGCGACTACACCTGCTTCGTGGCGCGCCGCGCCTGAAGGGCTGCGAGAGCGATGTCCTCAGCCGGCGGAGGCCACCGCCTCGAGGGCGGGGCGGATGAGGTCGATCACGTAGGGCAGCGACAGCGGTGTCGGCGTGTTGATGCCGACCACGTCGGCGAACTCGAAGTCGATCACCGCCCCGGTCTGCACGGCGGTGAGCTGGTCCCACCCGGGGAGCTCGCTCGGGTCAGCATCGTGGGCGAGGATGCCCACGAAGTCGGCGTCGAGCAGGCCGACCTGTTCCATGCTGATCTCTACTCGCCCGACCGCCTGCTGGTCGAGGGCCACGATGTCAGGGGCGATCTCCATGCCGAGCTCGTAGAACAGCCGGCTGGAGCCGTCGTCGGGGTCGGCCACGACGTGGATGCCGTCGCCGGGCACGTAGTTGGCGGCGACGTAGGTCTTCCCCCCGAGCCCGGGCAGGTCGCGTGCCAGGGCCTCGACCTGGCCCTCGACGTCGCCGATGACCTGCTCGGCTCGCTCCGGTTCGCCCAGCACCCGGCCCATCACCTCGACCTGGTCCTGCCAAGGGTCGACCTGGAGCTCGCCCAGCAGGCCGATCGTCGGGGCGATCTCGTCGAGGGTGTCGAAGGTCTGCCGCTCCTCGGGGAGGTAGGTCAGCAGGATCAGGTCCGGTTGCAGCGCGGCGATCTGCTCGAAGGGGATCGTGCCGGTGGTGTCGATCCGCTGCGATCCCGCGACCTTGTCGACGTGCCAGGGGTATGGCTCGGTCTCGAGGCTCGCCTGGTCGAGCACGTAGGCGACCGGCTGCATGCCCATGACCAGGACGGCGTCGGTCCACTGGACGTTCAGCGACACGATCCGCTCCGGTCGTTCCTCGACGGTCGTCGAACCCATGGCATGCTCGATGACGACCGGGTAGCTCGCCTCCTGCGACGGGTCGCCGGTCGCGCTGGCAGTCGAGTCCGAGTCCGAGGCCGAGGCATCCGGGCCGGGGGCGTCGTCGCCACAGGCCGCGGCGACGAGGACGAGCACGACGAGGAACGCGGCGCGGCGCAGGAGAGCGATCACGTCCGAAAAGTAGTGAGAGGGTCGCCTAACGGCCAATCGACGGCTCTCTTCCCAGCTGGTGGGTGGTGTCGCTGCCTCGACGGCCCGCCGCTTCGCACGAGACACGGGCCCGCGCGGTCCTTGGACCGGGGACCGAGCACCCACCCCTTCGAGGAGCGCTCCACCCCGGCCCCCCCGAACTCGAACCAACGAGCAGACCCACGCACTCCGGCCGTACGCTCGCGCCAGAGCCCTCCGGTCGGACCGGGGGCCCGACCCAGCCGCCACGGCGGCACCGACCCCGGGGGGACGCGTGATGGGCACGAGGGACCAGGACGGCAGCGTGCTGACACGAGCGGAACATGCAGCCGGCATGGCCGACTACCTCCGCGACGGTGAGCGCCGGGCGATGGAGATCGGCAATCGTGGCCCTGTGCGGCTCGACGGGGACGGGCGACTCCACCCGGACATCGTGGCCGCCTACTGGGAGCACGGCTTCTACGTGTTCGAAGGGGTGATCGGCCGGCGCGAGCTCGACGAGCTGCGGGCCGGAGCCGACGACATGATCGAGCGGGCACCGGTGCGCAAGGGCGCCGAGGTCGACGCCCAGGGCCGGCCGGCGCTGGGGCGGGAGTACGCCGTCGAGCCGTACCTCCTCGTCAAGCCACTGTCCGACCCGTGGGGCGGCACCGAGGCGCTGGCCGGGCGCCATCCCACGAAGATGACCGAGGCCGTGCCCGATGCGGGCACCCCCGACGAGGTCGTGTACCTCATGTTCGGCATGTGCCAGGCGATGCCGGCGGCCCTGCGCCTGTACGGCCACCCCCAACTGATGGCCATCGCCGAGGCCATCAACGGCGCCGACTTCGTCCCCTACAACGACGCCATCTTCGTCAAGCAGGCCGGGCTCGGCGGGTCGGTCGCCTGGCACCAGGACGGCGTCACCCACTGGGACTCGCCGAGCTGGGATGCGGGCATCCACGGCTTCAACTTCCAGGTCCAGCTGTACCCGACGACAGCGGCGAACGGCCTCTGGGTCGTCCCCGGCACCCACGCCCGGGGCCGCGTCGACATCAAGGGGCTCGTCGCCGACAATGGTGGCAGCGACCTGTTGCCGGACGCCGTGCCCCTGATCTGCGGCGCCGGCGACGTCACCGTCGTCAACCGCCAGACCCTCCACGGCTCGTTCGCCAACACCTCGCGAGACGCGCGCGTCTCCATCACGTTCGGCTTCCATCGGCGATCGTCGGTGCTCGGCGTGCGGGGCAAGCTCAGCCTCAAGGGCAACGACCTGAGCTGGGCGGAGGGGGACGTCTACGACGAGCAGCGGATCTTCGACCGCTCCGCGGTCATCGCCGTCGCCATCGACGCGCGCCGCCAGCACGTCCCCGGCGAGGAGCCGTACCGCTACCAGCCCTTCGCCGGGCTCGAGGACGACTTCCGCTTCGGCGAAGCCACGTTCGAGCGGGTGGTCCGGGACTACAACACCAAGGACCTGACCATCTGAGCAGCGCCCGGGGCTCGGCCACGCGCCTGTCTCACGATCGTGACGCGCCGGCGTCCCCGAGCTTGAACAACTTGCGGGCGTTGTCACCCAAGAACTGCCGCCGGGTGTCGTCGGGGAACTTGCCGGCCAGCTCCTCCAGGTCCTTCACGTACCCGGGGGTGTGGTCGACGTGGGGGAAGTCCGACGCCCACATGAACCGGTCGGCGCCGAAGCGCTCGGCCAGGTGGGGGACCGTCCGCTCGTCGGGGTCGCAGCTGATCCAGCACCGGTTCTCGAAGTACCAGCTGGGCGGGTTCTCGAGCGGGACCCGTTTGGCCAGCGGCGTGTGCTTGAACACGGCGTCGAGCCGGTCGAGCCAGTAGCCGATCCAGCCGGCGCCCGACTCGAGCACCACGATGCGCAGCTCCGGGAACCTGTCGAACACGCCGTAGTCGAACAGCGTCGTGAACTGCTGGCGCACCCCGTCCGACGCCATCACCATGGGCAGCAGCTTCAGCTGCTTCACGTTCTCCCAGGTGCCCATGCGCTGGCCCTTCGTCCACTGCGGCTCGAAGGTCGGGTGGATGGCGAGCGGGACGTCGACCTCCTGGCAGGCGGCGAACAGCACGTCGTGGTCGGGGTGGCCCAACGGCCTGCCGTCGTGGGTGAAGGGCGCCACGAAGCCGCCGACCGCTCCGTCGCCGACCGCTCGGCGGATCTCCGCTGCCGCGCCGGCCGGGTCGGAGAGGGACAGGTGGGCGGCCCCGAACAGACGGCCCTCGCCCCCGCTGCACCACTCGGTGACCCAGCGGTTGTAGGCCCGGCAGTACGCCTGTGACAGCTCCGGGTCCTGGACCTCGGCCTCCCACAGCAGGCCGACGGTCGTGTAGATGATCGCCGCGTCGATGCCCTCGGCGTCGAGGAGCTCGAGCCGCTGCTTCGGGTCGGTGGAGCCGAAGGGGGCGGTGTTGGCGTAGGTGCGCTCCGGGTCGAACTGCCAGGCGGCGAGGTCGTCACAGCCCATCGCCCCGAGGGTCGACGGCATGCCCTTGCGGGCCATCTGCGACGGCTCGCCGTCGTACTCCAGCGCGTCCAGGCCGTTGCCGTCCCGGACGAAGCGCAGCGCCCGGTGCCGGTACTGGGGCTCGAGGTACCGCTCCCACAGATCGGCCGGCTCCAGGATGTGGCCATCCACATCCACGGCGCCCCGGAACTTCAGGCGGTGCTCGGCGTGTGGCGTGGCGGTCTGGACGGTGCTCATGGTTCCCCCGAAGTGCCTGGTCCCTTCGCCCGGAACGCTACCCGGTGCGCACCCGGCCGTCGCAGGCCGTGAGCACGGGAACTGGTGCTGCCGGCCGCGGCTGAGGAGCTGTTCTCAGCCGGGGTGTTCAGGCGTTCCGCGCTTCATGGCCTTCCCACAGCTCGTCGAAGAGCCCTTCCTGCCAGGCCGCCTTGGCCAGGTTCACCGGGCTCGGTTCATCGTCAAGGCCGACCAGGGCACCGTCGAGCTCGAGTTCCTCGACCGCTCGCAGAGCGAAGAATGCGGGCTCGTCTGGCGAGGACACCACCTCTGGTACTTTCATACATGATCCCGTGCAACGCGCTGATCGCCCTGAGCATCAGCTGTTCTGCCGTTGGATCGGCCGGCAACTGGCCCACCCCTGGAGTGGGGCTGTTCATGTCCGCAGCCGGGGCTGGGGCGCCGGCCCACGACGTAGCGCACCTGTGGTGCGAACGCCGGAAAGTGCACCTCCGCCATTTGCTGGACCGCCTGGGCGTTGAAGCTGCGTAGGATGTGGGTCACTCGCGCAAGTCGGACCGTCCGGACCGCCGATCTCGACGACGGGTAGCAGTGAAGGATCGCGTGCTCTCGATACCCTGTCCGCGCTGGCACTCCTGCCTGGCGACAGGCCGACGCCAGCGGAGGCAGTAGTCGCTCGGCCTCTCGTGGCCGGGGCCCGATGAGGTATCCATCGATCGCCCTTTCAAAGGTCGCGTTCGCCTCTGAGAGCTGTCCTGCAGCAGCCTGCACGTAGCCAAGTGAAGCCGCACTCGAGAGTGCTATCGGCTGCTTCTCGCCGTAGCGCGCCGACCGTGACGTCGCAAGGCCTCGATAGATGGCGAGTCGTTCGGTCAGGGATCTGCCGTCGTCCCGTAGCTGACTTGCGAGGGTCTGCATCGCTTGCTCTGTGAAGGGATGGTCCTCACCGAGCTCGGCGATCAACGCTGGAAGCGCCCTACGCAGCAACATGAGACCACGGCTCTGATCGCAAGCGGAGAATGCCTCGACCGCGCTGTCGTGCCACGCGAGTGCGTCACGCAGCGTGCCCGAGGGTTCGGCGTGGGCACGTGCGGATGCGCCCTCGTGCCGGTTCATCCTGCGGTACTGCAGGCGCCGCCCCCAGTGGGTCGCGAGGGCCTCATGAACCAGTCCCCGTTCACGCGGCTCGTTGGCGGCCGCAAGGGAGCGGACAGCAACCTTTCGGCGGCATCGAGGTCGCCCGCATCATCGGCCCACTGCGCTCGCGCCAGGACCCCACAACGCCCACATCGGCAACGTAGTGCCGCTGTCGCAATAGAGCCGCCCCTTCGGCGACGCGACGAGGACGACATCTACATGAAGGTGGCTGCGTGGGACTGCGCCGGCTGGGTTCTGCCGTCGCCCAGCCACACCGGAAACGAGAGCCGGGCTGCTCTGGTGCAGCGGATGGCCCGCCACGAGAACCGGTGGGCACGACCACGGCGGTGCCGTCGGCTACTCGGCATGCGCTTCCGGGGTGGTAGGAGGCACGATCGGCTCGGCAACATCGAGCAGCTCGTGGTGGGCGGCGTAGACGAAGTGCCAGGTGGAGTCGTTGTTCGCGAGGCGGGCGGAGTCGAAGTCGCCCAGGAGGCTGCCTTGCGTGGCGGCGATCAGCGCGAACCACAGGTCCCGCGCGGCGGCCATGGCGTCGGCATGGGTGTGAACGGCCTCAATGGTCGACATGATGTGCACCAGTCCGAGAGCGACTTCTGCTGCCCTGTGGCGCTCGTTCAGCTGCTCACCGGCCGGTCCCGAGGCAACAGGCTCACCAGCCTCGAACAAGGCTGCAGTCAGGGCGACATCGCCCCACCAGTCGCGATGAGCGGCCAGGTAGTGGGCGTAGGCGTCGATGTGGCCGCGTGCAACCGCTCGCGCCGAGTTCGGCGGTTGGCGGGGCCAGCGCAGCGCTTCGGCGGCTAGCCGAGAATGGTGCCCAGCAGCAAGGTGAGCACTGGTAGCACGTCGATGAACCGGTCCGCGGCCCCTGGCGCCGCCGCCAACGTGCTGTCCACACCAGGTAACGGTATGGGCAGGGTGTGACAGCGGGGTGGACCGTCGTCAAAGGGCTCGCGCGGAGCGATTGAGGCCGCTCGCAGATCGACGGGCGCATCCGCCTATGCAGGCGAGCCTCGCTCGCGCCGACACACGGTGGCACAGCTATCGATCGCCGTGAGGAGCACGCCGTGGCCGCTCGACCTCCCAGCTCGCCCCCGCCGTGGAATCCGCAAGCGCCGCCGCAGGGCTGCGTGCCGCCCCCGCCCCCGATGCCGCCGTGGCCCAACGCGAGCCAACCCTCCACCGCGCAATCGCCGTGGGGGGCACAACCACCGCCGTGGGGATATCAGCCACCCCTGATGCCGATGTCTCCCTTGCCCGAGGGCAACCGCGGAGGACGGGGCACCGGCGCTCATGGCAGCCGTCGCGCGCTCTGGGCCATCGTTGGCGCCGCCGCAGTCCTTCTCGGCCTGGCCGCGATCGGCGCCGCCCCTGAGGAGGAACCAGAACAGGTAGCCGTGGCCACTACCGTCTCACAGAAGTCGCCGGACTCGCCTGTCGCTCCCGACCCCGCGGGGCTGCCCCCCTCAGCAACCGAAACTCCTCCGATCACGGAGGCGCCACCCCCGCCCCCTACCACCGAGGCGACGGTCCCGCGCGAGGTGGCCGCCGAGCTCGACCAGAACGATAAGCGGGTGTCGGAGCTCGAAGTGCTCACCGCGCAGCTCAGCCTGCGCCAGGTATCGGGAATCGACGGAGAGCGGCTGGCCGCAGCTGTTGACCAACAGTCCCTGAACGAGATCGCCAGGTGGCTCTGCCCCGTGGCCGCGCAGGGACATGCGGCGTTGTGGGCGCAAATGCCCACGGTTGTGGCGAGGGCGCCCGAACTGACCGCAAGTCAAGTCGGTGCCCTGGTCGGCGTAGCGGGCTCGGCCGCCTGCAACGACGCCCTCACCGCCGCGCAGAGCGGTTGAGGGGGGGACGGCTTGCATCGCTCCGCTGGCCATCGCCGTGGTCGGGCGGCGAGCACAACGCTGTGATTCGGCGCTGCGCGGCCGCACTCGCCGAGGCTGAGACTTCCTGCCAGCATGGTGCCGGGCCCTCCACACGAGCGCGACGCTCAGGGTGCCCCGTGACCTCACCAGATCGTGCCGGCGGCCCGCATCGCCATGATCTCCTCATGGGAGAGGCCGAGATCGCCCAGGACCTCGTCCGTGTGCTCGCCGTAAGCCGCGGCTCTGCTCCTCGCCCCCTGCCAGCCGTCGACCTCGAAGGGCGTAGGCGTGCCCACGAAGCCGTCCTCGAAGGGCACCAAGTACTCGTTGGCGAGGACCTGTTCGTCCCCGGGGAGGTCCTCGAGCCGGTTGACGGGTGCACACCAGACCCCGGCGGCCCGCAGGCTCGCCCACCATTGCGCCGTGCTGCGTTGCCGGATGGTCTCCTCGAAGTAGGAGGCGAGTGCCTTCTTGTTGACATCGATGGCCTCGAAGTTCGAGAAGCGGGGATCTTCGAGGAGGTGGTCGAGCCCGAGCGCCGCGGCCAGGGGCGGCCATTGGTGCGCGTGGATGGCGGCGATGGCGATCCAGCCGTCAGCGGTCGGGTAGGCGCTGTAGAGCGGCGTGGTGTCTTCGCGTACGAAGCGGGCCATGCGGCCGCCCACGGAGGCCAGCATCCCCACGGGCAGCAGCTGGAGCCACAGCATCGACTGGAGCTGGCTGGTGCGCACGAGCCCGCCGCGGCCGGTCAGCTGCCGCTGCACCAACCCCGCCAGGATGGCGGAGGCGAGGTTCGTACCCGTCAGCACGTCGCTCATCGATCCCGGCGGGTAGTTGGGCTCCTCGGTAGGCGACGAGTTGTCCATGAAGCCGCTGTACGCCATGCCGATCGTGTCCTGGCAGGGGTCGTTGGCGAGGGGGCCCTCGAACCCGAGCCCGCCACCCTGCGCGTAGACGATCCGCGGGTTGATGGCAAGCACAGAGTCGAGGTCCGCGCCGATGGCGAACAGGCCCTTCGAGCGGAGGTTGGTCAGGAATACGTCGGACCGGGCGACGAGATCATGGAAGACCTGTTGGCCTGCGGGTGAGGTCACGTCCAGGGCCAAGGCCCGCTTGCCCCGGTTGACAGCGGCGTAGAGCCAGGCCGCCCCCCGCTCGTCGAGGTCGACCCCGTGCATCATGGTGACGCTTCGCATGGCGTCCTGGCGGCCTACTTGTTCGATCTTCACCACGTCGGCGCCCAAGCTCGCGAGCACCAGGCCGGCCACCGGACCCTGTACGTACTTCGTGACTTCGAGAACGCGCAGCCCCGTGAGGGGCCCCGTCCGGTCGTTCCTCTGCGTCGGCTCGACCGCGATGTCGGTTGTCAACAGCGTCAGCTCCCCATGTCGTTGCTCGGCTGGTCGGTTGCGTCGCTCTACGCGCTGCCTCGGGTCGAGGCGTTCAGCGGCTCTGCCAGGAGCCCGTGGAGCAGCACTTCGCGTACCATCTGTCCGAGCGCCTCGAGGGGCACTTCATTGGGGCGGTACCACGTCGCGATGTGCACTGACAGTCCAACCATGCCGAAGAGCATGAGCTCCGGTGACGCCAGAGGGCGGAACTGTCCGACGGCGATGCCGTCCTCGATCACGGCTACCAGGTTGCGCTCGAGCAGGTCCCGCTTGCGGCGCACGTCGGCGAAGGTCGCGCCCGACAGGAACCGCCGCTCCTGGTAGAAGATGGTCATCTCCGCCCGGAACTCGTCGAGAGTCAGGAAGAACACCTCGAGATATCGCGTGAAGACCTCACGGGGCGAGCGCGCCGACGCCTGGATCGAGTCCAACAGATCGATGTAGTAGTCGATGAAGTCGTCGTGGATGTCCTTGAGCAGGTCTTCCTTGCCCGTGAAGTGGTGGTAGAAGGCACCCTTGGTGATCCCGGCCTCGTCCACGATGGCCTGCACGCCCGTCGCGGCGTAGCCCTTCTTCCCGAAGAGGCCCACGGCCGCGTCGAGGATCGAACGTTTGGTCGGGTGCATGCCTGCCCGGTGCTTCTGGGTTGGGATGCCGCTGCGGGCTACACCACCGTCAGGCATTCTCACCTCGCATCGTGTCCGGGCGCGCCCGGACGGCCCGTTCCGCTGTGCACGACGATCCTCGCCCGCACCGCGCCCCGCGGCGGGGAGTCCGCACTGCACCGGCCGGCGCGCCACCACCTTGTTCACTGGAGCGCCTCGGCCATGGCGATCTCAGTGATACGCGCGTCATCGTAGCCGAGGACCTCGCGCAGGATGTCCTCGGAGTGCTGGCCGATCGTCGGCCCGGCATGAGCCACCTTGGGCGGCGTCCGGCTGAGGCGCGACCGTGGTCCCTCGACGGTTGTCGTGCCATGCACGGGGTGCTCGGCGACCACGAAATGGCCGAGGTGGGCGAGTTGGGGGTCGCTGGCGCAGTCCGCGGACCCCTGCACTCGGTGCGCCGCTGCCCCGTGCGCCTGCAGCAGCGCGACGGCGTCGTCGCGCTGCTGGCTCCGCGTCCAGAGCGAGATTGCGTCGTCGAGGTCGCGCCGGGCCCGAAGGCGGCGCTCGAGGCCCATGCCAGCCAGGTCTTCCCGGCCGAGCAGCGTGCAGAGCGAGGCCCACGCGGCATCATCCTCGCAGGCGAGGGCGACCCATTGGTCCTCACCCCGGGTCGGGTACACGCCGTGCGGGCTGACGTTGTCGTCGTCGTTGCCCATGCGGGACGGCTCGACCCCGTTCTGCGCAGTTCCACAGCGCTGGCGCGAGGAAGTGGC
>WHTX01000291.1 GCA_009377505.1 Acidimicrobiia bacterium
CCAGGTCGCCGACGTGGAGGTCGTCGCCCCCTACGACGACGCGGCCGAGGTGAGCCGCTTCGTCGAGGGCTGCGACGTGGTCACCTTCGAGTTCGAGAACGTCCCCGCCGAGGTCGCCCACCTCGCCGAGCTGGCCGGCGTGCCGGCACGACCCTCGGGCCGGGTGCTCGCCACCTGCCAGGACCGGGCCGCAGAAAAGACCTTCCTGGCCTCCGTCGGCGTCCCCACCGTGCGATTCGCGCACGCCCCCCAAGGCGCCGGCGACCTGTCGCGCGCTGTTCGTGCCGTCGGCCACCCCGCGGTGGTCAAGACCGCCGCCTTCGGCTACGACGGCAAGGGCCAGTGGCGCGTCGAACGGCCCGAGGACCTGCCCACCGTCGCCGCCGACGTCGGTAGCCAGCCCCTCGTCGTCGAGGAGCTCGTCGAGCTCGCCCTCGAGGTCTCCATCATCGTCTCCCGTTCCGTCACCGGGGAAACGTCCACGTACCCGGTCGTCGAGAACCGCCACCGCGACCACATCCTCGACGTCTCCGCCTTCCCCGCCCGCGTCGAGGAGCGGACGGCGACCACCGCCACCGGCTACGCCGCCCGCGTCGCCGAGGCGCTCGACCTCGTCGGCGTGCTCGCCGTCGAGTGCTTCCTCACCAGCGACGGCCGCCTGCTCGTGAACGAGCTCGCCCCCCGGCCCCACAACTCCGGCCACCTCACCATCGAGGCCTGCCCGACCTCCCAGTTCGAGCAGCAGCTCCGGGCCGTGTGCGGCCTCCCCCTCGGGGCCACAGGGCCCGCCCGGCCCGCGGCCATGGCCAACCTCCTGGGCGAGGCCTGGGCCGGTGGCGAGCCCGACTGGGCCTCGGTCCTCGCCGAGGCGGGCGTGGCCCTCCACCTCTACGGCAAGGGCGAGCCCCGGCCGGGGCGGAAGCTCGGCCACCTCACGGCGGTCGCCGGCACCGTCGAGGACGCGGTTGCCCGAGTGGAGCGCGCCCGGCGCCTAGCATGTCGAGGGTGACGGGCGGAGACCACCCGAAGGAGGAGTGCGGCGTCTTCGCCGTCTGCGCCCCCCGCCAGGACGCGGCCCGCCTGTCCTTCTTCGGCCTGTACGCCCTGCAGCACCGCGGCCAGGAGGCGGCCGGCATCGTCAGCTACGACGGTGAGGTCGCCCACCTGCACAAAGGGGTCGGCCTGGTCTCCCAGGTCTTCAACGAGGAGAACCTCGGCCACCTCCACGGCGACCTCGCCATCGGCCACACGCGCTACTCGACGACGGGCTCGGCCACCCTCCGCAACGCCCAGCCCTACGTCATCGAGACCCTCGAAGGCCCCCTCGCCGTCGCCCACAACGGCAACCTGCTCAACGCCCCCCAGCTCCGCCGGGAGCTGCTCGAGCGAGGGGTGGGGCTGCACTCCTCGTCGGACACCGAGGTCATCCTGCACCTGCTCGCCGGGGCGGGCCGCTCGGGCGACTGGGTGCGCAGCATCCGCACCTTCATGGCCCAAGCCGAGGGCGCGTACACCGTGGTCGCGCTGACCGCCGACGGCGTGTACGGGTTCCGGGACCCCTGGGGCCTGCGCCCCCTGGTGCTCGGCGAGCTCGAGAGCGGCGGCCACGTGCTCGCCTCGGAGTCGTGCGCCCTTTCCACGGTGGGCGCTCGCACTGTGCGCGACATCGAGGCCGGTGAGATCGTGCGCATCACGCACGACGGCTACGAGATCAGCCAAGGTGCCCCGCCCCAGCTCCCCAGCTTCTGCACGTTCGAGCAGATCTACTTCTCCCGGCCCGACAGCGTGCTCGCCGGCCGCCTCGTCCACCAGACGCGACAGGCGCTCGGCCGCCAACTCGCCCGCGAGGCGCCCGTCGAGGCGGACATCGTGGTCCCCGTGCCCGACTCGGGCACGCCCCACGCCATCGGCTACGCCCAGGAGTCGGGCATCCCCTACTCCGAGGGCCTGATCAAGAGCCGCTACATCGGGCGCACGTTCATCCAGCCCTCGCCCGAGCTGCGCCGCATCGGCGTGGCCATGAAGTTCAACCCGCTGCCCGCCAACCTCGAGGGCAAGCGGGTCGTGCTCGTCGACGACTCCATCGTGCGGGGTACCACCAGTGGCCCCCTGGTCGAGCTGCTGCGCAAGGCCGGCGCCGCCGAGGTGCACCTGCGCGTGGCCTGCCCGCCCATCACCCACCCCTGCTTCATGGGCGTGGACATGGCCAGCCCCGACGAGCTGATCGCCGCCAACCACTCCGTCGAGGAGATCGCCCGCCACGTCGGCGCCGACTCGCTCGCCTACCTGACCGTCGCCGGGCTCATGACCGCCCTCGAGGCCGAGAGCGGCTACTGCAACGCCTGCTTCACCGGGCGCTACCCCTTCGACGACGGCACTGTGGCCCTCCAGCTCGGGCGCAAGGAGCGCTTCGCCGAGGTGCTCGCCGAGTGAGCGCAGCGAGCGGCCGGGAGCGGGTGGCCCAGTGAGCGCAGCGAGCGGCCCGAGCGGCCAGGAGCGGGGAACATCGTGAAGGTGCTCGTCGTGGGGGGCGGGGGCCGGGAGCACGCCCTGGCCTGGGCCTTGGCCCGCTCGCGGCGGGTGTCCGAGGTCCTCATCGCCCCCGGCAACGCGGGCACGGCCACCCTCGACCGCTGCCGCAACGTCGGCGTCGCCGCCGAGGACCTCGACGGCCTCCTCGCCCTGGCCGTGGCCGAGGACGTCGAGCTCACCGTGGTCGGGCCCGAGCTCCCTCTCGTCGCCGGGCTCGTCGACCGCTTCGCCGCCAAGGGCCGACGTGCCTTTGGGCCGAGCGCCGCCGCCGCCCGCCTCGAGGGCTCCAAGGCCTTCTCCAAGGCGTTCATGGCGCGCTGGTCGATCCCCACGGCCGCCTCGGCCACCTTCACCGACCTCGACGCGGCACGCGCCCACCTGCGGGGCCTCCACGCCGTGCCGGTGGTCAAGGCCAGCGGGCTGGCCGCGGGCAAGGGCGTGCTGCTGCCCGACACGATGGCCGAGGCGGAAGCCGCCCTCGCCGCCATGCTCGGCCCCGAGGCCCGCTTCGGCGTGGCCGGCCGCGAGGTGGTGGTGGAGGACCGGCTCGTCGGGCCCGAGGTGTCCCTCCTCGCCTTCTGCGACGGGCGCGACGTGGCCGTGATGCCTGCGGCGCGTGACCACAAGCGCCTCGGCGACGGCGACCGCGGCCCCAACACCGGGGGCATGGGCGCCTTCGTGCCCTCCCCCGACGTGACCCCCACCCTGGTGGAGGAGGCGGTGGCCCGGGTGCTGCACCCCGTGCTCGACGGCTTCGCCGCCGAGGGCACCCCCTACGTCGGCGTCCTCTACGCCGGGCTGATGTTGACCCCCGACGGGCTCCGTACGCTCGAGTTCAACTGCCGCTTCGGCGACCCCGAAGCCCAGGTCATCCTCCCGCTGCTCGACTCGGACCTGGTGGAGGTGGTCGGGGCCTGCCTCGACGGGCGCCTCGCCGCCTCGCCGCCGCGGTGGGCCGACCGGGCGGCCGCCACCGTGGTGTTCGCCGCCGCCGGCTACCCCGACGAGCCCCGCCGCGGCGACGCCGTCGCCGGGCTCGCCGAGGCCGCCCGCCGAGGTTGCGTGGTCTTCCACGCCGGCACCACCTTCGACAGCACGGGCCGGGTGCGCACGGCAGGGGGCCGCGTGCTCGCCGTCACGGCCGTCGCCGACCGCCTCGACGACGCCGTCGAGCACGCCTACCGGGGCGCGGCGGCGGTCCACTTCGACGGCGCCCAGCACCGGGGCGACATCGGCCGGGCCAGCCCCGCCGTGGCCGCCACGGTCGCCGCCGGCACCTACGCCGACGCCGGGGTCGACATCGACACCGCCAACCGGGCCGTGCGCAGCATGGCCGCCGCCGTGCAGGCCACCCACACGTCCCGGGTGCTCTCGGGCGTCGGCGCCTTCGGCGGCCTGTTCTCCCTCGAGGACTGGCCGGGCCGGCCCGTGCTCGCCGCCTCCACCGATGGCGTGGGCACGAAGGTGAAGCTGGCTTCGGAGTGGGGCCGCTTCAGGGGCGTCGGCCACGACCTCGTCAACCACTGCGTCAACGACATCCTCGTACAGGGCGCCCGCCCGCTCTTCTTCCTCGACTACGTGGCCGCGGCCAAGCTCGACGAGGCCGCCGTCGTGGAGGTGGTCATCGGCATCGCCGAGGCGTGCCGGGCGGTGGGCTGTGCCGTTCTCGGCGGCGAGACGGCGGAGATGCCCGGGGTCTACGCCGAGGGCGCCCTCGACGTGGCCGGCACCATCGTCGGCGTCGTCGACCGGGACGACGTCCTGCCCGACACGGCCGCCATGCGGCCCGGCGACCTGCTGGTCGGGCTGGCTTCCTCGGGCTTCCACACGAACGGCTACTCCCTGGTGCGGGCCGTGGTCGCCGGCCGCTGCGACGAGGTGCTCGCCGAGGCCTTGCTCGTCCCCCACCGCTGCTACCTGGCCGAGGTCGACGCCTGGCAGCGGGCGGGCGTGCCGCTGCTGGGCCTCGCCCACCTCACCGGGGGCGGCTGGCAGGACAACCTGCCCCGCGTCCTGCCCGCCCACCTGGCGGCGAGGGCCTGGGTGGGCAGCTGGCCCGTCCCCGACGTCATCCGCCAGGTCGTGGAGTGGGGCGGCATCGGCGTGGCCGAGGCCCACCGCACCTTCAACATGGGCATCGGCCTGGTGGCCGTCGTGCCCGCCGGGGCGGTGGCCGCCGCCCGGGCCGCGGTACCCGAGGCGGTCGTGGTCGGCGAGGTCGTACCTCGAGCGCCGGCGGGGCCGGGGGTCGTCCTCGGGTGACGGCCCGGCTCGCCGTCCTGGTGTCCGGGTCGGGCACGAACCTGCAGGCCATCCTCGACGCCTGCGCCACCGGCCACCTGGACGCCACCACCGAGCTGGTGGTCTCGAACCGCAGGGACGCCTACGGCCTCGAGCGGGCGGCCCGGGCCGGCGTGGCGAGCGCCTACCACCCCTTGGGGCCCTATCGCGAGGCCGGGCACAGTCGCGAGGCCTACGACGCCGCCCTGGCCGACCTCGTAGCCGCGGCCGAGCCCGACTGGGTGGTCCTCGCCGGCTGGATGCACGTGTTGTCCGCCGCCTTCCTGGACCGCTTCCCGGGGCGGGTGCTCAACCTCCACCCGGCGCTTCCCGGGGCGTTTCCCGGCGCCCGGGCCATCGCCGACGCCCTCGCCGCCCACGACCGGGGCGAGGTGGGCGAGACGGGGGTGATGGTGCACTTCGTGCCCGACGCCGGCGTGGACGACGGCCCGGTGCTCGCCGTGCGCCCCGTGCCCATCGAGGCCGGCGACACCCTCGAGTCACTGGGCGACCGCGTCCACGCCGTCGAGCACCGCCTCCTCGTCGAGGTGCTCGTCGACCTCGTGCGCCAGCAGGTCTCGGCGACGCCCCCCGTCGCGCCCGCGCCCGCGTCACCCGTTCCCGGCCACCAGCCCACCCATCGCCAACGGAGGCAGCCCATGAACCCGCTCAACGAGGAGCTGTTCGACCGCTTCGAGTCGCTGACCTTCGACGACGTCGTCGTCGTGCCCGGCTACTCGGAGGTCATGCCCGACGACGCCGACACCCGGGCCACCTTCGCTGCGGACATCGAGCTGGCCGTGCCCGTCGTCTCCGCGGCCATGGACCGGGTCACCGAGGCCCACATGGCCATCGCCCTGGCCCGCCTCGGCGGCATCGGCGTGATCCACCGCAACCTCACCGTGGCCGAGCAGGCCGGTGAGGTCGACCGGGTCAAGCGCTCCCAGTCGGGGATGATCAACGACCCCGTCACCCTGCCCCCCACGGCCACCGTGGCCGACGCCGAGGCGCTCATGGGGCGCTTCTCCATCTCCGGCGTGCCCATCACCGCGCCCGACGGGCGCCTCGTCGGTATCCTCACGAACCGCGACGTTCGCTTCTGCGGGCCGCAGGACATGGGCCGGCCGATCACCGAGCTGATGACGGCCGAGCGCCTGGTCACGGCCCGAGAGGGCACGACGCTCGCCGAGGCCAAGGCCATCCTCCAGAAGCACCGCATCGAGAAGCTGCCCCTCGTGGACGCCGAGGGCCGCCTCCGGGGCCTCATCACCGTCAAGGACATCCTCAAGGCGTCCGGGCACCCCAACGCCACCCGCGACCGGCAAGGGCGGCTGCGGGCCGCCGCCGCCGTGGGGGTGGGCGACGACGTCGAGGCCCGGGTCGACGCCCTGGTCAAGGCCGGTGTGGACGCTGTCGTGGTGGACACGGCCCATGGCCACTCGGCCGGGGTCATCAAGGCCGTCTCCCGCATCAAGGGCGGCTGGCCCGACCTCGCCATCGTGGCCGGCAACGTCGTGACCCAGGAGGGGGTCGAGGCCCTCGCCGACGCCGGGGCCGACGCCGTCAAGGTCGGGGTGGGGGCGGGCTCGATCTGCACCACCCGGGTGATCGCCGGCTCCGGCCTGCCCCAGCTATCGGCCATCTGGGACTGCGCCCGGGCCGGCCGCCGCCGCGGCGTGCCCCTCATCGGCGACGGGGGCATCTCCTACTCGGGCGACATCGTCAAGGCCATCGCCGCCGGGGCCGAGACGGTCATGCTCGGCAACCTGCTGGCCGGCACCGACGAGGCCCCGGGCGAGCTCGAGCTCTACGAGGGCCGCCGCTACAAGGCCTATCGGGGGATGGGCTCGATGGGGGCGCTGCAGGGCCTCGGCGCCGACCGCTACGCCTCGAACGCGGGCGGCGCGCAAGCGGGCCGCAAGCTCGTGCCCGAGGGCATCGAGGGCCGGGTGCCCTACGCCGGCCTGGTCGGCGAGGTGGTGGACCAGCTGGTGGGCGGGCTCCGTTCGGGCATGGGCTACGCCGGCGCCGGCAACCTCGACGACCTGCGCCGCACGGCCCGATTCTCGAAGGT
>WHTX01000011.1 GCA_009377505.1 Acidimicrobiia bacterium
CGAAGACCGCGATGTGGTTGCCGTCATGCCCGGCATGGTGGCGAGGGCCAGCTTCCTCGCCGATCTGGGACTGCGTCCCGCGGAGCATCCGTCGGGCCTCGGTGAGCACGTCCCGCCGACGAAGCCGGCCGCTCGGAGGTTCCCGGCGTCTGGGTCGCCGGCAACGTCACCGACATCGCCGCCCAAGTCGGTGCCTCCGCGGCCGCGGGCGCCTTCGCCGCCGCGCAGGTCAACGCCAACCTCGTCGACGAGGAGGCGCGGGCCGCGTTGGAGACGCAACGCTCGTCGTCCAAGTCCGCCCTGGCGACTGCGTGCCGTGTACTCGACCGCGATCGGGGTGGGCGACGGCGAGGTCCGTACGATGATCGGATGGCGCTCGCGCTCTTCGCCGAGATCCACGTGCGGGACTTCCAGTCCGCGAAGGCGTGGTACGTGCAGCTCCTCGGTGAGTCCTCCTTCGTCGCCCACGGCACCGAGGAGGTGTGCGAGCTCGCCGAGAACCGTTCGATCGCCGTCGAGGAGCAGCCGGAGAACGCCAGTCACGGGGCTGTCACCGTCTTCGTGGACGACCTCGACGCTGTGGTGGACGTCCCGCCGGGAGCGCTCGTGCAGCTCTGATCGCTCGATCGCGCCTCGACCGCCCTCAACTGCCCCAGCAGCCCGGGCCGCCTGGCCGGTCGGGGCTCAGGGCTTGGTGGCGACGAGGGCGAGGTAACCGGCGTCCCCGCGGGCGACGACGTCGCCGACGCTGCGGGTGATGTCGATGGCGCGGCGGAGGTCGAAGCTGCGCAGGAGCGGGAGGTCGAGCAGTCGGAGGGCGCGGAGCCGGGTGGCGACGAGCTCGACCGTGGCGGCAAGTACGTCGTCGTGGCGCTCGACGTGGTCGACGCGCAGGCCCGCGGCCTCGAGCAGAGCGCGGACCTCGGGGATGGGTCGGGCATCGGCGATGCAGGCGATGCGACCGGCGATGTTGGAGAGGTCCGGCTCCAGCCGGTCAGGGTGGAGCCAGACGTCCGTGAGGCCGAGCCGGCCACCGGGACGCAGCACCCGGGCGGCCTCCCGTGCTGCGGTCGGCTTGTCGGGGAAGGTGCAGAAGGCGCACTCGCTCACGAGCACGTCGAAGGTGCCGTCGTCGAACGGGAGGCGTTCGGCGTCACCGACCTCGAAGCGGACGCGATCGGCGACGCCGGCGGCGGTGGCCCGGGTGGCGGCCCTGGCGACCTGGGCGGCGCCGAGGTCGATGCCGACCACGCAGGCACGGCGTTCGGCCGCGAGGAGCACGGCGGTGGTGCCCACCCCGGAGGCGACGTCGAGGACGTGGTGGTCGGCCTCGAGGGCGAGGAGCTCGGCGAGCCGGCGGGTGAGCTCGACGCCGCCGGGGTGGTAGCTCTCGCCGAGGAACAGGCCGACGAGGTCGATGCCGTACACCACCGCGCAACAGGACTTCGCGGCCTCGGCGTCGCCGGCCGTGCCGGCCTGGTAGGCGGCGACGACATCACCGAGCACGGCGAGCGAGGGGATCGTGCTCATCGCAGCTTCCGTCCGAGGTTGACCTGCACCGCGCCGACGGTCGACCCTGCGTGGGGGTCGACGGTGCGCGAGCCGTGCCGGGAGGGCACGAGCAGGTCGGCCAGCTCGGCAGCGTTGGGGACCACGGCCGGCACTGGCGCCCCGGAGAGCTGCTCGCGCACCTGCTCGCGATAGCCGACCGAGTTGTAGGCGCAGAACGGGATGAGCCGCCCGTCGGGGGTGATCTCCTCGACGCAGCATTTCATGAGCTGCTTCACGTTGAGGGTGTAGGGGTCCTGGAAGTCCTGGATGACGATCATGAAGGCCTTCGACGCGAGGCCGGCGAGGGCGGCGGGGAAGTCGATGCCGCAGGCCGCGCAGGACTCGAGCGCGGCGGCGGTGACCGCGTTGAGGTCGCCGGTGAGGCCGAGGGAGCCGAGCGCGGTGGTGAGCCGCTCGACCATGTCCTCGGAGCCCGGGATGGCCGACGCGCTCCACAACCCCTCGAGCGCGGTGCGCACCGAGGGGTCGGGCAGCGCCCGGTTGGACACGTAGTCGAGGTAGGTGTCCATGGGGAGCAGTCGCGGGATGGGCACGACGTCCTCCTCGTCGGCGAGGAGGTAGGTGACCGACCGGCACGTCGGGAAGCAGCACGGCACCGGGAAGAAGTCCGAGGGCCGGAACCAATCGCCGCACTGCTCGACGAGCGCCCGGATGACGTCGGGGTTGGTGAGCCGCTGGAGCGGGTCGAAGGTGGGCGTGCGCCCGGCGTGGGTGACGGGTTGGAACACCACGCCGCGCACGGCGGGATGGGCGATGCCGTGACGGACGATGTCGCCGACCTTCTCGAGGTTGACGTCGGCGTCGACAGCGGCGACCAGCAGCACCCCGAGACCGGCCGCGGCGCAGCGGTCGAGCGCCTTCGCCTTGGCCTGGCGCAGGTCCCTGCCCCGGAAGGCCAGGTGCGTCGAGGCGTCGAGCCCGTCGAACTGCAGGTAGATCCGCACGTCCAGCTGCGCCAGTGCGAGGGCGAAGCTCGGGTCGTGGGCCAAGCGGATGCCGTTGGTGTTCAGCACCACGGAGCGAACCCCCTTGGCGCGGGCGATGGCGCAGAACTCCAGGATCTGGGGGTGGATCGACGGCTCCCCTCCCGAGAACATCACCACCTCGGGATCGCCTTCCGCCGCCACGAGTGCGTCGAGACCCGCCTCGACCTGCTCGAGGGTGAGGGAGAAGCCGTCGGGGTGGTGACCGGAGTCGGCGAAGCACGCCGGGCAGGCCAGGTTGCAGGCGGTGTTGACCTCGATGAGCCCGACGCAGGCGTGCTGCTTGTGGTCCGGGCACAGCCCACAGTCGAGCGGGCAGCCGTCGTGCACCTCGGTCTGGGTCTGCAGCGGCAGCGTGCCCGGCTTGTTGAACCGCATCGACGCTGCGTAGGCCTCGGCGTCGCTGTAGACGAGCGCCTCGAAGCGGCCGTGCTCCCGGCAGCGCTTGCGGAGGAACACCTTGTTGTCGCGGACGTTCACCTCGGCGTCGACCACCGCCTTGCACACCGGGCAGATGCTCTTCGTGTACTCGAGGAACACCTCGTCACGGTCGATGCGTTCACGCGCAGGGATGACGGCCACGTTGTAGCTCCTCTCTCGGCGGGCGGTGACAGACGGGTCGGGAACCCGGCCGCCGTGCCTCCCATTCCAGCCGGTCCCCGGGCGTCCCGCCTCTCCTACGTGCCGGTGCTCTGGTCCGGCTCGTCGGAGTCGACGACAGCCCCGTCGGCGAGCTGCTGACCGAAGGCCCGGAGCCGCGCCAGCGCGTCGTCGACCCGGCCCCCGCTGCGGCGGGCCGAGCTCGCCTCGATCTCGGCGTCGGCGCGGCCGCAGGCTGCCGCGTCGCTCACGCCGGCTCGCCCCCAGGGCGGGCCCGTCGGGCGGTCCGTCCGTCGTAGGTCATGAAGAACTGGGCTGCCGCCTGCTGGACGGCCGTCGACCACGTCGGGTAGGCGTGGGTGGTCTGGGCGAGCCGGCCGGTGAAGAGCCGGGCCCGCATGGCCAGCGCCACTTCATGGATGAGCTCGCCCGCCCTGGGCGCCACGATCGTGGCGCCCAACAGCCGGCCGCCGCCCACGTTGCCCAGGCCCGGCCGGGGCCCGGCGATGAGCTTGACGAAGCCGCGGGTGGCGCCCGTGACCACGGCCCGGTCGACGGCACTGAGGGGCACATAGGCGACGCGACCGCCATGGCCCGCCGCCTCGGCTTCGGTCATACCGACCCGGGCCACCTCGGGATGGGTGAAGGTCACCCAGGGGATCGGCGTCGGGTCGAAGCGCTGCTTGGCGACCCGGGCCCACGGGGAGAGGGCGTTGCGAACGGCGATGCGGGCCATGTGGGCGGCGGCGTGGGTGAACGGCATGCGGCCCGTCACGTCGCCCACGGCCCAGATCCCCGGCACGGTGGTCGCCAGCGAGGCGTCGGTCCGCACGTAGCCCTGCTCGTCCACGACGACGCCGACCTCCGCGAGGCCGAGCCCGGCGGTCGCCGGGGCCCGCCCGGCGGCCACCAGGACCCTGTCGGCGGCCACGTTGCCCCCACCGGCGAGGCGGAGGCACCAGCGCCCGTCGGACTCGTCGACGGCCTCCAGCGCGGTGCGGCAGCGGACGTCGACGCCACACTCGCCGAGCGCCTCGGCAAGGGCGGCCGATGCCTCCGGCTCCTCCCCGGGCAGCAACCGGCCGGCCGCCTCGATCATCGTCACGGCGACACCGAGCATGGCGAACGCCTGGGCCAGCTCGACGCCCACCGCCCCGCCGCCCAGCACCGCCAGGCGGTCGGGCCGCTCCCGCTGGCCGAAGACCGACTCGGTGGTCAGGGGCCGGGCCTCGGCCAGGCCCGCCACCGGGGACACGACCGGCCCTGCCCCCGTGGCCAGGACGATCCGCGACGACCGCAGCCGGGCGTCGCCCACCTCGACGACGCCGGCGCGAGCGAGCCGGGCACGCCCGGCGATGACCTGGATGCCCTCGGCCTGCAGCACCGGCGCATTCTCGGTCCGGGCGACCCGCTCGACCGCACCGCGCACCGCAGCCATGGCTTCGTCGAACGAGAGGCCACGCTCGGCGGCGGCGAGCAGGGCCTTGGACGGCACGCAGCCGGTGTGGGTGCAGTCCCCGCCGAGCGGCCCGTCGCTCACCAGCGCCGTGCGGGCGCCTCGCCGCGCGGCCTCCCGAGCCGCGGTGAGCCCCGCCGCACCGCCGCCGACCACGACGACGTCGAACGCGCTCACCCGGGACCGGTCCCGGCCGGCGGGCACCCTCGGGGCCGGGCCCGCAAGCGACGCCGCGCCGCGTCCACGGCGGCGACGGCGCCGGCATCTGCCCAGAGGCCCCGCCAACGCACCGTCGCGCCGGCCTCGGCGAGGGCCATCCGCATCGACCAGCACGCGCCGCAGCCGCGGTGCCAGTACACCTCGAGCGGAACCTCGGTCGAGCTCACGAGACAGCAACCCTGCACGACCTGCCTGCCATTCCGCAACGGATGCCAGACGATCACCCCCGTCGGCCCGGCCGGCGCCGCCGCCTCGACGGCCATCTCGGCGCTGATCTTGCGTGGGGCTGGCGTGTCGGGCCTGAGGCGCGAGCGTGCTGGCCCGCTGGCGGAACCAGCCCACGGGTGACGACTGGCTGACGGAGCAGTGATGGCCGCGGCGTCACAGCCGGCCGAGCACGACCCGCCGGAGGGGGATCCCCACGACACCGCCGGTGCGGCGTCGCAGGAGCTCGAGGGCCGCCGCCCGCTCGCGAGGGCTGACGTCGGGCAGGTAGAGCGAGTCGATCAGCGTCTCAGCATCGCCGCCGACCTCGAGTGGCAGCTCGAACGCCCGGCGACGGTCCTCGACGACGTGGAGCCCGTGGCGCGCCGCCAGTACCCGGAGGCGCCCACGGCCGAGCGCCCGGTCGTTCGGGTAGCGGACCCGCCTGCGCAGCCGCGCCTGCAGCCGCACGTAGAGCACCACGTCGCGGAGGGGCAAGGGTCGCCCAGCCGGCAGGAGCACCACCACCGCTCCCCCCGCGCGGACGACTCGGGCCAGCTCGACCACCATCGCCTCCAGCGGCTGCAGCACCTGAAGGCCCATCGACGACACCACGGCGGCACAGGACCCGTCGCGGACCGGCAGCCAGTTGCCGAGGGCCTGCACCAGCGGCCCCCGGCCGCCCGCCCGGGCGGCCGCCAGCTCCTCGCCCGAGCGGTCCACGCCGATCCAGGAGCTGACATGGGAGGCCATGGGGCCGCTCCCGCACGCGACGTCCAGCACGGGCCCGACCGCAGCCCCGCCAGCCGCGCCCGGGAGAGCCTCGGCGCACCAGGCGTAGGGGTCCAGGCCACCGCCTCGGGCCCGCGCCAACACCCGCTCGGTGATGCCCGCAAGCCCACGATGGAACGACACCACGTACCGGTCCCACCGGAGGTCGGCCTCGTTCCCGCCTCCCCGCGCGCCACGATCGCCCGTCACGGCAGCGAACCTGGCGGCGACCGGCGCGGACGTCAACCTCGCCCCTCTGTTGCCGATGCCCGCGAGGATGGCCACACGGGGCACGCGGCCGTCACCCGAGCACGGTGGTAGCAGGCTGGAACGCGGCCCAGGCGAACCAGAAGGTGTCGACGTGGGCCACGGCCTCCAAGCGCCGGCCGGCCAGGAGCCCCTCGGTGGCCGTGCCGAACACGTCCCAACGCGAGCCGGTCTCCCGGTCCCGGAACCCGCCGCCCGCCAGTGCCTCGAAGGACAGCACGTGCCCGTCGACGCGGGCGTCGAGGACCGCGGTGGTGCCCACGTCGCGACCGTCCGCCACCGTGCCGGCGTCGAGTGCGGAAGCCGTGCCCGGTTGCCACCACACGACGAGCGGCCGGCCGCCTCGACGAACACGACGCGGTCGGCGGCGAGCCGATCGGCGGTCACGGCGAACGCCGCCCCCTCGAGCTGGACGCCGATGACGCGGGTCTTGGCCGCGTAGCGCCCGTCGACCTCGCCGTCGTAGAGGAACGGCGGGCTCCCCACGTCGTCGTAGCCGGGGTAGGGGTTGCGGCCGTAGTCCTTGGCGAACCCCGTCTCCCGGGAGAGGATGAGGCCGTCGGGGTGGGCGGCGGCGAACTCGGCCCACGACGCCAGCGCAACCGGGAAGGGGTCGAGGCGCACGCCGGCGAGCACCCCGAGGATGCCCTCCCCCGTGAAATGGCCCCACAGCGAGCTGGTCTGGCGGTCGTACATGACCAGGGAGCTGTTCCACAGCGCCCCGGACACGCCGAAGTCGAGCACCCGGCCGTCGTGCCGACGGTCGTAGGCGAACGCCGAGTTGCACAGCGGGCAGTAGGTCACGGCGACCGGGATGCCGGCCACGGTGTCGTTCACGATCTCGTGCCAGGTCAGGATCTGCAGCGGGTAGGCACGGGCGTCGCCGTCGATCTCCAGCACGAACACGGGCTCGCGATCACTGAGAAAGTCCACGTCGTCGACGTTGTGGAAGCGGGGCTCGTCGATGGCCGGGATGCCGTCGGGGGGCGGGCCACCCGGGCGCAGGTCGCCCGACGCGACGGCCGGGGGGCCGAAGCTCGGGTCCTCGAAGCGGATCGTGGTGGGGATGTCGGGGATCTCGGAGATCTCCAGCGCCGGCACCACCGCCTCCCGCGGCGACGGCGGCACCTGCTCGACCGCGAAGGCCTTGACGGCCGGGGCGTCGCTGCGGGTCCCCTCCTCTCCCGGCGGCGCGGAGCCGGTGCCGCTCAAGCAGGCCGCCGCCGCGACCGCCACCACGACGCCCAGCCCGACCAGACGGCGCGGCATGCGGCCGCGCTGCGAGCGGCGGTGCTCGACGACAGCAGGCACGCGGCCATCGCCGTGGGCTGGCACCGGGCAGGCGCTGGCGGCGAGGATGCCGGCTGCATCGGCCATCGTCGAGCTCCTCGACATCGGGATGTGAACTCAGTCACGGAACCCGTCCGCGCCCCGGCGTCATTCCCCCGTGTTCGCGGGCCACGAGGCTCCTCTGGAGCGCCGCTCGGAGACGGCTCGCAGGCCCCGGCCGACGTCGGCGACGTGGTCGCGCCGGTGCCGTCCTGGGCGATGAGCTCCGCTGGTCGGCGGGCGCGCGTTTCTCTCCGGCGGCGGGGCCGGGTGGGAGCTGACGCAGAGAACCGCCATGAAGCACGACGTGGTGGGCCACCTGCGGCAGCTCATCGACTGCGCCCGGGAGGCGGGCATCCCGATCCTCTACGCGCCGATGGCCTACACGGCGGAGGACTACGCCTGACGTAGAACGCTGTTGGTGGCCATCGCGACTTGCCCAATGACGGCCAATGCCTGGCAGAGGCTGGCTACCACCGTGAGTGGTCAATGACCGTCGAGGCGGTAGCCCTGAGCCGGCGGTCTGGGACGCCCGTGGCGTCGCGCCGCTCGCCAGGAGGGCCACCTCGGCGCTCAGCCTCGGGTCGACGTAGGCACACCGAGGTGGCTGAGCCCGAACCGACCGCGGTGCGCCGCGGCGCGGCCGAGCAGGGGCTTGGCAACGTCGACTGCCGCGTGATGGATGCACAGAGACTCGACCTCGACGACGCCAGCGTTGACGGGTGCTCTGCCGTCTGGGGTTCATGCTGATGCCCGACCCGGCTGCCGCGTTTCGCGAGGTACGCCGTGTCCTGCGCGACGGGGGTCGTTTCGCGTACGCGGTCATCGGCTCGCCGCCGGCGAACCAGTGGATGGGTCTGATGATGATGGGGCTCGTCCAGCGGGGCCACGCCCCGGTGGGAGATCCCCTTCGGCCCGGGTGGGCCGTTCTCGCTGTCTGACCACGACCGCAACCGCGCGTTGCTGGCGGAGGCCGGGTTCAACGGCATCGAGGTCACTGAGCTCACCGGCGCCATGCCGTTCGACAGCCCTGCTGCGTACTGGGACCTGCAGTCGCAGGTGGGAGGGCCGATCCCGGCGATCGTCGCTGGCCTTCCAGTCGACGAGGTCGTCGAGATCCGCGCGACCGTCGAGGCGATGGTTGAGGAGTTCGCCACAACGTGACGGCTACGCGGTGCCGTCGTCGCTGGTTGCGGGCGCCGCGCACTGAGCCGCACTCATGTCGTACAGACGACATGCGTCCGCAACCCGGCGGTATGGGGCAGGTGACCGCCGAGCGAGGAGCGGGCTCGAACGCATGACAAGGCCGCATCTCCCACGCAGGGGCGGCCTTCGGTGACGCCAGCGTGGCCGCTCGATCGACGGGTCGGCCGGCGTGGTTTCGAGCCGTGGCGGTCAGGCCTCCCCGATGATGGGCTCGCCAGCGCGGTAGACGGTCACGGGGCCATCGGAGCTGACCACCGCGACGATCGCTTCTGGGTGGTCGAAGCTCCAGCGTTGGGCGGAGCGGTGTCGCATCCCGTGGTCGTTGCCGACCTGGGCCTCAGCCGTGGCAGTCGAGAGCAGGCCCACGCCGATCGTCTGGATCGCGCCCTGGGTGTCGATGAGCGTGGCGAGGTCTCGTTGCATCAGGCATGACAACAACGGTGGGAAGTGCCGGCGGTCTGTCAGCGTGAGCGCCGGCGGAGGGACGGCGCCGGAGGTGTCGAACGAACTGTCCGCAACGCCCCGGTGCACGACGAGCGTGGCACCGGCGCGCGCAGGGGCCAGCCAATGGATGGCCAGCGTCAGCAGCCCGTGAGCAACGGCGGGCTCCAGTTCAGGGGCTCGCTCCTGCAGGCCGGGTAGCAGGCTGCGAGCGGTTGCCCGGCCGGACCAGGATCGACCGTCCCAGGACACGACCTGGTCGTGCTCGAACAGCCGGGTGACACCGAAGACGGGGGTGCGCTGCACGACGAGCGCACCGGTTGCTTCCTGCAGCAGGACGAGGTCGGCTTCGAACAGGAGGGGCCGATCGAAGCACGCGACGGCGATCCGCTCGGGATCGGCGGGGTTGCGGACGAGGTAGCAGGCGCGGCCATCTGCGAAGCTGCGTGCGTCCTCGAGGTTGCAGCTTGCGTCGACGACGTCGACGCCGACGTCGGACCAGGACTGCAGGTTCTCCGGGGCGGTGGTGATCATGGCGCCGTAGACGGGCCGTCGACCCTCGAACATGGGGGTCCGCCGGGCGTAGTCGAGCTCTTCGACGACGACCGAACCGGTGGCGTCGTCCCCGGGCAGGCCGATGCGGTCGTCTTCGAGCTCCTCCGCCAAGCGCCGCTGGGACCGGCTGGTGCGGTCGGCGTCTGTCATCGCGGCGATCGTACCCATGGCTCATGGAGCCGATCCGGGGTCGTCACAGGCCGGTGCGCCTCTCGATGGCCTCGGCGTGCGGTCACCGGTCCGGTCACGGCTCGACCAGGACCTCGAGCAGGTCCCGGTCGTTCATGGCCAAGGTCCTCGCCGACGCCGGCGGCGGCGTCTACCTGACCGCCGAGCAGGCCAGCCGCCACCGGCGCTCTGCTTGTGGTGCCTGACCGCGACAGGGGCGTCCCTGGCGATGGTGCCCCAGGTGCTGACCGAGGCCCGCCTGGCGCTGCGCCGGGCACTGCCCTGGCCCTGATCGCCCGTCTCGTCGCCTCGAGGGGCTACGCAGCAAGCGGTGCGATGGTTGGGCGATCGGCGGTGACGATGAGGTCCAAACGCCGCAGTCACCACCTCCGCTTGGCGCTGAGCTGCGCGCCGTCGGCGACCAGCCGCTGGAGCTGGGGCCGGTCGATCGGTTGGGGCACGGGTGACCTCCTCTCTCGAGTGGCTCAGGTCCCTGCGGTCCCCCCGGCCGCGTCCTCCTCCGGAGGGGGCCCTTCCCGGAGGAGCTGCTCGGCGAACTGGCGCAGGCGGACGAGCACGTCGCTGGGGACGTCGTCTCGGCGGGCGAGGCTGGCCTTGATCGCGGTGTAGGCGACGACTTCCAGCCCACAGCGCCGGCAGTCCTCGAGGTGGCGGAGGATGCGGCGGGCGGTGAGGTCGTCGACCTCCCCGTCGAGGTACCGCTGCAGGCGGCGCCCGACCTGCATGCAGTTCATGGGCCGCTCGCTGCGCGGGCGGAAAAGGCTCATCGGGTGCTCCTGGGGGCGAGACCGGCGGCGGCCAGTCGCTGTCGGATCCGGCGGCGGGCGCGGTGCAGCCGGCTCATGATCGTGCCGGTCGGCACGCCGAGGACGTGAGCGGCCTCCGCGTAACTGAGACCGTCGATGTCGACGAGCTCGACGGCGCGCCGGAATGCGTCGGGCAGGGCTTTGAAGGCGTCCTCGACGACGGCGTCGAACGTGGCGCCCACGACGAGGGACTCCACGCCCTGGCTCTCGTCGGCGGTGCCGGCTTCCGTCGCCATCGTGCGGTCGGGGTCGTCGAGCAGCTCGGGGCGACGGCGGCGCGTCCGGTTGATCTGTGTGTTGCGCAGGATGGTCAACAGCCAGGCTCGTGGGTGGGCGCCGTCGAAACGTTCGATCCCCCGGTACGCGCGCACCAGCGTGTCCTGGACGAGGTCCTCGGCGTCGGCGTGGTGGGGGGTGAGCGTGCGCGCCACCCGGAGCAGCACCTCGATCTCGGGCAGTACGTACTTGGCGAACCGCTCGTCGGAGCCGGCCTCTGGGGTGCTCGCCGAGCCCGTCATCGAGGACGGAACCCGGTCGGGTGAAGGACCATTCCCGGGAAGGCCCCCGTCCGGTCATCGTGTTCCCGACGGTGATGCACTGCCTCGCGCGCCGCCGCATGAAGCACACCGTGTCAGCGTTCCTCGACGGCGAGCTCGAACCCTCCGTCATGGCGAAGGTGGAAGCGCACTTGCGCCGCTGCTGGGAGTGCAGCAGCGACTACGAGCTGGGTCGCCTGGTGAAGTCATCGCTGCGCAACCTCGCCACCCGCGACCGGGACGCGCTCGCGGCGATGCGCCTCCGCCGGTTCGCCGCCCGCCTCGGGCGGAGAGGTACCGGCGGGCGTCCTGGCCCGCGCGGGCGGGCTTCGTGACGGTGCCCTGGGATGCCGTCGATGCCCGGTTCGAGGAGGACGAGCGGGTGCCAGCGGGCACGATCTCATAGCCGCCGGCGCCTTACCCCGGGGCCACGGGAAGCCCTGACCCCTGAGCCCGGGTTCCCAGTTCGTCCGAGCGTGCCGTCACGGCCCAGCTCCCCACCTGGGGGACCACGACACGAGCGAGCGCGCGAGGCGAATGCGTGGTCACGGTTCGCATGGCGGCGCCACTCGTCCCCGCGTCAACGCTGACCGACCAGCGACCGGAGCAGGGGGAGACGACCATGTCGCAGAAGAGGCCCAACCCGGCGACGACACCGGAGGCGCCGCCGACGACGGAGACGACGGAGGAGATCGGCGAGGCGGGCCGGACGAGTTGGATGGGCCGATGGGTCGCTGGTGCGCTGGCGGGTGGTGTCGCCGGTGTGCTCTTCGCCGTGGTGATCCCACCCGAAGAGCTGATGCCGATGGTGGCGTCCCTCTATGGCCTCGAGGGCGTGGTCTGGGGATGGGTCTTCCACCTGCTCCACAGCCTCGTGTTCGGCCTCCCTTTCGCGGTGCTCCTGTCACTCCTCGGCCCGCGGGCCGCGATGACCGAGGACCTCCTGGCCCGAGCGCTGGTCGGCGCGGTCTACGGAGTGGTCGTGTGGTTGGTCTTCGCCGCCTTCGTGATGCCTGCCTGGATCGGAGGCGTCACCGACATGGAACCTCCGGTCCCGGACTGGAACCGCTTGAGCCTCGTCGCCCACATCGTGTACGGGACGGTCCTCGCGACCTTCCTCCCGATGGTGGGGCAGGCCAACCGCCGACGTGGGGCCGCCTGACACGCCGGGGCCTCCGTGGGCGCCACGGACGTCGGCTCGCCGGTACGGCGGTTTCCGCCGGCATGTGCCGCCGGCCAGCTTCGGCCGGGGCGAGGCTGCGCCGGGGGGCGAGGCCGGGCCCGAGCGGCCCGGGCCTCACCGTGTGGGGTGAGGCCCGGGCGGAGGGCAGCATCGTGGCATCAGCCGGATGGCTCGAGGTCCTCGGGCAGGCAGTACCAGGTGGTCTCGTAGCCGACGACGAAGAGCCCGTCGTCGTCGTAGACGGGCTCTTCGAAGGGCGAGAGGAAGGTGCCCTCCGGGCAGCGGGCACCCAGGATGGGCCCCATCCCCCTGGACTGCGCCTTGGGGGCGGCGGCGAGGGCCCGGCCGTCGGGCACCGAGGCCTCGACGTTGTCGTCGCAGTAGCCGTGCGTGGGCTCGCCGGCCCCGTTGACCTCGTCGTAGACGAAGATGCCTGCGCACAGGTCGCCGACGACCAGGCACTGGAGGTCGCCGTGGCACCACGTCACGACGCCCACCTGGTCGCCCTCGGTGGTGAGGCCCCCGGGCCCCCCAGGAGGCACGGTGGTGGTCGGCGCAGCGACGGCCGAGGCCGCCGCCCGCGGGGCGGCCGTCGCGCTGGCGCTCAGCCCGATCACGGCCATAGCCGGCGCCAGCACGCCCAATGCGGTGAGCTTCACTACCCGGTCCAGTTGCATCGCGCTCTCCTCGTCTCGTCGGTGTGCGGCCCCACATGGACCACGCGGCGAGTGAAGGACGGGTGAGGTTCGGGTGAGGCCCGGCACAGCCCGTTGGGGAGGCCGGGGAACGAGGGATGTTCCCCATCCGCCGTGCGCGCCCGCTCGCCATGCTGGCCTGCATGCCGCCAGGTGTGGTCCGCACCTCCAAGCCCGCGGCTCGCGTCGAGCTCGGGCTGCTGGGGCCGCTCTCCGTCTGCGTCGAGGGGCGCCCGACCGCGGTGCCGGGTCGTCTCGCCCGGGCGTTGCTCGCCATCCTCGCGCTCGACACCGGACGGTCCCTGTCCGTCGCCGCCATCATCGAGCGCCTGTGGGACGAGCCCCCGACGAGCGCGAGGAACACGCTGCAGACCTATGTGGCGCACCTCCGGCGGGTGCTCGAACCATGGCGGGCGCCAGGTGGCCCGAACGCCGTCCTCGAGACGGCGGGCGACGGCTACCGTCTCGTTGGTTCCGCCGTGGCCGTCGACGTGGCGGACTTCGAGGAGCTCATGGTCGCGGCTCGAACCGCCGACGAACCGGCCGAGCAGCTGGCGACGGCCGAAACGGCGCTGGCGTTGTGGCGGGGGGAACCCCTCGCCGACCTCGGCCCCGTGCGCTACGCCCACGGCGAACGGGCGCGCCTCGGCGAGCTCGAACGCGATGCGCATCAGTTGCGGGCGGAGGCGCTCATGGCCCTCGGCCATTCCCATGCGGCGATCGCCGCCGCCGACGCCGCACTCGGCGCGAACCCCTACGACGAGGCCATGTGGGGCCTCGGCATCCTCGCCCGCTACCGGGCGGGCCGGCCCGCCGATGCATTGGCCGCCTACCACCGGGCACGCGACGTCCTCGCCACCGACCTGGGGCTCGAGCCGTCAGCCCCCCTGCGGGCGCTCGAGGCTGCCGTGCTCGCCCACGACCCGACCTTGCTCCCCGGCCCCGAGCGCCCGCCGCGTGCGACCGCCAGGCCGACCTGTCGGTCAGCCCCCCTCAGGGTCGTCGTCGGGGAGGACGACCTCCTCGTGCGCGAGGGGCTGCTGCGGTTGCTCGCCCGCTCCGGCGACGTCACCGTCGTTGCGGCGACGGCGACCTACGACGAGGCCCTCGACGCCGTCGAGCGTCACCGACCGGACGTGCTGATGACCGACATCAGGATGCCCCCACACCAACGTGACGAAGGCATCCGCATCGCCGGCGAGCTGCGCGTGCGCCGACCCGACGTCGGAGTGGTCCTGCTCTCCCAGCTCGCCGACCCGCACTACGCACGTCAGGTGTTCATGCCCACGGCGACCCGGCGCGGCTACCTCCTCAAGGAGCACGTCGGGCGACCGGACCAGTTGCTCACCGCGCTGCTGACCGTGGCGATCGTCGACCTCCTGGTCACTTCCGGTGAAGGCGAGGGCCGGCACCGGCCATGAGCGCCGAGGTGCGCCGCCACCCGATCGAGACGTTCCTCCGCTACGACCAGGCCACCTGCGGCTTGGGGGTCGCGGCGCTGTTGGCCGTCCACGTTTTCCTCGCCCCCCATCCGTTGCTGGTGGTCGAAGCCGTGGCCGTGGCCGTGGGCGGCGCGGCCCTGGGGGCGGCGCGGCGGCCGTTGGGGCGCGACGACCCCGCCCGGGCCGTCTCCGTCATCGCTGTCGTGAGCTGGCTCACCCTGCTGGCCCCCGCTGCCGTCACCCCCTTCGTCGAACCCGTCCTCGTCGTCGCCGCCTTGCTGCCCGTCGTGTTGGCGATCCCCTACGTGAGCCCACGCCACCTGGCCGTGCTCGTGGTCGGCTCGACGAGCGTGGCCGGGGCCGTGGCCGTCATCACCGCCGGGGCGGGGGGCGGTGTCATGGACCAACTGCCAGGCTGGCTCCCCACCGTGGTCGTCGCCGCCTTCCTCCCTGCGGCGACCGGGATGATCGGGCTTCTCAGCGGTCACAACCACCAGGCGATGGCAGCCAGCCGGGCACGGCTGGTCGCCAGCACGGACCAGGCTCGGCGCGGGATCGAACGTGACTTGCACGACGGCGCCCAGCAGCGGCTCGTGTCGGTGGCCATGCAGCTGGGGCTGGCGAGGTCGCTCGTGGAGGAGGACCCCGACGGGGCCGTCGAGCTGCTGGCGGACCTGGAAGCGCAGGCGCACCTCGCCCTTGCGGAGCTGCGGGACCTCTGCCTCGGTGTCTACCCCGCTGCGCTCACGGACTTCGGCCTCGCCGCGGCGCTGACGGCCGCGGCGCGGCCGCACGGGCGACGATGCCGGCTCGAGATGTGCGACGTCGGCCGGCTCCCCGAGGCCACCGAGAGCGCCGTCTACTTCTCCTGCCTCGAGGCGCTGCAGAACGCGGTGAAGCACGCCGGGCCCGACGCGGTCATCACCATCCGCTGCGAGCGGACCCGACCCGACCGGCTGCGCTTCTCCGTGCGCGACGACGGGGCCGGCTTCGACCCGACCCGGGCCCGAGCCGGCGCCGGGCTGGCCAACATCGCCGACCGGGTCAGCGCGATGGGAGGCAACGCCCGCATCACCTCGGCCCCCGGGCACGGGACCTGCGTCGCTGGCGAGGTCCCGCTGCCCCAGCGCGGCCGGCCCCACGGCGCCGGCGCGGTCATCGCTGGCGAAGCGCAGACGTGATCGAGCCCGTCCGCACCGTCCATGTCGACCGATCGTCGCTGGGGCGCCGCCTTCTGGCCTACGACGTCGTCGAGGCCGGGTGTGGTGCACGCGCCCCAGGAACGGGCTCCGGACCGGCCCGAACCTGTGGCACGGACGAACCCGGTTCTGCTGATGCCAGCCGCCCTCGCACCAGCGCCTAGCGGCGGGGCCTTGCCCGCTTCGCCGCCCTGCTGAACGTGGCCTTGGCGGCGAGCAGCAGCAGCGTCCCGCTGCTCGCCAGGAACGGGACCAGCAGTTCCTCGATCGGCGCTCCTCCGATGTGGCCGGTCATCGGTCCGGGTACTCGTCGTGACGGCGGAACCACGAACCGGTCCCGTCATTGCCGCCCTTCAGCGCCCGGTCGAGCCACTGGTACATGCCCCAGAGCCCGTCGACGCCCCCGGGTGAACGGCCGCCAAGTCATCGCGCCGCCCGGTGCGAGGGCGCTCGGCCCCGGCCGGCCGGGGGCCGGGCGCCACTCGAGCTGTTCTCGGTCGGCAGCGCCTCGCATGTGAGAGAGATCCGACCGAGAACGGGGGCGAGCCTGCCGGCCGGCTAGCGACAGGCGTCCTGGGTGCACCTGATGCCGCCCAGCGGGCAGGGGTGCACCCAGAACGGGCCGGTCAGAGGCCTGGCGCGCTCACCACGGCGCGCCGCACCGGGGTCGGGCCACGGCGTCAGCCGCAGCGGGAGCCGGCCTGGTCCCAGGCGCACAGGGGTGTGCGGCCGGGCAGGTCGGCGATGCTGTCCTGCACCCAGGTCTGCTGCTCGGCGTCCCAGTACGAGACGTCGGAGCCCTCCACGAGGTAGGCGTCCTCGTTGCCGTCCATGTTGAAGGTGATACCGGGCAGCAGCATCGGGTGGGTCATCTCCAGGCTGCGCAGCGCCAGGATGAGGTTCGTGCGGGTCAGGCCGCCGTCGAGTTGGCCGGCGATCTGGAGCGCCTGGCTCAGGGCCCAGCTGTAGTACAGGCCGAGGTTGTACGACGGCGTGAGCTCGTAGCCAGCCTCGTCGATGAACTCCCGGGCAGCGACGATGAACGGGTCGTCGTCGTACTCTTCGGTCAGCGCGTCCTTGAGGCCACCGCCCACGCTCCACCAGCCGTCGGAGTCCTCGCCGACCACGTCCCGGGTCACCGGCCCGGTCGCCTTGCACGCCGAGCTCATGAACTTGTAGTCGACGCTCTCCTTCATGCCGTTCAACGCCGACTCGGTCACGAACTGCGTGCACGTCGACCCGGTGCTCATGCCGATGAACACGTCGGGGTCCTCGGCGGCGAGGGTCGTCATCTCGTCCTTCAGCGTCGCCGCCGCGGGCTCGAAGGACTCGGAGACGTACTCGATGTCGTCCTTGCGGGGGGAGTCGGCGAAGTACGCCTCGAGGGCGGCGTGGTACGAGGCGCCGAAGTCGTTGTTCATCCGCAGGCTCGCCACCTTGGCCTTCCCGCCGAGCTCGTCGAGGTGCTGCTCGACGAAGACGCCCCAGATGACCGCCTCGGTCGAGTAAGAGATCGAGCTCGCCGTCGTCCACGGGTGGTTGACCGGGTCGCCGAAGGCAGGGTGGCCGGACGCCACGAGGGGCTGGGGGATGCAACGCTCGTTGAGCTTGTCGTAGGTGCGCAACGTGCTCGGCGTGCCCAACGTCTCCACAGCGAAGACCTTCTCGGAGTCGATGAGCTCGTCGACGAGGGGGATCGTGCGGGCCGGGTCGTAGGCGTCGTCCCGCAGTAGCATCCTCACCTGGCGGGTCTTGTCGTTGACGTCGGTGTAGACGCCCTGCTCGTTGTAGTGGCGGAACAACGCGTCGTGCGCCCGGCCGATGCCGCCGGCCTCGGCGTTCGGGCCCGACTGGGCGACGGGGTAGCCGATCTTCACCTCGGTGTCGGTCATGCCCTCGGTGTCGCTCCAGCTCGCAGGGCACCGGGCGAGGTCGATCGTGAAGCCGCCCGGCCCGACGAGCTGGGAACCGTCCTCCTTCACGCCCCAGCCGTTCTCCTGGATGCGGGCGACGACGGCGGCGCGCTCTTCGGCCCACAGCGCCTCCCACCCCTCCATCGAGGTGGGCTGGTCGGCGGGCCCGTCGCCTGCCGTGGTGGCCGGGGCCGCGGTGCTGGCCGGCGCCGCCGTGGTGGCCGTCTGCGCCGTCGTGCTCGCGCTGTCGTCGGTCCCGTCCGAGCTGCACGCCGTGACACCGATGAGGCCCAGCACGAGCGCGCCGCAGCCAAGGACACGTGTCCTCATGACGTTCTCCCCTGCAGGCCCGTCGTGGGGGGGGTACGGCCTGCAGAGCGGGGACCCTACAACTCGCCGAACCGCCATTCACGTCACCTTGACATACTGTCAGCGCCACCTGCCGGGCCGGGCGCGATGCGGAGGTAGGGTTCGCCGGCGTGCCTCGGCCTCGGCCTCGGGGTGGGATGCTTGCCCTGATCTTTTCATGAGGCTCGCGGCCAGGCCCCTGACCAGGACGGCAGCTGGCCCGGGCGAGCGATGCGGGCAATTGCCTGACCAGCTCGAGCGAGCTCGAATGAAAGATTGGGGCTTGGAGTGACGTCAGCGACCTGGGGGGACCATGCGCGATCAGTCGGACGGTGTCGAGTTCGGGCTCTCGATGCGCTTGTTGAAGGAGGTCCGGGCCGAGGCGCACCTCGCCGAGTCGCTCGGGTTCGACTATCTGCTCACGGGTGAGCACATCAGTTTCCACGGGCCGACGCCGAACACGCTGATCTCGTTGTCGGCGGCTGCTGCGGTCACCGAGCGGATCCGGTTGCTGAGCGGCATCGTGCTGGTGCCGCTCTACCCGCCAGCGCTGCTCGCCAAGCTCATCGCCACGCTCGACGTGATCAGCCACGGCCGGTACTGCTTCGGCATCGGCATCGGTGGTGAGAACCCCCGGGAGTTCGACGCGGTCGGCGTGCCCGTCAAGGAACGCGGCGCCCGCACGAACGAGGCGCTCGAGGTGATCGACCGCCTGCTGACCGAGGACAAGGTCTCCTTCGAGGGCCGCTTCACCTCGCTGTCCGGCATCACGATCGCCCCCAGGTCCAAGGAGCGGCCGCCCTTCTGGGTCTCGGGCCGCAAGGAAGGCGCGATGCAACGCGCCGCCCGCTACGGCGACGCCTGGATGCCCTACATGTACACACCGGAGATGCTGGCCGACTCGATGGCGAAGATCGCCGCGTTCACCGAGGACGCCGGCCGACCGGCGGGATCAGTTCGGGGCGCGGCGTTCGCGTTCACATGCGTGCACGAGGACCGCGACACAGCACTGCAGATGGCCAACAAGGTGCTGTCCACCACCTACAACCAGGACTTCACCGACCTCGTCGGCAAGTACGCGATCGCCGGCTCCCCCGACGTGTGCCGAGCGCGCATCCAGGATTACATCGACGCCGGCGCTCGCACGGTCATCTTCGCCCAGGGCTGCCCGGCCGGCTACATCTCCGAGAACGCCCGCCTGCTGGCCGAGGAGGTCATGCCTGCCTTCAGGTGAGCCCGCACCGGCTCAGCGGCAGCGCGCCTCGGACTGGTCCCAGGCGCAGTTGGGGGTCTGCACGTCGAGCTCGACGATGCTGTCCTGCACCCAGGCCTGCTCGTCGGTGCTCCAGTACGAGATGTCGGAGCCCTCGAGCATGAAGGCGTCGGCGTTGCCGTCCATCTTGACCTTCAGGCCCCCGACCAGCATCGGGTTCGTCATGTCGATGCTGCGCAGCGCCAGGATCAGGTTGCTGCGGGTGAGGCCGCCGTCGAGCTGACCGGCGATCTGCAGGCCCTGGGCCAGCGTCCAACCGTAGTAGAGGCCGAGGTTGTAGGACTGGCTCACCTCACGGTCGATATCGGCGACCCACTGGCGGGCGGCCACCGCGAAGGGATCGTCGTCGTAGGCCTCGACGTCTACGTCCTTGAGGGCGCCTCCGACGGTCCACCAGCCGTCGGAGGCGTCGCCGAGGTCCTGGACCGGGGTCGTGACCTTGCACGCCGAGCTGAGGAACTTGTAGGGCACGTCCTCCTTCATGCCGTTGATCGCCGCCTCGCTGACCATCTGGCTGCAGGACGACCCCGTCGTCATGGCGATGAACATGTCGGGCGACCCGGCGGCGAGGGTGGTCATCTCGTCCTTCACCGTCGCCGCCGTCGGCTCGATCGTCTCCGAGACGTACTCGATGTCGTCCTTGTGCTCGGAGGTCTCGAGGTAGGCGGTCAGCGCAGCGTGGTAGGAGGCGCCGAAGTCGCTGTTGATGCGCAGCGCGGCGATCTTGGCCTGGCCGCCGAGCTCGTCGAGGCGCTCCTCGAGGAAGGTGCCCCACAGGACGGCTTCGGTGGCGTAGTTGATCGAGCTGGTCGTGGTCCACGGGTGGTTGACCGGGTCGCCGAACGCCGGGTGCCCGCTCCCCGGCAGGACCTGGGGGATGCAGCGCTGGTTCAGCTTCTCGTAGGTGCGCAGGGTGCTGGGCGAGCCGGTCGTCTCGATGGCGAAGACCCGTTCGGAGTCGATCAGCTCGTCGACGAGGGGGATCGTGCGGGCCGCGTCGTAGGCGTCGTCGCGCAGGAACATCGTGACGTTGCGGGTCTTGCCGTTGACGTCGGTGAACGCGCCTTGCGCGTTGTAGTGGGCGAAGAGCGCCTCCTGGGAGTAGCCGAGGCCGCCCGACTCGGCCGCCGGGCCCGACTGTGGCAGCGGATAGCCGATCTTGATCTCCGTGTCGGTCAGCCCCTCGGTGTCGCTCCAGCCGGCGGCGCAGGCGGACAGGTCGATGGTGAAGCCCTCGGGCCCCGTCAGCTGCGTCCCGTCGGCCGACTTGCCCCAGCCGTTCTCCTCGATCCGAGCGACGACGGCGGCCCGCTCCTCGGCCCAGAGCGCCTCCCACGCCTCCATGGAGGCTGGCCCGTCGTTCGTCCCGCCCACACCGGCGGCGGTCGACGACGTCGAGTCCACCTTCCCTGCGCTGGTCGCCGCGCCTCCGGACGTTTCGCTGTCGTCACCGCCGCACGCCGTGGCGGCGCTGACGGCGGCCACGAGCACGACTGCGGCCAAGGTGCGCGAGACCATCGGTCCTCCCCCGAGGGCGGGCTGTCTCAGGTGCGATCGCCCCCGACGATCGCACCGGCCCGGACGGCCCCGGACCCTAGTGCCATGCCCACCAACGTTCGCCGCGTTCAGGCCGCGCGCGGGGCGCCTGCCGGCCCGCGCCACGCGACCCGCTCGCCGCCATGTCCCTGCGCGCGCGAGGATCAGAGGAGAAATGAGCGCCGATTCAACCTCCGAGGGGGAACCCGTGGCCCACACGACGGCATCCGGAGCAGACGAGCAGCAGTTCACCGATGCGGTGGCCAGCGCCAACATCCCGACGCTGCTGATGGTGCTCGTCCAGCTCACGGGCGAGCTCCACTGGCTCGAGGAGCCGTACCGGCCGAAGCGCCAGTCGGGCATGGGCGACAACGACAGCGGAGGGCTCGCCCCCGAGCACCAGGCCGAGGTCCGCGACGCGGCCCTCGAGGCGATCCTCGCTTGGCGGGCCGGGCGGCCGGTGGCCATCTCCGAGCCCTCCGAGGAGCTGCTGGTCAAGATGCTCAGCGTCGCCATGGGCGAGCGGGTGCCCGAGGAGTACGGGTCCTTCACCGCCGCCCAGCTCGGCACGAAGTCGCTGCTGGCCGAGCCGATCGCCGTGCCCGAGGGCTTCAAGGTCCTGGTCATCGGCGCCGGCGTGTCCGGCATCTGCACGGCCGTCAACCTGCAGGCCGCCGGCGTGCCCTTCGAGATCATCGAGCGCAACCCCGAGGTCGGCGGCGTCTGGTGGGAGAACAAGTACCCGGGCGCCGGCGTCGACACGCCGAACCACCTCTACTCGTTCTCCTTCGCCGAGTACGACTGGAACGCGTACTTCTGCCTGCGCGACGAGCTGCACGGCTACCTCGAGCACGTCGCCGACCACTTCGACCTGCGCAAGTACATCACCTTCGACACCGCGGTCGAGCGCATCACCTACCACGAGGCCGCCCAGTCCTGGTCGGTGGAGACGCGTGACGCGAAGGGCAACGCCGAGGTACGCGAGGCCACCGCCGTGATCAGCGCGGCGGGGCTCTTCAACCCTCCGGTCGAGCCGAACATCCCCGGCCTCGACAGCTGGGCCGGCGACCGGTGGCACTCCGCCCGCTGGCCCGACGACAAGAGCATCGCCGGCAAGCGGGTGGCGATCATCGGCAACGGCGCCAGCTGCATGCAGATCGCCCCGGAGATCCAGGACGACGTCGAGTCGCTCACCATCTACCAGCGGTCGAACCACTGGGCGGCACCCTTCGAGCAGTTCCGCAAGCCGGTGCCCGACGCCCTGCGCTTCCTGTTCCGCGAGTGCCCGCTGTACCGCGCCTGGTACCGGGTTCGCCTGGGGTGGACGTTCAACGACCGCATCCACTCGGCCTTGCACAAGGACCCGAACTGGGAGCACCCGGAGCGCTCGCTCAACGCCCAGAACGATGCCCACCGGGCCTACTTCACCAAGTACGTCACCGAGGAGCTGGGCGACAAGGCCGACGAGCTGCTGCCCAAGGTGCTGCCCACCTACCCGCCCTTCGGCAAGCGCATGCTCATGGACAACGGCTGGTACCGCATGCTGCGCAACCCGAAGGTCGAGCTGGTCGACGACCGCATCGACCACATCGAGCCGAACCGCATCGTCACCGTCGACGGCATCCCCCGCGAGGCCGAGACGCTCGTGCTCGCCACCGGGTTCGACGTGCTCCGGGTCGTCAACACCTACGAGACGGTCGGCCGCGACGGGCAGACCCTGCGCGAGGCGTGGGAGGACGACAATGCCCAGGCCTACATGGGCACCGTGGTCCCGGGCTTCCCGAACTACTTCGTGCTCTACGGCCCCAACCTGCAGCCCGGCCACGGCGGCAGCCTCATCTTCGTGGTCGAGATGCAGGTGCGCTACATCATGGACATGCTGGCCAAGATGGCCGACCAGGGCCTGGGCGCGGTCGAGGTCCGCGAGGACGTGTGCCGACGGTACAACGAGGTCGTCGACGCCGAGCACGAGAACATGGTGTGGACCCACCCCGGCATGTCGACCTACTACCGCAACGACCGCGGCCGCATCGTGATCAACTCGCCGTTCCGCAACGTCGACTTCTTCGACATGACCCGTGAGGTCGACCTCGACGAGTACGACATCGAGCCCCAGCGGCAGGCCGAGCTCGTCGCCGACTGAGCAAGCGCCTCGAGCAGACGGGCCGGCGTCCTCGTCCGGCCCGTCTGCCCGCTCGGCAACGTTCTTCCGGTGCACCACGTACTCCGGGTGCAATGCGCCCCGCCCGGTGGTGCGGAGCAGCTACCGGTGCAACACAGGCCCCGAGCAGTAGTTTCATCGCGAGGTCGAGATCGATGTCGGCGCGAACCTGCCGCGGTCCCGGGCGGCCGCGAGCCTGGCCCTGACATCGTCCATGGACGGCCGGATCAGGCGCTCTATCGTCGTGCCGCGAGTTCCGGGTCGTCCTGGACGGCGACCATCATCGCCCGGTGGGGCGCTTCCCACGCGGCGTCGCGAACGCGTGGCTGGTGGCACGTAGCACCCGTCGAACGTCGTCCCGAAGGTCGCCCGGTCGAGCGGTCCCAGCCGAAGGAACCGACGCTCGATGACGTGTTCCTCAGACTGACCGGACGCCTCGCCGAAGCCGACCCTACCGACGAGCTGAGCACGGGGGCGGCAGCGTGAGAGCCGTGGCCCTGGACCGCACCCAAGCCCCACCACCTGACCTGGACTGAGGTCGTCGCGGACAGCCGCGTCGATGGCCGCCCACCAAGCCTCGCGCGAGCCGCCTCTCGTCGTCGCGTTGCCCTCGTGCAGCTGGTGATGCTGCTGCCGCCGCCGCTGCTGTTCCGCTACGTCTTCGGCGGCGCCATCGACACCGGCGGCCTCGCTACGTCGACGGTCCTCATCCCGGGATCATCGACCAGCCGGCGGTCTTGGCGCTCTCATAAGGCCATTGGACTCGGGAGGAGCCAGACTCGACGTCAGTGTCAGTCGATGTATGCGACAACCTCGACATCCTTCGTCGCGCAGATGGCAGAGGTGGGACATCTCGGAACAAACCGCCGACCTTTTTCGGGGCCGCCTGGTGCCGAATTCACGATCGTGTCTCGCATCGCATGACGGCAATAAGGGCACTCATGGCGTCACCATAGAGCGAGTGGGCCGAACATGTGATGGGCATCATGGCTGCGGCCGACGACGCCGCCGACTCCCCGGGTGCCCAACATGAGGAAGCGAACGCCTGGATAGCGCGCGCCACTGAACGTGTGGACGGTCGTCGCCAAAGAGGCGCATCGGAACTGGGCCGCCCAGGCGCAACCATCGAGAGTGGACCATGACAACGTCGTTCCTCGGTGCGCCCGCCGCATCGGCGAGGTCACCCTCGGCCCGGACCGTGTCGCGGTTGACGGACGCTATGGGGCACGGCACAATGCCACCTACCGACCGGTCGGTACCCACCTGGGGAAGGTGGAGACGAGGGGGAACCAGCTACCTCGCACTGCGGTGCGGAGCCTGGGGGACGTCCGGTTCAGTGTGCTGAACTGACGGATGGATGTCGCCATTCGTCCTCGTCGAGCGCGTCCTGGCCTAGCCCAACCACGGCTCATGGACGTACTGACCTCGTCGTCCCGAGGAGTTCCATCGAGGCCCCAAGACCCACGCCGTCCGCAACGCCACCGTCGTCGAGATCCCGGGCATGCGGCCACTGCTCGGAGATCGAGCCCAACCGAGTCCTGAGGGCAGTCTCCGACTTCCTCGGCAGCTGAACCCGCTCCGCCCAGAGGTCGACATGCAGATCGTGTATTTTACCGAGCGCCCGTACCGCGGTATCGAGGAACGCGAGATCTTAAGGAACCGTGCTTTCTTCGGCACCTCCAACAGGCTCTTTGACCACATCAAGGGGTCTCGCCTCTACAATTACTACTTCGACGAGATGCTCTACGCCGAGGCGCTCGGCTTCGACGGCATCGCCCTCAACGAGCACCATGGCACGCCGTTTTGCATGGGCGGTGTGATGAACCTCGAAGCGGCGATCCTCGCCCGCATCACCACCACGGCGAAGATCGTGCTCATCGGCAACGCGCTGCCGAGCAAGAACCCACTGCGGATGGCGGAGGAGCTCGCGACCATCGACCTAATCTCCGAGGGAAGGTTGATTTCGGGATGGGTCAGGGGTTCGGGCTCCGAGCAGTTCTTCAACAACATCAACCCGGCCCTTAACCGGGAGATGTTCGAGGAGGCGCATGACATAATCGTCCAGGCGTGGTCGCGTCCCGGACCTTGGCGATATGAGGGCAAGCACTACCACTTTCGCATGGTCAACCCTTGGACGCTGCCCTACCAGAAGCCCCACCCGCCGATGTGGATCCCGGGGCTGTTGAGCCCCGAGACGATCGCCTGGGCGGCGGAGCGCGCCTACCCCTACGTCGGCCTCGGCACGGCGCTCTCGATGACCTGCGACATGTACGACATGTATGCGGACGTCGCCGCCAAGTTCGGCTACCAGGCGGGCTCGGAGAACTTCGGCTACCTCGTACCCGTCGTCGTGGCCGACACCGAGGAGCAAGCACAGGAGGTGGGCGCGGGGTTCGTATGGGGTGGCGGCGGCGGGGCATTCTCGCGCCCCGAGCACACCCTGCCGGCCGGCTACAACTCGAAGACCGCGATCCGGCGACTGGCGACCCAGCCCGGAGGGACCTGGCTAGGTGTCAGTCGTGACCGGCTCCGGGAGCAGCTGACCGATAGCCGCGCCACCAGCGAGGTCGATGAGGCCGCGATCAAGGCGCGCCTGCAGAGCGGCTACCTGAAGCAGCAGGCCAACTACCAGCTGGTGGTGGGCACGCCGGACTCCGTCCTGCCGAAGATCCGGACGATCCTCGAAGTGCTGCGGCCCGGCGCCCTCATCATGTTCGCCGTCCAGGGCGGCGAAGTGTCTGACGCCGACCGGATGCGCAGCCTGCAGCTCACCGGTGAGGTGGTGCTCCCCGAGGTGCGGACCATCGCGTCCGAGCTCGGGCTCGCCGACGGCTCCGAGCGCGCTCCGGGCTCGGTGAAGCTCCGCCCCGGCGACTCCCGTCATGCCGTCGTCGACCGAGAGCGCCTTGCCGCTGCGGAGATCCCGCAATCGTGAGGCCTGCACCCGTCCATGAGGAGGCCGGCGTGGCCGAGCCGCGACCGAGTCCGTGCACCTGAACCGTGATTGCTGGGGGGAAGCGATGTTGAGCGAGACACGTGGTTCTGATCTCGATGACGCTGCCAGGCGCCGCGCGCGGCGCAGCTGGCGATGGGCCGGCGTGATGGTCGCCGGCGCTCTCGCGGCCGCGGCCTGCGGAGGTGACGATTCCGGCTCGTCGAGCAGCGACACGACGGCGGGCGGTGCAGGCGCCACCTCGGCCGGAGGAGAGACCACCGCCAGCGGTGACCCGTTCGTGATGGGCTGGATCGACTCCCAGACTGGCCCGGCGGGCCCGGGCTACCTCGCCACCGGTCTGGCCGGCTTGCAGACCTACGTGGATGGCCTCAACGCTCGCGGCGGGGTGTCCGGCCGACCGGTCGAGCTCGACGTTGTCGACGACCGCACCGATCCCTCGGCCGCCGTGACGGGCTTCCGTCAGCTCGCGGGCGGAGACAGCCTCGCCATCTTCGGCTCCTCCGTCAGCTCGCACGCCGCAGCCCAGGCACCTCTGGCCGAGGAGCTCGGCGTCGCCCTTGTCGCCGGCGGGGTACCGGACGCGCTCGTCTACCCGCCCCAGAGCTTCTTCTTCGCCTCGAACCTCGCCCACACCGCCTCGGCCCAGGTGCAGCTGGACTTCGCCGAGGGCCTCATGGAGGAGGAGGGCATCGACGCGCCGAAGGTAGCCATGTTCACGGTGGACACCGCCGCGTCCAAGGAGTTCCGCGAGTACGTCTCCTCGAAGTTGCAGGACATGGGTTGGACCGAGGTCGACGACCAGGTCTACACGATCGGCGACACGGACTTCTCCGCCCAGATGGCCTCGATCGCCCGCGCTGAGCCCGACGTCGTTCTGACGCTCGTGGGTAGCACCGATGTGCCGCCCTTCGTCGGCCAGCTCCGCCAGCGGGGCATGGACAAGCCGATCATCAACACCTACGCCGGCTCCGATGAGCCGGCCTTCGAACAGGTCAATGACGCGGACTTCTACGCCCCGCGCTCGTTCGTCTGGCCCACGGACGAGGTGGCGTCCGAGATGGCCGCCCAGGCGGAGGAGAGCGGCCTCGCCGACGAGATGGTGAGTACCTACTTCACCCGTGGCTACGTACTCGGCCAGCTGATTGAGGAGGCGCTGGTGGCCTGCGGCGAGGGCTGCGACCGCGCCGGGTTCCGTGACGCGCTCGAGACCATCACCGAGCTCGACACGGGCGGCTTGTCCGGCCCCCTCAGCTTCGGCCCCGAGGACCACCAGCTGGTCTCAAGCGCCCAGATGTTCATCTGGGACCCAGAGGAGGGCCACACCGCGCCGGTGTCGGACTGGATCGATGCCGAGGCCGCGAGCCGGTGAGCATGGACGGGAGCGGGCCGGGCGACCCGTCGGCAGCCATCGGCGCAGGGGCGACCGCATTGAGCGGGCGCCCGGGCAGAGGCCGGGCAGCTACGGCGGGGGGCGCCCAGCCGACTTGGGCAGGTCCGGCGGTGCTGGCGGCGACGCCCCTCGTCCGACACTTTCTGGACCGTACGCACGGGTCTGGAGGGGACGTCGCCTTCCGCTACAAGGACCTCGGCATCTGGCAGGACGTGACGTGGTCGGTCTACCGGCGTTGCGTCGAGCGGTTCGCCCTCGGGCTCTCCGCCCTCGGTGTGAAGCGCGGCGACCGGGTGGCCATCATGGCCGACGTCCGGCCGGAGTGGCTCTACGCCGATGTTGCGGTCCAGTCCCTCGGTGCGCTCACGGTGGGTGTCTACCCCACCGCCCCGCCGGCCGAGCTGGCCCACGTCCTCGCGGACAGCGGGTCCCGGGCCTTCATCGCCGGTGACCAGGAGGCGGTGGACCACCTGGCCGAGGCTGGCTACGGCGCCCTCGAGCATGTCGTCGTCATCGACGCCCGAGGCGTCGAGGGGTACGAGGACGTCTGCATCTCGAGTTACGCCGACGTGGAGAACGTCGGCGACGCCGCCGCCAACCGTGACGGCACCGGTTGGGAACAGATCGCATCCCAGGCAGGGCCGGACGACGCCGTCGGTGTGTTCTACACCGTTGGCTCGACCGGCCCTCCCAAGGGCGTCGTCTTGTCGTCCCGCAACCTCGTGCTGTCCTGGGCTGCGTCCGTCACGTCGGCGAGAAGCTCCATGCGCGCGGAGCGCACCGTGTCCCATCTCCCGCTCGCCTACGTGGCCGAGCGCCAGCTGATCGTCCACGACCCCATCCTCCACGGCAGCATCGCCCACCTTCCCGAGGACGCCGAGACGGCCAGGCAGGCGATCATCGAGGTCCGGCCGACGCTGGCCATTGGGCCCCCCGGGGAATGGGCCGCGGCCGCCCGGCAGGTGGCTGTGGGAATGGAACGGAGCGGTCGGCTCGAGCGGGCGGTCTACCGCCTCGGCATGCGCGCCCGGCGCCGAGACGTGAACAGGCGGTGGCACGGAGCGAACCCCTCTCCGCCCAGCCGGCTAGCCTCCTGGGCCGCCTACTGGGTGGTGTGCCGGCCCGTCCTCGACAAGTTCGGGTACTCACGGCTCGATCGGGTCTTCGCGGTCGGTGCGCCGCTGCCCACCGAGGTCGCCGAGCGCTGGGAGCTCTGGGGGGTGCGGCTGGTCGAGGCGTACCTTCTGACCGAGGCCGCGGGGATCGTGGCCCTCCAGCGCTCGCCGACCTCGCCGCCGGGGGCACCACTCGACGTTCTCGCCGGGATCGAGGCCCGCGCCGCGCCCGATGGTGAGCTGCTGCTGCGGGGCCCCAACCTCTTCGAGGCCTACCGCGGGCCCGGCCGCGCTGTCGACGAAGAGGGCTGGTTCGCCACGGGCGACGAGGCCGAACTCATGGCCGATGGGTGCCTCCGTGTCCGGGACCGCAAGGGCGACGTGATGGAGATCGGCGGGCACCGCGTCTCGGCCAATGACGTTGAGGTCGTCCTGCGGTCGAGCCCGTTCATTCGTGAAGCGGTCGCCTGCGGAGACGGACGCGACCAAGTGAGCGCCCTCGTCGAGGTGGACGTCCGTGCGACCGCCGAGTGGGCCCGCGGGCGGGGCATCACCTTCTCGAGCTACGGAGGCCTCGTGGCGAACGCATCGGTGCAGCAGCTCGTCGGCGAGGAGATCGTGCGGCTCAACACCGTGCTTGCTGAGCGCGCCCTGCCGCCGGTCGCCGCCCACCGCCCCTTCCCCCACCAGCTCGACCCTGCCGCGGGCGACGAGGTGACGGCCACCAGGACGATCAAGCGCCACTCGATCACGAGGAAGTACATGGCACTCATCGACGACATGTACGCGACCGCCGCAGCCGGCCCCGCGGGCCGCGCAGGAGGAGGGCGAGGATGAGCTTCGACGTGCTGCCCGACGTGCTCGTGAGCTCGATCGTGCTTGCCAGCACCTATGCCCTCGTGGCCCTCGGCTGGGTGTTCATCTTCCGGGCGACCGGCATCCTGAACTTCGCCACCGGCCAGTTCCTTGTTCTCGGCGCGTACTTCTTCTTCTGGACATCGATCCAGTTGGAGCTACCGTTCTGGTTGGCGCTGCCCATCGCGCTGCTCATGATCGCCGCTCTCGGCGCCCTCGTCTACCTCGGGACGCTGCGGCCCCTGGCAGGCCAACCGATGTTCTCGCCCATCATGGTCACGCTCGGTTTGTCGATCATCATGACGAGCGCGATGACCATCATATGGGGAGCCCAATCGCGGGTGCTCACACCCCCCATGGACAACAACACCTACCAACTGCCGGGCGATGCCGTCATCACGACCTTCGGCATCATAACCATAGCCGTCGCCCTCATGGTCTATGGCGCGCTGATGTCCTTCCTGCGCTTGTCCAAGCGCGGCATCCAGATGCGCGCCACCGCCGAGAACCCGCTGCTCGCCAGCCAGCGCGGCATCAACGTCGACGTGATCTTCGTGATCGCCTTCGCCGTGGCCGTGAGCGCGGCGGCGCTCGCCGGGCTCAGCTACTCCTTCTCGAACATCCTGGCCCCCTCGGCCGTGGCCCTCGGCCTCCGCGGGCTCGCGCCTGCCCTCATCGGGGGCATGGACAGCATCGGCGGTGCCCTCATCGGCTCGGTCGTCGTCGCTTTCATCGAGACCGCCGCGGTGACCCAGTGGGGGGGCGACATCAAGGACATGGCCGCGTTCCTGGTGCTCCTCGTCGCCCTCGCCGTGCGGCCCTATGGGCTCTTCGGCACACCCGAGATCCGGAGGGTTTGATGCGACGAGCGCGCCGCCCCACCCGAGGGGGTACGAGCTGATGGCGCTCGTACCGTCCGACTACCTCAAGCGGTCGTACCTGGCAGACATGGTGATCGCCGACACGAGGACCCGCAAGCTGGCTGCCCTCGCCCTCATCGGCGTCGTCCTGGTCGTGCCGGCGTTCGCCAGCGGCTTCGTCGTCACCGTGTTGAACCTCGTGGCGATGGCCACGCTCGGGGCGCTCGCCCTCAACCTGTTGATCGGCGTGGCGGGCCAGGTGTCGATCGGGTCGGCCGCGTTCCTCGCCATCGGGGCCTTCTCCGCCGCCTACTTCGGTAGCGGGCACGGTGTGCCGTTCCTCGTCGTCGTGCCGCTCTCGGCCGTCGTGGCGGCGGCGGTCGGCGCAGTCGTCGGCGTCCCAGCCCTGCGCCTGCGGGGCCTGTACCTGCTCATCGCCACCCTGGCGCTGCACTACATCGTCGTGTACATCGTGCGGCGGTACCAGGCGGCCGAAGCGGGCGCGGTCGGCTTCCTCATGCCCACGCCGTCGCTCTTCGGCGTGCGGCTGTCTTCGCCGACGTCGTGGTACTACCTCCTCGTGCCTTGCTCGGCAGCAGGGGCGCTCCTCGTCACGAACCTGTTGCGCAGCCGCTACGGGCGCGCGTGGATGGCCATCCGCGATCGGGACATCGCGGCCGAGATCATCGGCATCAACGTCAGCTCCTACAAGATCCTCGCCTTCGTCGTGAGCGCCTTCCTCACCGGCTTCCAGGGAGCCCTCTTCGCCTACTACCTCAAGGTCGTCGACGCCGACGCGTTCACGTTCCACCTCGCGGTGCAATACGTGGCGATGATCATCATCGGCGGCATGGGGTCCGTCCTCGGGTCGTACTTCGGGGCGGCGTTCGTGATCGGCCTGCCCTACATGGTGCAGGAGGTCGTCAAGCGGGTCCCTGAATCGGCTCCCGGCGCGGACATCCTCCACCGCGACGTCTTCGACATCCAGGCCGCGCTCTACGGCGCCGCCATCGTGCTCTTCTTCCTCGTTGAGCCGCGCGGGCTCGTCGCCCTCTGGGGCCGTGTGACCACCTACCTGCGGCTGTGGCCGTTCCGTCGGGAAGGAGCCGTGGGCGATGGCAGCTGAGCTGGGCACAATCGGTGCGCCGGAGGCAACATCGGCCACCTCGTCGGCGCCGCCAGCGCCGCGGCCGGCTGGACAGGTCGCCGACCTCGAGTTGCGCCGGGTCGTGGTCACGTACAACCGGGTCGCCGTCGCCATCCAGGAGGTGTCCCTGCGCGTGCCGGCCGGACGGGTCGTGGCCGTGCTCGGGGCCAACGGTGCCGGCAAGACCACCACCCTGCGCGCTGTGAGCGGGTTCCTGCCGGGCGACGGCGCCGCCGTGACCGGAGGCACGGTGCTCTACGGCCACGCGGACCTCACGGGTCGCAAGCCCCACGTGGTCGCCCGGCGGGGCGTCGTGCTGATCCCCGAACGGCACAAGGTGTTCGCCACACTCAGCGTGGAGGACAACCTGCGCTGCGTGCCCGTGCCGAAAGATCGGGGGGACCACGCCGCCACCTTGGCGCTCATCGACGAGCTCTTCCCGGTGTTGTCCAAGCGGCGTCGCCAGCTGGCTGGGTACCTCAGCGGCGGTGAGCGCCAGATGCTCGCCATCGCCAAGGCGCTGCTGCTCGAGCCGAACGTGCTATTGGCTGACGAGCTCTCCCTCGGCATCGCGCCCGCGCTCCTCACCCGCATCCTCGAGGCGGTGCGCCAGATCAACGCCCAGCGAGGCGCCAGCGTGCTGCTCGTCGAGCAGAACGCGGCAGCAGCGCTCGAGATCGCTGACCACGTCTACGTGCTCGAGACGGGGCGCGTCGTGCTCGACGGCACACCCGCCGAGCTCACGGAGCACGCCGACGTGCAGAACTTCTACCTGGGCACGAGCGACGGGTCCGGAGAGAGGAGCTACGCCGACGTGAAGCAGTACCGCAAGGCGCGGCGGTGGGCGCGGTGACGGCCTCCGGGCTGCCCCAGCCGAGCGAGTACCAACTGGAGATCGACCAGGTGAGCTTGGCGTTCGGCGGCAACCAGGCGCTCGACAGCGTCAGCTTCGGGGTGCCCGCCGGCTCGGTCTTCGGCATCGTGGGCCCGAACGGCGCCGGCAAGACGAGCCTCCTCAACTGCGTCAACGGCTTCTACCGGCCCCAGTCGGGCCGGATCCTCTTCGAGGGCACGCCCATCACCGGCATGCGCCCCTACGAGATTGCCCGCCGAGGCGTCGGGCGCACGTTCCAGAACGTGGAGCTGTTCCAGGACGCGACGACGCTCGACAACATCATGCTGGGCCGGCACCTGCACATGCGCAGCAGCGTGTTCGCCTCCGCCATCCACTGGGGTCGCGGTCGGCGGGAGGAGGCACGGCACCGGCTCGCCGTGGAGCGGGTCATCAAGTTCCTCGAGATCGAGCACCTCCGAAAGCGGGCGGTCGCCAACCTGCCCTGGGGCATGCAGAAGCTCGTCGAGATCGGCCGGGCACTCTCCACGGAGCCCCGCCTGCTGTTGCTCGACGAACCGACGTCGGGCATGAACCGAGAGGAGAAGGAGGACGTGGCCCGAGCCATCGTGCGCATGAAGCGGGAGATGGGCATCACCCAAGTGCTCATCGAACACGACATGCGCTTCGTGTCCGACCTGTGCGACCACGTCGTCGTGCTGGACTTCGGCCGCCAGATCGCGTACGGCACGCCGGCGGAGATCAGCCGCGACGAGCGGGTCATCGAGGCCTACCTCGGCCGGGGGCTGCAGAAGGCGACGTCATGAGCGGGTTCTCCGGCACCACCGCCCTCGTCGGCATCGGCGAGACCGACTACGTGCGGGGCGCCGACGAATCGCCCCTCGAACTCATGCTGGCCGCCTCGCGCACAGCCATCGCGGATGCAGGGCTCACTCCGGCGGATGTCGACGGGGTCATCCCCCCGCCCGGCTTCGCTGCCGCCGAGGAGATCGCGGCCCACCTCGGGATCAGCGACCTGCGCTACTCGGTGACGGTGCACATGGGTGGGGCGAGCATGACCGCCTCCCTACAGAGCGCGGCGATGGCCCTGACCGCCGGCGTCGCCAAGAATGTGCTCGTCACCATGGGATGGAACGGCTTCTCGGCGCTCCAGCCTCGACCCGGCGTGCGCCGCCCCCGGCGGGGGCCCGACCCCGGCTCCTTCAGCGGGATCCTGCCCGACTTCTTCGTGCCCTACGGGCTGCGCTCGGCCGCCCAGTCCTACGCCCTCTACCTCAACCGCTACAAGCAGTTCCACGATGTTCCCGAAGAGGCGGCAGCAGCGATCGCCCTCGCCTGCCGGCGCCACGCCCAGCTCAACGAACGGGCGCTGATGGCCGGCCGGGAGATGACGATGGAGGACTACCTCGCCTCGCCCGTGCTAGCCGAGCCGCTGCGCAAGCTCGACTGCTGCCTCGAGACGGACTGCGCCACCGCCGTCGTGCTCACGTCGACCGAACGGGCACGGGACCTGCCCCACGTGCCCGTCGTCTACCTCGCCGGCGCTGAGGGCCACCCCTACCCCGCCGACGACATCACCAACCGGGCCGATCCCCTGCGCATCGGTCTCCACGAAGCGGCGCCTCGGGCCTTTGCCATGGCCGGCGTGTCGCCCACCGACGCCGACTTCCTCCAGATCTACGACTGCTTCACCTATGTGGTGCTCGTAGAGCTCGAGGCGCTCGGCCTCGCCGAGCCGGGCGGCGCCGCCGACTTCGTCGGCGACGGTTCGGTCATCTCCCTCGGGGGACGCTACCCGCTCAACACGCATGGCGGGCTGCTCTCCCAAGGGCACTGCTGGGGGTTCAATCACGTGGTCGAGGCGGTACGCCAGCTCCGCCACGATGCCGGTCGCGCCCAGGTGGAGGGCGCTGAGGTCGGCGTGGTCACGGGCTACGGCGACCTCGGTGACGGCAGCCTTGCCGTCCTCGCTCGGGGAGCTGCCTGATGGCGCGCCGGACCCGACGACCGCAGGAACGCCAGGAGGGGACGGCGTGACCGGCCCCAACGCAGCGGGGCGCAAGTACGTCCCCCGCCCGACCGGGCTCAACGCCGAGTTCTACGAGGCGGCGAGCGGGGGCGCGCTGCACCTCCAGCGCTGCAGCGACTGCGGCCGCTTCCGTCACCCGCCGCGCTACTACTGCGCGGCGTGCGGCTCCGGGACGTACGACTGGGCCCAGAGCGACGGCCAGGGGCTGCTGTTCTCCTGGACCGTGACGCACCGCGCCTACGACTGGGGCTGGGCCGACGACCTGCCCTACGCCACCGGGGTCGTCGACATTGCCGAGGGGGTCCGCGTCGTCGGCGCTCTCGAGCACGTGGCCCCGGAGGAGTTGGCGATCGGCCTGCCGGTGCGGGCCCACCTCGCACCCGTCGAGGAGGGCTTCGTCTTCATCAGCTTCCGCCCACGTTGAGGCCGAGAATGCCGGCGAACCTGGGTACGACGGCGTACGTACGAGAGGGGAACACACCGTGTTGAGTGACGTCAGGGTGCTCGACCTGACCGACGAGCGGGGTCAGTTCGCGGGCGCGATCCTGGCGCGCCTAGGCGCCGATGTCATCGCCGTCGAGCCTCCCGGCGGCACGTCGTCGCGCCGGCTGCGGCCCTTTGCCGGCGGTCGGCCCGACATCGAGCGCAGCTTGTGGCACTGGGCGTACAACGGCGGGAAGAAGAGCGTGGTGGTCGACTCGTCCACCGATGCGGGCCGGGCCGCCGTGGCCCGACTCGCCGCCGACGCCGACATTGTGCTCGACAGCGGAGCGCTCGCCGTCGACCTCGCCGTCCTGCGGCGCAGCTGTCCGCACCTCGTCACGGTGATCATCCACGGTCTCGGCGCTGGCGGACCGCACGCCGACTGGCACACCACCGACCTCACGGTTTGGGCGGCGAGCGGCGCGATGCACACGACCGGCGACGCCGATCGGGCCCCCGTGCGGCCTTCGGCGCCCCAGAGCTGGCTGAACGCCTCCGCCGACGCGGCCGGCGCGGCCCTCGTCGCCCTCGCCGAGCGGGAAGTCTCCGGTCTCGGCCAGCACGTCGACATCGCCGCCCAGGTGTCCTCGATGCAGGCCACCCAGTCCGCGGTGCTCGCCCACGCCGTCGGAGCGACGCCGAACCGCCGCATGGGAGCGAAGACAGACTACGGGGCCATGAGCTTTCGAGTGTTGTGGCCGGCCAAGGACGGCTGGGTGTGCGCCGGCATCCAGTTCGGGGTCTCCCTGGGCGCTTTCACCCACCGCCTGATGAGCTGGATGTGCGAAGAGGGGTTCTGCGACGAGGCGACGCGGGACAAGGACTGGGTCACCTACGGCATGGCGCTGGAGGACGGGACCGAGCCCGTCGCGGAGTACGAGCGAGTGCAGGCGTGCCTCGAGCGGTTCACCGCGTCGAAGACGAAGGGGGAACTGCTCGAGGGCGCCCTGTACCGCAAGCTGCTGATGGCACCGGTGTTCACGGTCGGCGAGGTGCTCGAGAACCCGCACCTCGCCGCCCGGGGCTTCTGGGACGAACTCGAGGTGGACGGCCGCCGTGTCCGCACGCCGGGAGCCCTCTTCCGTAGCGATCGCCCGTTGCCCGCTCCCCTCGGCCGCGCGCCACGCCTTGGCGAGCACCAAGACCTTCTCACCACTCTCAGCCAGGAGCGGCGCGCCACAGGGGCGCCCGCCGCGCCCACCGAGCCTGGCCCGGCTCGTGCACTCGGCGGTCTCAAGGTGCTCGACCTCGGGTGGGCGGTCGCAGGACCCTGGTCGACCCGAGTCCTGGCCGACCACGGCGCGACCGTTGTCAAGATCGACTCGAGCCGCGTCATCGACGCCGCCCGCACTGTCGGGCCGTTCGTGGCCGACCAGCCGGGAGTCGACAACTCCGTCATCTACAACAACGGGGCCGCCGGCAAGCTGAGCCTCGGCCTCGACATCACAAACCCCGTCGGCCGGCAGGTGCTTCTCGACCTCGTCAGCTGGGCCGACGTGCTCACCGAGAACTTCACGCCCGGTGTCATGGCACGCCACGGCCTCTCAGACGCGGAGCTACACGAGCTCAACCCCGGCCTCATTGTCGTACACAGCAGCATGATGGGCCAGAGCGGGCCCATGTCGATCTTCGCCGGGGTCGGGACCATGGGCGCCGCCATCGCCGGCTTCTACAACCTCACGGGCTGGGCCGACCGCCCCCCGGCCCCGCTCAACGCCTACACCGACTACATCACACCGAGGATAGCGCTGGCGGGCCTGCTCGCCGCCCTGCACCAGCGGCGGCGCACGGGCCAGAGCAGAGCCATCGACGTCTGCCACGCCGAGGTGGCGTGCCACTTCCTCGCGCCAGCGCTGTGGAACTGCGCACTGAACGGGGTCGAGCCGTCCCGCATGGGCAACGACGACGACAACGTCAGCCCGCACGGCGTGTACCCGACCCGGGGTGAGGACCAATGGGTCGCCCTCGCCTGCGAGGATG
>WHTX01000012.1 GCA_009377505.1 Acidimicrobiia bacterium
CGGCCTACAACCGCGAGATGTTCGAAGAAGCCCACGACTTCATCGTGAAGGCCTGGACCACGCCCGGCCCGTGGCGCTACGAGGGCAAGCACTTCCACTACCGCCACGTCAACCCGTGGCCGCTGCCCTTCCAGAAGCCGCACCCGCCGATGATGATCCCCGGCGTGCTCAGCCCCGAGACGGTGCTGTGGTGCGCCGAGCGCGGCTACCCCTACCTCGGCCTCGGCACCGCCCTCGGGCCGACGACCGAGCTGTGGGACTACTACGCCGACAAGGCCGCCGAGCTCGGCTACCAGGCCGGTCCGGAGAACTTCGGCTACCTCATCCCGACCTTCGTGGCCGACACCGAGGAGAAGGCCCAGGAGATCGGCAAGGGCTTCGTCTGGGGCGGGGGCCAGACGGCCTTCTCCCGCCCCGAGTACACCTTGCCCCCCGGCTACAACTCGAGGGCCGCCATCCAGCGCCTGGCCAAGACGCCCGGCGGCACCTGGCTCGGCGTGAACCGCGAGAAGCTCATGGCCGCCAACCAGGGCGTCAAGGACGAGACCACCGACTTCGACGAGGTGCGCCAGAAGCTGCTCGCCGGCTACCAGCGGGCCCAGGACAACTACCAGCTGATGATCGGCACGCCGGACCAGGTCATCGCCAAGGCCCGGGTCATGCTCGAAGTGCTGCGCCCTGGGACGTTCGTGTTCTTCGGCATCCAGGGCCCGGTGTCCAACGAGGACCGCCAGCGCAGCCTCGAGCTCACCGCCAAGTACGTGATGCCCGAGATCAAGGCGTACGCCGACGAGCTCGGCCTGCCCAGCCCGTTCGACCGCACCCCAGGCGATGTGAAGCTGCGCCCCGGCCAGGCTCGCAGCGCGGTCGTGGACAAGGCGGCCCTCGACCACATGCGTTGACCGGGCCAGCGCGTGCCGCCCGTGCCGCGGAGCGCGGGGGGCTCGACATCGGTGTCGGCGTCGCCCTCGGCGGCAACTCGCTGCGCGGCGCGGGCGACTTCTACCGGGAGCTGTGGGACCAGGGGTTCACCAGCTTCTGGAGCGGTGAGATCGACGGGCCGGACGGCTTCGCGCCCCTTCACATCGGCGCGGCCGCCGTGCCCGAGGCCCACTTCGCCACCGGCATCGTCTCGCCGTACCTACGCGGGCCGGCGCTCCTGGCCATGAGCGCGGCCGGGATGGCCGATGCCGCCCCCGGCCGCTTCGCCCTCGGCCTCGGCCCCGGGTCGCCCCGGATCATCGAGGATTGGAACGGCGGCGAGCTCAGCCGGCCCTACCAGCGCATGCGCGACACGGTCCGCTTCCTCCAGGCGGCGTTCAGCGGGGAGAAGGTCGAAGCCGACTTCGAGACCTTCTCCGTGCGCGGCTTCCGCCTCGGCCTCGTGCCCGAGCAGCCGCCGCCCGTCTTGCTCGCCGCCCTCCGCCCGGACATGCTGCGCCTCGCCTCGCGGGAGGCCGACGGCGTGATCCTCAACTGGGTCTCACCTGACGACGTGCGCCGCTCGCTGGCCGCTTGCGGCCCCCAGGGCGAGGTGGCGTGTCGGATCTACGTGAACCCCGGCCTCGACCGGGCGCAGTTCAGCCACGACGCCCGGCGCCTGCTGGCGGTGTACGCCAACGTCGAGGCTTACGCCGCCCAGCAGTCCTGGCTGGGACGGGGCGAGCTGTTGGGCGAGACCTGGGATGCCTGGGCGCGGGGCGACCGGCGGGAAGCGGCCGAGGCCCTCCCCGAGCGCGTTCTCGATGACCTGTTCATCACCGGGAGCCCCGAGGCGTGCCACGCCCGCGTCGCCGAGTACGTGGCCGCCGGCGTCACGAGGCCCATCCTCACGCTCTTCCCCCTCGGCGCCGACCCGGCCACGGCCCTGCGTACCCTCTCCCCCGCGGCCATGGGCGGCTGAAGGAGGGGGTCGGGGCACCTCACGAAGGGGCCCCGATCGGGTAGCCAGAGCTGTCGGTGATCGCCCGATGTCCCGGCCGAGCCCCAGCCCCGCGACTGCAGGCTTTGTCCTGTGCACGAGCCGTTCGGGCTGAGAGAATGCAACCAGTGGAGTCGGCTGTCGTTGCCTATCTCGATGCGATCTCCTCGCCGGTGCGTCGACGCGACGCCGAGGTGATGATCGAGTTGATGCGGCGCACGACCGGCGAGGAGCCCCACATGTGGGGAAGCATCGTCGGGTTCGGCGAGTACCACTACAAGTACCAGAGCGGCCGCGAGGGTGATGCGCCCGCGGGTGGGTTCGCAGCGCGTAAGTCAGCGACCACCGTGTACGTCTCTGATGGTGTGGGGGCGCACGCCGAGCTGCTCGAGCGACTGGGGCCCCACACCACCGGTGTCGGGTGCATCTACGTGAAGGACCTGACCGCTGTCGACCTCGACGTCCTCGGGGCGATCGTCACGAGGTCGTACGCCGCGCTCACCGACGGCACGTACACGAAGCGGGCGCGCGAGGGCGGCGCGCCCTGATCGCCCGGACCGGCCCTCGGGCGGCGTGAACGCGGCCAACGTCGGTGGTCAGGGCATCTACGTGGCGGCTCCGCCGGCGGCGCCCGCGCGGCTGTCGGCCGCGTCGCGCACGAGCTGGTCGACACGTGCCTCGGCGGTGTCGAAGCTGGTCATGAACCGGGCCACTCCCCAGTCGGGGTGACCGGGGCTGTGGAACGCCCAGCCGCGCTCGGCCAGTCCCCTGCGCACGGGCTCGGGCAAGGGTACGAAGACACCGTTTGCCTCGGTGGCAAAACGGGGGGCCATCCCGGCCGCGGTGAGCCCCCCGGCCAGGCGCCCGGCCAGCGCGTTGGCACGCGCCGCGTGCCGCAACCAGGCGCCGTCCTCGAGCACGGCAGCGAAGGGGGCCGAGACGAAGCGGTGCTTGCTGAGGAGGTGGCCGGTGCCCTTGCGGTGGTACTCGAAGCGCGCCGCCGCCTCCTTGGCCTCCGGGCCCGGCAGGAAGAGCACGGCCTCCCCGAGGGCGAGCCCGTTCTTGGTCCCGCCGAAGGTCAGGACGTCGACCCCGGCGTCGCCGGCGAGGGCACGGGGCGCGCAGCCCAGGCGGGCGACGGCGTTGGCCAACCGGGCGCCGTCGACGTGGAGGCGGTAGCCGAGCCGGTGGCTGGCCTCGGCCAGGGCCGCCAGCTCGTCGGGGTCGTAGACCTCCCCGAACTCGGTGGGGTTGCTGATGCTGACCGCGCCCGGGGCGGGATGGTGGACCCCTCGGGGGAGGCCCCGGTCGCGCCGCTCGAGGTCCCCAGGCGACAGCTTGCGGCCCTCGGCCGCCACGGTGACCACCCGGCAGCCCGTCACCCGCTCGGGCCCGGTGGACTCGTCGCTGGCGACGTGGGAGTACTCCTCGCAGAGGACCCGCTCCCAGGGCCGCGTGACACTGGCCAGGGCGAGGATGTTCGCCGCCGTGCCCGTGGCGACGAAGAAGACCTCGGTGCCGCCGCCGAACAGCTCACGGAACAGCCCGACGGCCCGCCCGGTCTCCTCGTCCGCCCCGTAGCCGACCTGGTACCCGCCGCTCGCGCCCCGCAGCGCCTCGAGCGCCTCGGGGCACAACCCCGAGGCGTTGTCGGAGAGGAAGTCGTTCACTTGTCTGCCCGCTCTCCGCCGCTCGGGCGGTTCGTTCCGCTGACTCACTTGACGAAGAGCCGGCGCTCGAGGCGGGTGAGCGTCTCGCAGCCGTCCTCGGTGACCCGGATCGTCTCCGAGAAGCCGATCCCTCCCCGGCCGGGGAGCTGCACCCAGGGGATGTTGTGGAAGGTCATGTTGGGGCGCAGCACGCGGGGGTCCTCGTGGCGGATGCTCATGATGTGGCCCTCGCCCCAGTCGGGCGGGAAGGCGATGCCGATCGAGTAAGCCGATCTCGTGACCTGGGTGCCCAGGAAGCGGGGGCAGGCCTCGCTGATCACCGCTCGGCTGACGGCGTCGACCTCGCCGAGGGTCATCCCCGGCTTGATCACATCGATCGACGCCTGCTGGGCGTCGATGACGGTCTGGGCGGCGTCGAGGATGTAGGCCGGCGGCTCGCCGACGAAACAGGTCCGCATCAGCGCCGAGTGGTAGCGCTTGAGGCAGCCGCCCACCTCCAAGAAGACGCACATGCCGGGGGCGAGGCGGTGGTTCTCCCAGGTGGCGTGCCCGATCGAGCCTCGATGCCCGGAGGCGACGAAGGGTGAGATCGCCGGCCACTCACCGCCGGCCCGGAACATGGCGTGGTGGATCTCCGCGGCGATCTCGTTCTCCGTGACGCCCTCGCCGACCGCCTCGATGCCGGCGAGCATCCCCGCCTCCGCGAAGCGGGCCGCTCGGCGCATCACCTCGATCTCGAGGTCCGACTTGATGAGCCGCCCCTCCTCGACGATGCCCGAGCAGTCGATGAAGCGGGTCTCCGGCAAGCCCCGGAACAGGCGGTCCTGCTCGGTGGCCGTGAAGAACCAGCCGTCCCGCTCGAACCCGAATCGCTGCTCGGTGAGCCCGTACGCCCTGATGACGTCGACGACCTGCCCGACGGGGTCCTGTTCCTCCTCGTAGGGGTGGCAGTGCTCGATCCAGGTGCGGGATTCGACGCCCGAGGCCTCGAGCCGACGGGACACCATCACCGGCTCGCCGTTGAGGGGCACGATCAGCGCCTCGAGCGCGAAGTAGCCCGGGCTCTCGAAGCCGGTGAGGTAGCAGATGTTCTCGGGCGTGGTGATCAGCAATGTGCCGAACCCGTCCCGGTCCATGCGCTCGCGCAGCCCGCGCAGCCGGCGCTCGTACTCGTGCATCGGGAAGGGCAGGTCGTCTCGCTTGCGCATCGTGGTCTCTTCCTCCAGTCACGAGCTGGGCGATTCGTGTGCTGGGCACACCCGCCGGGTCACCTGTCGAGCCACAGGAAGGACACGTCGGGCTTGCCGTACAGGTTCGCCTCGAAGCCCTTCGCGGCGAATGCTGCTCGGAGCTCCCTGTCGCATGCATCCTCCTCGGCGGGCCCCACGAGGCGCGCGCGGGCCGGGCTGGTGGACCGTCCCCCCGGCGCTGTCCGGCGTGCTGCCCGGACGCACGAGCGACTCTAACGAACGTGTCAGCATGGCGGCCCGACTCGCTGCGCTCGACGGCGCGCGATGAGCGTTCTCCCTGGTCAGAGCCTCCTTCGTGGCTGGCCCGGCCGTCACTGTCGATTCGACGTCGATTCGCTGCGACGGGCCCAGGGAGAGAATCACAGCGCTGTGACCAGCATGTTCGCCCCGCGTCACCGATTCCGTGGCATCGCCGCGGTCCGCGGCGGGCGAATGCTCAGGAGGCCGGCGAGCTGACCAGCTGGCGGATGGTGAGCTTGGCCAGCTGGGACATGTGCACGGCGTCGGGCCCGTCGGCGATGCGCATGATCCGGGCGAGGGCCCAGATCCCGGGGATCGGCGTGTCCTGGCTGACCCCCTTGGCCCCGAAGATCTGGATGGCCCGCTCGGCGACCTGTTCGGCGAGGCTCGGGCCGATGATCTTGACCATCGAAATGTAGTCACGAGCGCCCTTGGCCCCCGAGCGGTCCATCTCCGCGGCCGCCTTGAGCACCAGGAGCCGGGCCTGTTCGATCTCGCAGCGCGACCGGGCGATGTCCTGGCGGACGCTCGACTGCTCGCTGAGCTTCTGGCCGAAGGCGACGCGCTCCTCGGAGCGGGCGCACATGAGCTCGAGGCAGCGCTGCGCCATCCCGACGTTGGTCATGGCGTACTGGAAACGCCCGGGGCCGAGGCGCCCCTGGGCGATCTCGAAGCCCCGCCCCTCGCCGAGGATGATGTTGTCGACGGGCACCCGGAGGTCGCGGAAGGCGAGCTCACCGTGGCCACCGGGCGAGTCGAAGCTGCCGAAGGCCTGCATCGGCCGCACGACCTCGAGGCCCGGCGTGTCCTTGGGGACGAGGATGGTGGAATGGCGCTGGTGGCGCAGGCCGTCGGGGCTCGAGACGCCCATCACCAGCAGCACCTCGCAATGGGGGTGGAAGATGTTGCTGGCGTACCACTTGCGCCCGTTGAGCACGTAGTGGTCGCCGTGCCGCTCGATGCGCAGCTCGATGTTGGTGGCGTCGGACGAGGCGACCTGGGGTTCCGTCATGGCGTAGCAGGAGCGGATCCGGCCCTCGAGCAGGGGCCGGAGCCACCGGTCCTGCTGCTCTTGAGTGCCGTAGCGGGCCAGCACCTCCATGTTCCCCCGGTCGGGCGCCGAACAGTTGAACAGCTCGAAGGACCACGGCACTCGGCCCATCACCTCGGCGAGAGGCGCGAACTCGACGTTGTGGAACCCACCGCTCCACTCGCCGTACTCGGGAGGTAGGAACCAATTCCACAGCCCCTGGTCCCTGGCGATCGCCTTGAGCTCCTCCACCACGGGCGGTTGGCGCCAGAGGTTGGCCGGGTCGTTGACGAACTCGTCGTGCTCGGCCTCACGTGGGTAGACGTGCTCGGCCATGAACACCTCGAGCCGGCCCCGCGCCTCGAGCACCTTGTCGCTGTAGCCGAAGTCCATCGTCGTCTCCCCGTTCCCCGTGGCGGCGTCGCGGCGGCGCTGCGGCGCTGCGGCGCTGCGGCCGCGGCCCACGACCGCTGCACACTAACGGGGTGCCTGAGCCGTGAGCGGTGGCGAGACCCGGTCGCCGACGCCGGCGACGGGTAGGGTCCCGCCGCGGAGGAGAGCGACATGAGCGACGGCGAGCTGAACGACCCTGGTGACGTGGAGGGGCCCACCCGCTTCGGTGCCTTCATCGCCCCGTTCCACCCCGACGACGAGTCCCCGACGCTGCAGCTGCACCGCGACCTCGACCTGGTCGAGCACATGGAGCGCCTCGGCTTCGACGAGGCCTGGATCGGCGAGCACCACTCCGGCGCCTACGAGATCATCGGCTCGCCCGAGGTGTTCATCGCCGCGGCCGCCGAGCGGACCCGCCGCATCCGCCTGGGCACCGGGGTGTCCTCGCTCAGCTACCACCACCCGCTGCTGTTGGCCGACCGCATGTGCCAGCTCGACCACCAGAGCCTGGGCCGGGTGATGCTGGGCGTCGGCCCCGGCCAGCTCCCCACCGACGCGTTCATGATGGGCATCGACCCCATGGACCAGCGGCGGCGCATACAGGAGTCGCTCGACGTGATGGTGCGGCTGTTCCGGGGCGAGGTGGTGACCGAGCGCACCGACTGGTTCGAGCTGCGCGAGGGCCGGCTGCAGTTGCTCCCCTTCCAGCGCCCCAGCCTCGAGATCGCCGTCGCCTCGACGATCTCACCGGCGGGGGCGAGCCTCGCCGGCCGCCACGGGGTGGGCCTTCTCTCCCTGGCTGCGACGGTGCAAGAGGGCTTCGACGCCCTGAACACCAACTGGCAGGCGGCATCCGAGGCGGCGGCCAGCGAGGGCAGGACGATGGACCGTCGCAGCTGGCGCCTGGTCTGCCCCATGCACATCGCCGAGAGCCGCGAGGAGGCCGAGGCCGACCTCTCGTGGGGCGTGCAGAAGCTGGTGCGCTACATGGAGGGCGTGAGCGGGCGGCGCTTCCGCTTCGGCAGCTCCCCCGAGGCGGCGATCACCCGCTGGCGCAACGAGGGCTTCGGTGTGCTCGGCGCCGCGGTGATCGGGACGCCGGAGGACGCCATCGCCCGCATCGAGCAGCTCGTCGAGCACACCGGCGGGTTCGGCACGTTCCTGCTGCTCGCGCACGACTGCGCCCCGCCCGAGGCCACGTGGCGCAGCTACGAGCTGTTCGCCCGCTACGTGACTCCGCACTTCCAGCAGGCGAACCGGGGCCGGGCCGCCAGCCTGAGCTGGGCGCACGAGAACGGCCAGCAGTTCATGGGCCGGGCGACCGAGGCCGTCCAGCAGGCCATCGCCGACCACCGCAGCGCCGCCACCTGAGGACCCGCCGGACAGGACCTAGGTTCCGAGTGCGTCAGAGGTAGCGGCGTCCGCCTAGACGACCTGTTCCGAGGGGTCCCTGGGCTGGAGGGGTGCGGGCCCATGGTCGGCGTTGCCCGATCCATTCGACCGTGGACGTCTTTTAGGACGCCGGGGGTAGAGCGCCCACCCAACCTGTTCCCGTACGTGCCTGGTCAGGCGGGGTACGACAAGCGCGAAGGATCGTGCACCGTGGCGGTGCAAGAGCCTTCGCGGTTCGCCTGGCCGGGGCGCCGGCGCCTCGGTCGGGGAGATCATCGAGCTCGCTCCCCGGGCGCTCGACGCCGAGGCTGACGGGACGGGCGGCCTGCAGGGTGAACGGCGTCACGTCCTCGGCGCCTGGCCGTAGTGTCGTGCACGGCGACGCAACGGAGCCAAGCGAAGGCTCCGGCCACGTTCTCGGGGGGCCTGATGACCGACATCTCCTGCGCATTCCCGCCCGTCCCCGCCACGCCCGGTCACATCGCGCTGGCGGAGCAGCTGGGCTACACGAACGCGTGGTGCTACGACACCCCAGCGCTCCAGGTCGACGTGTGGATGACGCTCGCCCGCGCCGCCGACCGGACCGACCGGATCGGCCTGGGCCCCGCCGTCCTCATCCCCACGCTCCGCCACGTGATGACGAACGCGGCGGCCATCGCCACGCTGGCGCAGCTGGCGCCCGGGCGCACGAACGTCGGTATCGGCACGGGCTTCACCGGCCGCCTCGCCCTCGGGCAACGCCCCCTCCCATTGGCCCACGTCCGGGACTACGTGCTGACGTTGAAGGCGCTCCTGCGAGGTGAGCAGGCCGACGTCGAGGGCGCCAGGGCCCAGATGCTGCACGGCGCCGGGCAGGCCCCCGACCGGCCCATCGAGGTCCCGATGCTGCTCGCCATGGGCGGCCCCAAGAGCGAGGCGCTCGCCCACGAGGTCTTCGACGGGGTCTTCACCGTCGTCCCCCAGGCAGGTTTCGCGTGGTCGGCGATGATGGCGCTCGGCACCGTGCTCGACGAGGGCGAGACGTACGACTCAGCGCGTGTCATCGCCGCCGCCGGGCCCGGTGCGGCCGTGCTGTTCCACGCCGGCTACGAGCATGCCCTGCTCGCGGGGCTGGACCAGGTGCCTGGCGCCCAGGAATGGCGCAAGGGGATCGAGTCGATCCCGGCCGCGGAGCGCCACCTGCGCACCCACGTCGGCCACCTCACGTACCTCAACGACACCGACCACGAGGTCGTGAACGGCTCGTCGATCCAGCAGCTCACGTTTCCGGCACACAGGACGAGCTGCGCACCGCGCCTCGACGCCGTCGCCGACGCCGGCGTCACCGAACTCGTCTACCAGCCCTCGGGACCGGACGTGGAGCGAGAGCTCCGAGCCTTCGCGCGCATGGCAGGCATCAGCCCGGGCTGAGAGCCCCGCGCCCAGGCCGCGCGGCGGCCCAGGCGCGGCCGGGGCGCGTCGAGGGTCAGCGGAACTCGGGCATGATGTGCTCGGCGAAGAGCTCCATCTGGCGCTTGGCATCGTCCAAGGTCAGCAGGCCCTGGTCGAAGAACCACCCGAACCACTCGAGCGCGCCATCGTCGCCATGGACCTTGCACAATGACTCGATGTCGCGCTTCACCTGGTCGACCGTCCCGGCGATGCCGTACTTCACCTTGCGCATCCGGTCCAGCGTCCACTCCTCAGGGGGCAGCGGGGTGTGCGGCTCGAGGGGGTACTTCTCGGCGTCCTCGGCGACGCGGAAAGCTTCCCAGAACCCGAAGCCGGCGAAGTACGCGTTGAACCCGAAGTACTGCGTGCGCTCGAGCAGGTCGACCGCCTGCTGCTCGGTATCGCCGAACGACACGGCGCGGAACGCGCCCACGCCCTGGCCGAGCTGGAGGTCGCGGCCGGCCTCGGCCGCCGTTGCCTGGTAGAGCTGGGCCAGGCGACGGAAGTCGGGCGGGTTCGCTACCAGGATCATCGGCACGATGTCGTGCTTGGCGGTGTGGATGATCGTGGACTCGCTCACCGAGAACGGCTGGAACGCCTTCGGGTGTGGCTGCTGATACGGCCTGGGGATCACCGATATCCCCCGCAGGACCCCCTGTTCGTCGACCTCTCCCGGCACCCCGTACTTGCCCGTCCAGTCCGTGACCGGCCAGCCCTTGATCCCTTCGTTGTAGGGGAAGGGCACCTGGATGAACTCGCCGTCGTACGTCAGCAGGTCCTGGTCCCAGGCCTTGTAGATGACGTCGATGTACTCCTCGTGGACACGGCGGTTGTGCTTGTCCACGTCGCTGCCGTCCATCGGCGTCGCCTCGACGGGCACCTTCTGGCCGAGGACGTTCACCCAGCGCTGTTGGTAGCCGCGGGCGAAGCCGGCATAGACCCGTCCCTTCGTCAGGTGGTCCAGCATGGCGACCTCTTCGGCTACCCGGAGGGGGTTGTGGGCCGGCAGCACGAGCGCCAATGGCGCGAAGCTGATGTTCTTCGTGCGCGCTGCGAGGTCGGCATAAAGGATGAGCGGGGCGACGGACGCCTCGTACCCTTCCGAGTGGAAGTGGTGCTCCGTCGTCGAGAAGCAGTCGAAGCCGAACTCGTCGGCCATGATGCACAGCGTCCTGACCTCTTCGATCATTTGCTGAAAGCGCTCGTTGTTGCGACCTATGGGGCGCAGGCGCTCACGCTCCTCGAGCGTGCCAGGTACCGTCGGAAGAACGAAGAGCGAGAATTTCATCGGTTACTCCTGAAGGTTCTGCCGACCTGAGGACAGGCCGGCATGTGACCCACGCCACGAGGAGCCTAACCCGCTTGTCAGCACTGCCTCTGTGCCAATTTGCGACACATGCTTGCCCACGCAAAGAGCCATCCCCAGCCCCTGGCCGGCAGGGCACAACGCCACGCCGCCATGGTGTACAAGGGGGCATGACGGAACCAACGGCGGCGCGGGCGCCCGCTCCGGCCGCGGCGAGCCTCGACGGCGAACGTGCGGTCGAGGGCCCTGGCGCGCCGACTGAGGTGACGCCCGGCGACCTCGTCGCCCGGGCGCATGCCCTCGGGCCCCTCGTCGAAGCCAGCCGCGCCCAGATGGACGCCGAGCGGCGCCTGCCCGCGATCGTGGTCGAAGCGCTACAGCACCTCGGCGCCCTGCGTGCGGCCGTCCCCCGACAACTCGGTGGCCCCGAGCTCGGCCCCGCGGCCCAGGTGGAGCTGGTGGAGGAGCTGTCCCGCCTCGACGGCTCCGTCGGCTGGTGCGCCATGATCGCCGCCGCCGGCAGCTACGTCAGCGGCTTCCTCGACCCGGTCACCGCCGAGCGCTGGTTCGGCCCGGCGGACGCCTGCCTGGCGGGCCAGCTGGCCCCGACCGGCCGGGCCGACCGGGTGCAGGGGGGGTACCGGGTGAGCGGCCGGTTCGCGTTCGCCAGCGGAAGCGGCCACGCCACGATGATGATCGCCGGGTGCCTCGTGTTCGAGGGCGGGGAGCTGTCCCGCCACCCGAGCGGCCGCCCCCAGCTCCGCTCCGTCATCGTCCCCGTGTCGGCCTGCACGATCCTCGACACCTGGCACACCACCGGGTTGTGGGGGACCGGCAGCAACGACTACGTCCTCGACGACGTGTTCGTCGCCGAACAGGACGGCTGGGACCCGGCTGGCCCCCTGTACCGCAGCGAGGCGCTGTACCGCTACCCGCCGCTCTTCCTCGTGCCCCACGCCGGGGTGCCCCTCGGCATCGCCCGCAGCGCCATCGACACCGTCATCGTGCTGGCCGAGGAGAAGCAGGTGTACGCCCGGGGGGCGCGGTCGGGCACGGGGCGGACGCTCGGGGACGAGGACCGCACCCACGAAGCGGTGGCCCGGGCGGAGGCCGTCCTCGGGGCAGCCCGAGCGTTCACCTACCGCACCATCGCGGAGCTGTGGGAGGTCATCGAGCGAGGCGACCGCGTCCCCCAGCGCCTGCGGGGCACGTACCGGATCATGCTGACCTACGCCCACGAGGCGGCCAAGGACGTCATCTCCGTCATGTACGACCTGGCCGCCAGCAGCGCCATCTACCGCGGCGCGCCCCTCGACCGCCACATGCGCGACATCCTCACCGCGTGCCAGCACCGCATGGTCCACCCCCGCATCTACGGCCCAGCGGGCCGCCTCCTCCTCGGCAGGGACTCCGGCGACCCCCTCGTGTGAGGGGCCAGGCCCACGCACCTTCCCTCGAGCGCCACATTAGGGTTCGCGCCTCGAGAGGCCGATGAACTGAAGGGGGCCGGATGGACGTGCACCTGATCCAGGCAGGAGCAGTTGGCCGCAAGGAGGAGTTGCTGTCGGGCATGGCCGGGCAGCGAAGGGACCTCTTCCAGCGCTACCTCGACGAGGTGCGCGGCTTCGTGCGCCTCGCCGACGAGCTCGGCTACGCGGGCTACGGGCACAACGAGCACCACCTCCAGATCGAGGGGTTCGAGGCGACGAACCACCCCGGCATGTTCAGCCAGTTCATCGGGAACAACTCCACCCGGCTGCGGGTCAACACGCTCGGCTACGTCGCACCGACCCACAACCCGGTGCGGGCGGCCGAGGAGATCGCCATGCTCGACCACATGCTCCAGGGCCGTCTGGCCGTGGGATTCGTGCGCGGCTACCAGGATCGCTGGGTCGCCAACTACGCCGCCGTCCCCGGAGCCCGGGCCACGACGCCGGACAACGCGCGCCGCAAAGACGAGCAGGACGCCATCAACCGGTCCATCTTCGAGGAATCGGTCCGCATCGTGAAGGAAGCGTGGACTTCGGCCACGTTCTCCTTCGAGGGGGAGTATTGGACCTTCCCCCCGAAGGACCTCTACCAGAAGCACCCGATCTACGACGACTGCGGCGCCGGTGTGGACACCGACGGCCACGTCACCCAGATCGGCATAGCGCCGCACCCCTTCCAGGACCCGCACCCCCCGCTGTACGGGGCGTTCGCCCACAGCCTGCGGACCGTCAAGTTCTGGGCCCGCGAGGGCGGCAAACCGATCGTGCTCGCCAACGACCTGGACTTCGCCGACATGCTCTGGAACGCGTACGCGGCCGAGGCCGAAGCCTCCGGCCGCGACGTCCCACGTGAGGAGGTCGCCGCGTGGGGCGGCCTCCTGGCCGTCAGCGAGGACCGCGAAGCCCTCGATCGCCAGATCGAGCAGCACTGGTGGTACTACGACGACTGGTTCGGCCCGTTCAGCCAGGCCCGCCCGATGCCCATCATGGGCACGCCGGACGAGGTGACCCGCATCATCACCGACGCCCACGCGCGCCTCGGCTTCAACGAACTTCACCTGCTCATCGGCCAGGGCTACCAGGAGCGCGAAGTCGTCGAGCACAACCTTCGACTGTTCGCCGAGAAGGTCATGCCCCGCCTCCCCTAGGGCGTCGCCTGGTCAGCGACCGCGGCCGAAGCGCAGCAACTCGCCGGGCAGCCCAGCGCCCGGCGCGACCTCGTCGACCCCGTCCCGGCGGATCACGGTGCCGTTGACGACCACGGCGTCGATACCCACCGCGTCGGAGATGATGCGGTCGGCCCCGGCGGGCAGGTCGTTGACGCGGCGCTTGCCGAGGTGGCCAACGGCGCCGGCGTCGAAGACGACGACGTCGGCCGGCTTGCCGACCTCGAGCGTGCCCCGGTCGGTGATGCCGAACACCTGAGCGGGCCGCTGGGTCAGCATGTGCACGGCGTCCTCGAGGCTGAAGTCCTGCCGCTCCCGGACGAACGTGGAGAGGAACTCCGTCGAGTACTTGGCGTCGCACAGCTGGCTGGCGTGGGCGCCGGCGTCGGACAGGCCGATCACCGTGTTGGGGTCCTTGAGCAGCTCCTCGATCGAGTCCCGGTCGTAGTTGATGACGTCCTGGACGATGCGCATCTCGAGGTCGGCGTCGAGCGCCAGGTCCAGCACGACGTCGACGGGGTCGCGGCCGGCCGCGTCGGCGAGCTCCTGGGCGTTGCGGCCCTCGAGGGTGGGGTCCTTGGGGTACCACGAGATGTCGGTGCGGGCCCAGCGGTCGTAGATGACGCCGCCCTTGCCCGCCTTCTCCTTGAACAGCTGCCGCCACTCGGGGTCGGCGTAGAGCGCCTTGCGGCCCTCGAGGTCGGCCTTGGAGACCGGGTTGAAGCACCGGAGCGCCTCGTAGGTGAACGGCGCCTTCCACGACATCTCGAACTGGACCGGCTGCACGGCGACCTGGGGGAAGACCGGGAGCCCACGGCCGGCGACCTCGGCCGCCTTGCGCAGTTGGTCCCGGTAGTCCTGGTTCGGGGTGCCCGACAGGAGCGCCGTCCACGAGACGGGCTTGCCGGTCAGCTCGGCGATGCGGGCGAACTCCTGATGGCTCAGGCCGCGGCCGACGGTCGCCTGCATCACGCCGTGGCCGACCTCGCCGAGCGCCCCGGCGATCTCGATGATCTCCTCCGGCGTGGCCAGGCGGGACGGGACCGGCTTGCCGTCGTAGCCCACGTGCGTGACGGCGCGCGAGGTGGCGAAGCCGAGCGCCCCCGCGTCCAGCGCCTCGCGCAGGGTGCGACGCTGGGCGGCCACCTCGTCGGGTGTCGCCTCGCGCTCGACGGAGTCCTCCCCCATCACGTACATCCGCAGCGCGGTGTGGCCGAGCAGCGGTGCGACGTTGACCGCGCAGCCCTGGGACTCGACGACGTCCATGTACTCGGCGAAGGTCTCGAACGGCCAGTCCATCGACAGCCCGGCCCGCAGGGCGTCGACCGACATGCCCTCGACGTTCTCCAAGGTCCGCATGATCAGGTCGCGGTGAGCGGCCCGGGTGGGGGCGACGGAGAAGCCGCAGTTGCCCATGACGACCGTGGTGACGCCGTGCCATGGAGAGCAGGACACCAGCGGGTCCCAGAGGATCTGGGCGTCGTAGTGGGTGTGGATGTCCACGAAGCCGGGGGCGACGACCCGGCCGGTGGCGTCGATCGTCCGGGCCGCCTCCTCGGGGGCGACGCCGAGGGCCACCACCCTGCCGTCCTTGATGCCCACCTCACCGACGTAGCGGGGCGTCTTCGTCCCGTCGATGATGGTTCCACCCGTGATCTTCAGGTCATAGGCCATCGCGTCAGCTCGCTTTGTTCGCCGTGGGCAGGTCGTGGAGGTCCGCTACGTCGTCGGCAGCGCGGTCGAGGGGCGGCCCCAGGCGGGGGTAGGCGTGGGCCTTCGTCGCCTGGTACGCGTCGGCCATCCCCGGTGCCCCCCATCTGCGGCCCCCGCTTCACACTAGCCACGGTGTGTCAGCACCTTTACCCGAAGCCGCATCGGCCGGGCCGCCGACAGGGCAGTAGGGTTCGCGTCACGAGTCGCGCAGATCCGATGCCGGGGGGCCCTGATGGCTGCTGACGAGTTCGACGTCCACATCAAAGGTGGGACCATCGTCGATGGCACCCGGGTGCCTCGCTATCGCGGCGACGTGTGGATCAAGGACGGCAGGATCGCCCAGATCGGCGGTCGGCCCACGGGCGGTGCCCGCCAGACGATCGACGCCGACGGCGCCATCGTGTGCCCCGGTTTCGTGGACCTCCACACGCACTACGACGCCCAGATCCGTTGGGACCCGTGGTGCACGATCTCGGGCTGGCACGGAGTCACGTCGGTCGTTCTCGGGAACTGCGGGTTCGGGTTCGTGCCCGTCAAGCCGGAGTTCCGGGAGCGGTCCATGCTCACCATGGTGCGGACCGAAGCCATCCCCATGGACGCCATGAAGGAAGGCCTCCTGCCCCACTGGGACTGGGAAACGATCCCCGAGTACCTCGACTCGCTCGACCGTGCCCCAAAGGGCGTGAACTGCATCCAGTACATGCCCACGGCGTCCTTGATGATCTACGTCATGGGCCTCGAAGCGGCCAAGAGCCGTGAAGCAACACCGGTCGAGAAGAAGGAGATGCAGCGGCTCCTGCACGAGGGCATGGACGCCGGCCTGTGCGGATTCTCCATCCAACGACTCGGCCCTGATTCGGTGCAGTCCGACTTCGACGGCACTCCGATGGTCACGGACACCATGACCGACGACGACATCTTCGTTCTGGCCGAGGTGCTCCGCCAGCGCGACGAGGGGTTCATCCAGATCACGCAGCTCACCGGTGGCCTCAAGGGGGACACTGACGACCTCGACTTCCAGGCCCGTTTGGCCGAGGTGGCCCAGCGCCCGGTGCTGCACAACGTCGTCTCGGCGAGCCCGGTCGACCCGTCCATCCACCGCCGCCGCATCGCCTGGCTGGAGGAGTGCCAGCGCAACGGCCAGCGGGTGTTCGGCCAGGGCGGCACGATCCGTTCCGGGTTCGCGTTCACGTTGGAGAACTGGAACCTCTACGACTCGAGCCCGGCCTGGCGGGAGGCCACCGTCGGCAGCGTGGAGACGCGCCTCGCCCGCATGGCGGACCCCGAGCTGCGGGAGCGGATCAAGGCGGAGACGGACAACGCGTCGGCGCTCTTCAGCCAGCTGCAGGGCGGCGTGGGCGGCCCGCCGCGCAAGCTCATGGTCACCGGCGTGGACGGTCGTGCGGAACTGGAGCAGTACGTCGGACGGACGTTGCAGGACATCGCCAGCGACGAGGGTCGCCATTACATCGACGTGATGCTCGACCTGTCCGTCGCGACCGGCCTCCAAGCCGAGTTCCTCGGCACGCAGCGCTCCGACAGCGGCGAGAACATGGCCGAGCTCATCAACGCCTCGCCCTACACGTTCCCCGGGGTGTCCGATGGCGGCGCCCACACCAAGTTCTTCAACGGTGGCGCGTTCACGACCGACTTCCTGATCTGGCTGGTACGCGACGAGGGCCGGGTGACGTTGGAGGAAGCGCACTACCGGCTGTCCGCGTTGCCGGCGCACGCGGCTGGCTTCCGCGACCGCGGGGTGCTGCGCGAGGGCGCCGCCGCCGACGTGGTCGTCTACCGGCTCGAGGACTTGGCCGTCGACCCGCACTGGATCGGTGACGTCGTGCACGACTTCCCCGGCGGCGAGTGGCGGAGGGTGCAACGAGCCAAGGGCTACCGGTCGATCATCGTCAACGGCGTCGAGACCTTCGCCGACGGCGAGTGCACCGGGTCCACGCCCGGCCGCCTGCTCCGCCACGGGCGCGGCTGAACCCGGAGGCCAGGCCGCCGGGCTTCGCCCCCGGTGCTCGGTCAGCCGTCGAAGACCACAGGCACGGCGCGCGGCCCGCGGACCTGGCCGCCGGTCCACGTCACCGGGGCGTCGTCGTCCAGGCGGAACGGCGGGGTCCGGGCCATCCAAGCGCCGAGGGCCTCGCGGAGCACCATGCGGGCCAGGTTGGAGCCCAGGCAGCGGTGCACGCCGAGCCCGAAGGCGAGGTGGCGGTTCTCCGCCCGGTCGAGGACCAAGGTGTCGGCGTCGGGGAAGACGTCGGGGTCGCGGTTGGCGGCGGGGAAGGCCAGCGCCACCCGCTTGCCCCCGCCCACCGGGCAACCGCCGATCTCGGCGTCGCGGGCGATGACCCGGGACACGCTGACCGGCGCGTAGAAGCGCAGGAACTCCTCGATGGCCGTGACCAGCAGGTCGGGGTCGGCGCGGAGGCGATCCTGGTCCCCGGGGTGCGCCGCCAGGTGCCACAAGCTGGCGCCCAGCGTCGACCACGTGGTGTCGATGCCCGCCAGGAGCAGGAGGAACAGCATGCCGAGCTGCTCCTTCTCCTCGACGGGACGACCGTCGATCTCCGCGTCCGCCACCCAGGCCACGAGGTCGTCGCCCCCGCCGCGGCGTCGCCGGTCTTCCACCTGGTCCCGGAAGTAGTCGATGACCTCGTACGTGGCCCGCCGGCCCACCTCGATGTCGACGGGCCCCTCCACGAGGATCTCGTTGACCCAGGCGCGGAACTGGTCGGCGTCGCTGTCGGGCAGGCCCAGCATGCGTGCCGTCACCATCACGGGGATGTGCTGGGCGTAGTCCACGGCGGCGTCGGCCCGTCCGCCCTCCAGCACCGTGTCCAGGCGGCGCTCGCAGCCGGCCCGGGTGAAGGCCGCCAGCTCCTCCACCTTCTGGGGCGTGAACTGAGGCAACAGGACCCGGCGGTGGGCGGTGTGCTGGGGCGGGTCGCTGGTGATGGGGGGCGAGACGAAGCTGATCTCCTCGGGGCGGCGATCGTTCAGCACCACCGAGCGGCTGGAGAACGTGGCGGTGTCGTAGGCCACGGCGGCGATGTCCTCGTAGCGCACCGGCATCCAGGCGCCGTGGAAGCGGTCGGTGTGGGCGACGGGGCAGCGCTGGCGCAGCTCAGCCCAGATGGACGGTGCCGCTTCGGCGTAGCGCTGGTCGTGGTGGTCGAAATCCGTCGCCCAGTCGACGACCGGCGTGCGTAGCTCCATCGACGAACCCCCGAGCTCCCGCGGCACCCTACCAGCCGGGTCTCAGCGCGACGGCTGGCGCTCCCGTGCCCCCTGCCCCCTGCCCCCTGCCCCGTCTTTAGGGCTGCAGTAGGGCGCTCACCCGCTGGCCGGCGAGACGCAAGCAGACCAGGCCCAGCACCAGCAGGTAGGCGCAGCGGGCCAGCATCGACCAGGCCAGCTCGCCGAGCACCAGCCGGCGCATCACCTCCACCCCTTGGTACAAGGGGGTGACCTCGATGGCCGTCGCCAGCCAGCCCGGGTAGCGGGAGAGCGGGAAGAAGACCCCCGAGAACAGGAACATCGGCACCGTCGCCAGCTGCACGTAGTCGAAGTCGATGAAGGACCGCATCCACGTCGTGGCCAGCACCCCGGCCGCGCCGAACGAGAACGCCAGCAGCAGTGCCACCGGCACGGCCAACAGGCCCCAGGGCGACGCCACGAGCCCCAGCGCCACCATGGCCAGCAGGAACGCGCCCGAGTAGCAGAGCGTCCGCAGCATCGACCAGCCGATCGTGCCCCGCACCACGTCCACCGGCGTCAGCGGCGTGGCCAGCATCGCCTTGTAGGTGCCCAGGTACTTGTACTTGACGAAGAAGTCGATGGTGGTGTCGAGCACGGCGCCGTTCATGGCGGCGGTGGCCATCAGCCCGGGGGCGACGAAAGCGTCATAGGCCACCGGGGCCCCGCCCGGCCCGGGGATCGGGCCCACGAGCTCGCCCACCCCCACGCCGATGCCCAACAGGTACAGCACCGGCTCGGCGAAACCGGCGGCGAACACGTACCAGATGCGCCGGTAGGCCAGCACCTGGCGCTCGACCACCCGGGCGGCGGTGGCGGCGATCATGGCGTCAGCCGGGTGGTGAAGGAGCGCCGCCCCCAGCGCAGGCCCACCAGCAGCAGCCCGACGAGCACCCCGACGTGCGCGGGGACGAGGGGCCAGTCGACGGCCCCCGTGGTCGCCGCCCGGCACAGCTCGACGGCGTGCCACAGGGGCGACAGCCACGCCACCGGCTCGAGCGAGTCCGGCAGGTTGGCCACCGGGAAGAACGTCCCCGAGAACAGGAAAAGGGGCTGGACGCCCAGGCGCATGATGACGCTGAAGGAGGCGTCATTGTCCCGCCCGGCAGCGAAGGCGGCGAGCGGCGCGGCGATGGCCCCGGCCAGCAGCGCGGCGACGGGCAGGGTGAGCGGCGCCCACGGGGAGGGCACCCCGCCGAGCAGCGTGGCGATGGCCAGGAACACGGCGGCGGCGCCCGTCGCCTGGATGACCGACCAGGCCACGAGGCCCTGGTGCAGCGACGCCGGAGTGAGGGGCGAGGAGACGGTGGCGTGGTAGTAGCCCACCCACTTGGCGCCGGCGATGACCGGCCACATCGAATGCCCCGCCGCCGAGAGCAGCACGCTGGCCGCCAGCATGCCCGGGGCCACGAAGTCGAGGTAGTCGAGGCCCTCGACCCGGCCCGTGCCCTCCTCGACGAGGCCGCCAACCCCGATGCCGAGGGCGGCGAGGAACAGCACCGGGAAGCCGAGCGTGCTGAAGGCCGAGCCCCGCCAGAGCCGCCGGTACACGCGTACCTCGCGCTCCACCACCCGCAACGTCGGCCCGCTCCACAGGCTCGCCCGGCCGACCGCTCTGGTCGAAGCCCTAGTCGACAAGGGAGCGCCCCGTGAGCAGGAGGAACACGTCCTCGAGGCTCGCTCGGCGGACGAGGACCGACTCGGGCCCGACCCCGCGCTCGGCGAAACAGGCCACCGTGGCGTCCCCGTCGTCGGTGTAGATGATGACCCGGTCGGCCAGGCTCTCGACGCGCCGGGCCAACCCGTCGAGGCCCTCGGGCCCGTCGAGCCTGGTGAGCGCCACCTCGTGGGCGGCCCGGGCGGCGAAGCGCAGCTCGACCACCTCACGGGTGGCGTGCGCAGCGATCAGCTCGCGCGGCGTGCCCTCGGCCACGATGCTCCCGCCGTCCATGATGACCAGGCGGTCGCAGAGCTGTTCGGCCTCGTCCATGTAGTGCGTGGTGAGCACGAGCGTCACGCCCTGCCGCTTGAGCTGGTAGAGCCGCTCCCACAGGAGGTGGCGGGCCTGGGGGTCGAGCCCGGTGGTGGGCTCGTCGAGCAGCACCAGCTCGGGCTCGTTGACGAGCGCCCGGGCCACGGCCAGCCGGCGCTTCATCCCCCCCGAGAGGGGGTCGACCTTGTCGCCCCGGCGCTCGTGGAGCTGGAAGAACCGCAGCAGCTCGTCGGCCCGCTCCCTGATGACGGCCCGCCTCAGGCCGAAGTAGCGCCCGTAGATGACGAGGTTGTCCCAGACCGTCAGCTCGGTGTCGAGGTTGTCCTCCTGGGGGACCGAGCCGACGCGGGCACGGATCGCCGGTCCGTCACGCGCCGGGTCCATGCCCAGTACGGTGAGGTCGCCGGCGCTGCGGGGCGAGACACAGCCGATCATCCGCATGGTGGAGCTCTTGCCGGCGCCGTTGGGGCCGAGGAAGCCGAACGCCTCCCCGGGCGCCACCCTGAAGTCGATGCCGTCGACCGCGGTGAAGTCGCCGAAGCGCTTGACCAGCGCGTTGCCCTCGACGAGGGCCTCCTCGGGCACGGTTGCCGACCCTACCGACCCCCTGGGGGCGTGTCGCCGGAGATCCGCCCTGCCCCGCTCGCGCGCTCTGGGCCCACAATCTTCGCCAGTGCGCTGGCGAACCGCCCCGTCAGGTCGGCGCCGCCGTGCCGGAAACGGGCGCCGACCATGCCGTCGGGCCGCACCAGGACGGCGCCGTCGCGCTCGACGCCGTACACCTCGGCCCAGGTGCCCGAGGGGCCCTCGAGGTCCTCGAGGTCCTCGCCCACGACCATGACCTCGAGGGGCGCGGCCACGCCGGCCGCCGCCCGCCTCCAGGGCCCGCCGCCGGGCCCGGCGAGCAGCACGAAGCGGGCGTCGAAGAGGTCGAGGCTGCTGGTAGGCCGGCCCGCTCGCCGGAACCAGTGGTGCGGGGAGCGGTGGCCGGGGCGGGCCACAGGCACGTAGTCGACGACGGGGTCCTCGACCACGGGCGCCGCGCTCCCGTCGGGCACGAGCGCGCCCGCTTCGTAGGCCAGGCCGAGGTCCATGCCCACGAAGTTGGTGTAGCGGCGCACGAGGGGCAGGCCGGCGTCGCCGTGCAGGTCGGGGCGGGCGCCTTCGGCCATGCGACGGATGTGGGCCACGGCGCGCCCGTTGTCGAGGCTCCGCTGAGAGTTCCACTCGGCGATGGGGGCCCGCTCCGCCATGTAGGTGTCGAGCAGGCGCTCCGACGCCCACCCCTGGGTCACACCGGCGAGCTTCCAGGCGAGGTCGTGGACGTCCTGCACCCCGGTGTTCATGCCGAAGCCGCCGCTCGGCGGGAGCTGGTGGGCGGCGTCCCCGGCCAGGAAGACCCGGCCCACGCGGAAGTGCTCGGCCACGGTGCAGCTCACGCTCCAAGGGATGGTGTCGACCACCCGCACCTCGAGGTCCTCTACGCCCACCGAGCGCCGGATCCAGTCCGCCGCCTGGTCGGGGGCGAGGTCGCGGGGGTCGCCCTTGGCCGCGTCGGGAGAGATCTGGCAGAGCCAGCGGCCGTGGGGGTCGATCTTCTGGAAGACGTTGGCGGCCGGGGCGGTGGTCCAGTACAGGGCGGCGGGACGGTGGTCGGTCCACGGCCCGAGGTCGGCGTAGAACTGCGTGTTGACCAGGGCGCCGAGGCCGTGCCGGCCGACCATGCGCACCCCGATGGCCTTGCGGACGAAGCTCGAGGCGCCATCGGCCCCGATCACCCAGCGGGCGCGCACGACGCGCTCCGAACCGCCCTCGGCGGCGCGCACCGTGGCCGTCACGGCCGTCACGGCCGCCGCGGGGCCGGCGGCGGCCGAGGCCTGCTCGAGCCCGACCAGCTCCCGGCCCCACCACTGCTCGACGCTCGACTGGCGGGCCGCGTGGTCGGCGAGGATGGGCTCGAGACGGTCCTGGGAGGAGAGGAGCCAGGCGCAGGGGCTGTACTCGATGCCGTCGCGGGTGCCCTGGGTGCGCATGGGCACGCGCCCGATCTCCTCGCCGGCCAAGGTCCGCGTGAAGACCATCTGCTCGCCCCACTCGACGGGCAGGCAGGCCGAGCGGATCTCGTCCTCGATGCCCCAGGCCCGGAAGATCTCGTTGGTGCGCACGTTGATGCTGCGCGCCCGGGGATGGGGCACCACCTCTCGGCGCGGCTCGACGAGCAGCGTCCGCACCCCGAGCCGCCCGAGTTGGCCGGCGGCCACGAGGCCCACCGGGCCGGCCCCCACGACGAGCACGTCCACGTCCACGATCGCTCCCCTCTCGCACCGCAACCGTCGAGCCCTCGGCGGCGCGCCCAGTCTTGGCCCGTGTCCTTCCGGGACACCAGCGGACGAGCGCTCAGCGACCCGGCCGACACGGCACGGCGGCCCGCCGATGGGCTAAGACGAGGCATGGCCGCAGCGAGCGACGTCGGTGTAGCGAGAGCGGTCCCCGCCTGGCCCGCGCTGCCCGTCGCCCAATGGCAGGCGACGCGGGACACCCTGCAGTTGTGGACACAGGTGGTGGGCAAGGTCCGCCTGGCCAACACGCCGTTGGTGAACCACTGGTGGAACGTGCCCCTCTACGTGACCGCTTCGGGGCTGTCGACCTCGCTCATGCCCCATGCGAGCGGGCGCAGCTTCGAGATCGCCTTCGACCTCTTCGAGAACGAGCTCGTCGTCCGGGCCACCGACGGCTCCCGCGCCACGTTGGCGCTCGAGTCGCGCCCCGTCGAGGAGTTCTACCGGCGGTTGATGGGCCAGCTCGACCAGATGGGCCTCCACACGGACATCTGGCCCATGCCCGTCGAGATCCCCGACGCCATCCCCTTCGACGTCGACCGGGCGCACGACACCTACGACCGCGGCCAGGCCGTCCGGTTCTGGCAGGCGCTCGTGCAGATGGACCGCGTGCTCACCGAGTTCCGCTCCCGCTTCCTGGGCAAGGCCAGTCCCGTGCACCTGTTCTGGGGCGCGCTGGACCTGGCCGTCACCCGCTTCTCGGGCCGGGCCGCGCCCCCGCACCCGGGAGGGGCACCGAACTGCGGGCCCCACGTGATGCTCGAGGCCTACTCCCACGAGGTGAGCAGCTGTGGCTACTGGCCCGGCGGCGGGCCAGAGGGCGTGTTCTACGCCTACGCCTACCCCGAGCCCGACGGCTTCCGTGACGCCCCCGTCGAGCCGGAAGGGGCCCGTTACGACGAGGAGCTGGGCGAGTTCGTCCTGCCCTACGAGCTGGTGCGCACGGCCGCCGACCCCGACACCGCCCTGCTCGAGTTCCTCCAGCGCACCTACGAGGCCGCGGCGGACGCTGCGGGCTGGGACCGGGCCGCCCTGGAGCGCCCGGCCTAACGGGCCCGCGCCGCTGGCACAACGGCGCGGCCCGCTACAGCGACCGGGACTCGATGAACGCCTCGATCCCGTCGAGCAGGCGTTGGAGGCCGAACTCGAAGGTGTCGAGCGCGTCCTGCACCGTGTAGGCGTGGTGCCGTCGGGCCGGTTGGGCTGGTCGAACGCGTGCTCGGCGTCGAGGCGGGTGAGCGTCGGGCATCTCGTAGAGGTCGAACTCGTGGGGGCCGAGCAGCGCCTGGGCCCCGGAGACCTGCAGGACCCAGGGATGGCGTTGGTAGAAGTCCCAGCTGTCGCGGGCCGACACCTCCACGGCCGGGCGCCACCCGGCGTCGAGTGAGTAGGTCGTGAGCAGCTCGCCGTAGGCGGTGTCGAGCATGAGGTCGAGCAGCCGACGTGGCCCACCATCCCCAGGAGGTCAGGTACCGCATCGGCTTGAGCGGCCAGGAGCCGGCCGTCGACGAGATCCTCAGCGGCCGGCAGAGCCTGGTGATGTTCGGCCGCCTCGACCGCCTCGACAGGGCCGGCGCCCGACGGCGGGCCGACGAGCTGCTCGAGCAGTTCGGGCTGGCCGACGCGGCGGCCAAGTCCGTCAAGCACTACTCCGGCGGCATGCGCCGGCGGCTCGACCTGGCGGCGACGCTCATCCTCGCCCCCGCGGTCCTCTTCCTCGACGAGCCCACGACCGGGCTCGACCCGCGCAACCGCAACGAGGTGTGGTCGGCCATCAGGTCCCTGGTGTCGGGGGGGACGACGGTGCTGCTCACCACCCAGTACCTCGACGAGGCCGACCAGCTCGCCGACCAGGTCGTCGTCATCGACGCCGGCCGGGCCATCGCCGACGGGCACGCCCGAACAGCTCAAGGCCCAGGTCGGGGGCGACCAGCTCGACGTCGTGCTCGCGGAGGACGCCGACCTCGCCGCGGCCACCGCCATCCTCGCCCGGGTGGCGGGGGCCGAACCCGAGGCCGACCCCGAGGCCCGCCGGGTGAGCGCCCCGGTCGCCCAGCGGGTGACGGCCCTGACCGAGGCCGTCCGGTCCCTGGCCGACGCCCGCATCGACGTGACCGACATCGGGCTCCGCAGGCCGACCCTCGACGACGTCTTCCTGCGCCTCACCGGCCACAGGGCCGAGGCCGACGCGGGGCCGGCCACGGGCGAGCCCGACCGCGGCCATCGCCCGACGGGCCCCACCGGCCCGCCCGACCTGACCGACCCGCGGGCTGGTGCCCGCCAGGAGGCGCCGACCTCATGACCGCGGCGATCCCGCCCCTGAGCCGGCCGGTGGGCGTCGAGCGCCTGCACTGGGCCGCACGCGACAGCTGGGTCATCGCCCACCGGGACATGTCCCAATGGGTGCGCGAGCCGCAGATGATCATCTGGGGCCTGCTGTTCCCCATCATGTTCATGGCCTACTCGACGGTCAGCCTGGCGATCCTGGTCGTTTGTGGCCTGGCGATCGGTTGGCGTCGGCACGGCAGCCCCGCCGAGGCACTCGCCGCCATCGGCCTGCTGCTGCTGCGGCTGGCCTTCCTCTGGATCGGCATCTTCCTCGGGCTGAAGGCGAAGAGCCCGGAGATGGCCAACTCGGTGTACGCGCTGCTCTACCCGGTAACGATGCTGTCCAACGCCTTCATCGCCCCCGAGCTCATGCCAGGCTGGCTGGGTGCCATCGCCGACTGGAACCCCATCTCGTCCACCATCACCGCCACCCGTCAGCTGTTCGGCAACCCCGGTGCGGAGGCCTCGGGGTGGCTGGCCGACAACGCCATCCTCATGGCGGTCCTCTGGCCGGCGGCGCGCACCATGCTGACGTTGCCCCTCGCGGTGCGCGCCTACCAGCGCCTGAGCCGGTGAGCGACGGCTGCACACCGTGCGCGACGTCACCGTCGACGTCCCAGCCACGTCAACCAACCAGCGAACTTCTTCCTCGGACAGGAGCGACTACATGTCACCCACCGGTACGAGCGACGGCGCCGACGCGGTGCTGGTGCGGGCCGCAGAGGCCGAGGTGCTCACGAGCGACCCTGCCGGCAGCATCACCCTCCTCGCCGACTCCGACACCTCGGGCGGCGCGCTGACGAGCAACCGGGCGCTCTTGCGAGAGGGCTCGGTCGGGGCTCCGCCGCACTACCACACTCGCTGTACCGAGCTGTTCTTCGTGCTCGGTGGCTCGCTGCAGGTCCTCACCGGCGAGCGAGTCCTCACCCTCGCCGAAGGAGACCAGCTCCTCGTGCCGCCGCGCCTGGCCCACGCCTTCGCCCCCGCCCCCGGCTCGGACGCCGACATCCTCGTGGTCTTCGCCCCGGGGATGGCGCGCTTCGACTACTACCGGCTGCTCGACCGTCTACAGCGGGGCGAGGCCAGCCCGCAGGACGTCCTCGACTCCCAGGAGCGCTTCGACAACCACTACATCGACAGCCCGGTCTGGCGCGAGGCCCGGGCCACCGCATGACCGCCGAGCACGTGCGCCGCGAGCAGCCGATGGCGGCGTGCTGTGGGGTTCGGGTCGCCCGGTGGTCGTCCGGTCGGGCGAGGCCCAACAGGCCGAGGAGGTCGGGGTGGCCGGTGCTGCAGGTCACCCCGCCGTCGACGCAGGCCCGGCGGGCCGCCGCCAACGTTGGCCCAGGGCACGAGGGCACCGCGCCCGCTCAGCAGGTGGCCCCTGCTCAGGCCTTGTCCCAGACGCGCACGTAGTCGACCTGGAACTCGGCCGTCTCCGGCGTGGACGCCGACTCGGGCCCGGCCCAATCGTCCTCGGCCCGGCCGAGAAAGCCGTTGAGGACGATAAAGCCCGGCTCGTCGTGGCCGGCGAACTTGGAGGAGCGGAAGGACTCCACGCCGTCGATGTAGTACGTCACCTGCTCCGGCCCCCAATCCACGCCGATGACGTGGAACGTCGCCGTGAAGTCGCCGCCGGGCTGGAGGAGGGCCTGGTCCTCCTCCAGCTCCTCGCAGGTGCCCCGCACGTGGGCCGACTGGTTGATGCGGACCGGGTCTTTGCCGAGGTGCTCGAACACGTCGAGCTCGTACGTCTGCGTGCGACAGGCGTCGTCCGGCCAGCTCTCGGGCAGGATCCAGGCGATGCTCCACAGGCCCTCGCCCCGGGCGGCGCGGAGGCGGAACTCCAGGTACTGGCCGGACTGGACGGTCAGCTTGCCCTTGGACTGGAGCATGGCCGTGTCGTAGGTGCGCGGGATCCCGCAGTGGTCCACAGGCTCGTCGCGCTGGCGGAAGAAGATGCGCAGCAGCCCGTCGGAGACGTCGAAGGCGTTGTCCGTGAAGTGCTCGCGGCCCTGGCAGAACTGTCCGCCCCACGGTGGCCCGAGCGTCCAGGTGGCCGTGTCGAGCGAGGGCCCGTCGAACTCCTGCTGGGCCACGAGCTGGAAGGCGCCCGTCGCGCCCATGGGCTGGACGTTCGCCCCCACCGGCGGGGCAGCCACCTGGTCGGCCGGCGCGGCGTCGCCGGCGCCCCGGACGGGGAAGAGGCCGGGCAGCGAGGCCGAGATGGCGTCGAACCAGTTCTGGCCCATCACCTCGTAGGTGGCGAGCGAGGGGTGCAGCCCGTTCGCGTCGTCGCCCGTGAGCGGCTCGGCGGCCCCGGCGTAAGTGTCGACGAAGTAGGCGCGGCCCCGGTGGGCGCGGGCGGCGTCGGCAACGACGTCCCGCAGGCGCTCGTTGAAGTCCTCGTTCACGTCGTCGCGCCCGGCGATGTGCAGCGCAGAGACGAAGAGGTAGACGTCGGGCCGGGCGCTGAAGATCTCCTCGACGAGCTGGGCGTAGTCGACGGCCAGGGCCTCGATGCCGCGCCCGCTGCCGATGTCGTTCGTCCCCGCGTGCAGCAGGACCACGTCGGGCTCGGCCGCGTCCATCCACTCAGCGACGTGGCTGACCAGGCCGGCGTCGCCGCCCTCGACGTAGTCGTCGGCGTAGCAATCGCCGTCGCCGCCCCGGGCGCACCAGCCGCCATGGCCTTCGTGGGCGCCGCAGGGCAACTGCTCGCGTGGGTCGACGGCGTCGCTGCCGCCGACCATCTCGTAGCTCACCGCCGAGCCGTCGAGTAGCTCTTCGAGCCGGGCGCGGTACCCGCCCCGCAGGCTCTTGTTGGCCTGCCAGTCGGCACCGGTGCCGTGCATGCCGATGGTGATGGAGTCTCCGAGTGGCATGATCCGCACCGGCGCGCCGAGCTCGGTCCCCGGGCCTGACCTCGTGCCCGCGGTGACGCCACCGCCACAGGACAGGCCTGGTGTCGCCGGCGCGGCCACGGCGGCGGCAGGGCTCGTGGTCGCGCCGGCCGCGCCCTCCGGGCCGCTCGACGCCGACCGGCCGTCCTGCCCGCCACCGCTCGTGCACGCCGCCAACGCGCACGAGACCAGGGCGAACGCCGCCGCCACCGCTCGCATCCGACACCCAGCAACCGCTCGCCGCCGATACCCACCTGGCCTCATCCGGGCTCCCTCCTCCGCGGCAGGGCCGCGGACCGCCGTCCGTGAGCCTACTTGGGCGATCCCGAGGCCCCTGCCGGGCCCCTGCGTGGGGCGCGGGTCAGCGCCGCACGAGCCGCTGGCGCTCGGCGAAGGCGTGGACCGGCCACATGTCCTGGTCCTCGCCCCACGCCTCGACGCCGCCGAGGTCCCAGCGGACCAGGGTGTTGATGTCGATGAACAGGTGCCGGTTGATGATCATGCGGCTGACGGGCTCGCCCACGGCGACGAGCGTGCGCCCGTGCTCGTCGGTGGCCTCGATGGTCAGCCGGGTGACCCAGCCGTGCTCCCGGTCGCGCTCGACCCGCCGGTGGCCCTCGGCGAGGTTGGCCGTGAGGCCGTCGCGGCGCAGGAACCCGAAGGCGATGGGGTCGCCGGCCCCACCGGTGTTCGTCACCGCCAGGAAGCCCTGGTCGGGGTCGGCGGCGCCCGTCACGTAGGCGGCCTGGCGGGGGCGGTGCTCGGGGCGCGGGCCCCAGGTGCGGTCGCGCATGCCGAGGCAGTCGATCTCGACGCGCTCGCCGTGCAGGACGAGGTGGCCGTGCACCCGGCCGATCTGGTCGAAGTGGTGGGCCGAGCCGAACGTGGAGCCCGCGGCGGTGAGCGGCTGGGGCGGCATGACCGCGTCGAAGCGCAGGGCGGCCGTGAGGCGGTCGCCGTCCTCGTAGCCCAGCTCGTAGGAGGTGCAGGGCTCCACCACCTTGATGGAGACGCCCGTGGGCAGGTGGATGTCGTCGAGGTCCTGGTCGCGGGGTAGGGGCATGGCCGAGTAGTTGGCGCTGTAGGGGACGTCCCAGGGGAGCCAGGCCTTGTCGTCCCACACCCACGCCCCCCCGGCGACGGTGCCGATGTTGGGCCGCACCAGCGTGTAGAACCAGCCGCCGAGGCGCCGGGGCGCGTCGTGGAAGGAGAACCAGGCCGTCTCCGTCTCCCACCACCGGTCGCTCATCACGTCGAAGTGGAAGCGGTCGTCCTCGGGGGTGAAGACGCCGGTCATCGTGCCCTCCTTGCGGTCAGAAGCCCAGGTCGCGGGCGGCGCGGTCGAGCACGACGGGGACCGACCAGGCCGTGCGGGCCAGGCGCAGGTCGTCGTTGCGACCGGTGGTGTAGAGGCCCGAGGCGCTCATCCAGAAAGCAGCCGAGCGCATGGCGTACAGCAGCTGGTAGTAGCGGCAGGCCTCGTCGTCGATCTCGATGCCGGTGGCCGCCTCGTAGCGGCGGTAGAACTCGTCCCTCTCGACCACGTAGGACAGCAGCTCGCTGCCCTCCCGATTGAGCTCGGAGAGCACGTAGGCCACGTCGTACATGGGGTCGCCGATGACCTCGGTCTCCCAGTCGAGCACGGCGGAGACGCGGTCCTCGTGGACGAGCAGGTTGCCGGTGCGGTAGGCGCCGTGCACGAGGGCCAGCCGCTCGGTGACGGGGGCGTTGGCGTCGAGCCAGCACAGCAGGTCGGTCATCACCGGGTCGGGCTCGTGCCCGCCGTCCGCCCCGGCCGCCTCGACGAGCGCTCGCCACTTGGCGACCTCCCGCCGGGCGAAGTCCCGGCCCGGGCCGGGCACGCCGAGGAAATCGAGGCCGGCGGCGCGCCAGTCGAGGGTGTGCAGGGCGGCGAGCGTGTCGGTGAAGCTGGCGGGAAGAGTGCCCCGGGCGGCGGCCTCCTCGTAGTAGCGGCGGCCCTCCCGCCCCCAGGGGCTCGGGCACTCGCCGGCCACCTTCTCCATCACGAGGAACGGCGCGCCGAGCACGTCGGGGCCGGCCTCGAAGAAGAAGGGCCGGGGGGTGGGCACGGGGGTGGGGTCGAGGCAGCGGAGCACCTGGTGCTGCTGGGCGAGGTCGGACAGGTCCCGCAACAAGGCGTTGCCGGGGTCACGGCGCAGGCAGAAGCCCTGTTCGTGGGCGGTGCCGTCAGCCGACCAGGCGGCGTCGAAGAGCCAGGTCTCGTGCGACCAGCCCACGGCGATCCGCTCGACAGGGCCGAGGCGCAGGCCGGTGGCGCCCGGTAGGTGCTCGGCGAGGTAGTCGCGCAGGCGGTCCTCGAGGGGGGCGGTCTCCGTCGTCACGAGGCGTGGGCCAGCTGGCGGTCGAGGCGCGCCCGGGAAGCGCGGCGCACGCGGCCGAGCAGCAGCTCGAAGCGTGCCGCGCCGAGGGCGTCCCGGGAGGCGTACAGGGCTTCGACCAGCCGGCATTCCGCGCCGCGCCCGGTGTCGCCAGGGAGGGCGCCGACGGCGGCGCGGACCTCCGCTGGGTCGCCGGGCTGCACCAGCTCGGCGAGGTCGGTGGCCAGCGCGGCGCGGTCGCGGCGCTCGGCGTCGACGTGCTCGTCGGCCAGGTGGAGCTGGCGGGCCAGCTTCTCGAGCACGACGGAGGCCATGAAGGCCTGGGTACGGGGGTAGGGGTCGGCCACGGCAGGGCCGATGTCGCGGCGCAGCGTGGCGGCCACCCGTGCCAACAGCTCGTCCGGTGCCATCGCGCCAGACCGTAGCGCCCCGGCAAGGGCGGCGGGGAAGGCGGCAGCTGGTTCTCAGGTGGGGGCCACGCCCCACTGGCAGCGCCGCCCGCGGGGAACCGCGACATCAGCTGCCAGTCCGGACAGGGCCGCGGGCTACGTTGACGGTCGTGCGTGCCGACCTGCCCCGCGCCATCGCCGAAGGGCTGCGCGAGGCGGGGGCGGAGGTCGCCTTCGGGTTCCCGGGCGGCGGCCCCAACCTCGACGTCGTCGGCGCCGTCACAAATGCCGGCCTGCGCTTCGTGCTCGCCCATGGCGAGAGCGCGGCCTGCACCATGGCCGCCACCTACGGCCTGCTCACCGGCTGCCCCGCCCTGGCCCTCGCCACCCGGGGGCCCGGGGCGGCATCGGCGGCGAACGGCGCCGCCCAGGCGACGCTCGACCGCTTCCCCCTCCTGCTCGTCACGGACGCCGTGCCCGAGCGCCACGCGGCCCGCGTCGCCCACCAGCGCCTCGACCAGCGTGCCCTCCTCGCGGCGGTGACCAAGTGGAGCGGCCGGCTCGGCCACGACGACCCGTCCGCCACCGTCCGCGCCGCGCTCGACCTGGCCGCCGCCTCACCCCGGGGCGCGGTGCACCTCGACTACGACCCCTCCGCCGCCGGCGACCGGCCCGCCCCGCTGGCCCCGGCGGAGGCCACCGAGGAGGCCGAGCCACACCGCCAGGCCGCCGCCCTGCTCGCCGCCGCCCACCGGCCGGTGGTCGTCCTCGGCCTGGGGGCGCTCGCCGACGCCGAGGCGGTGCGCCGCCACGTCACCCGGCTCGGCTGCCCGGTGCTCAGCACCTACCAGGCCACGGGGCTGCTCGACAGCGAGGCCGACCTCGCCGCCGGGCTGTTCACGAACGGAGCCAGTGAGCGCCCCCTCCTCGAGCAGGCCGACCTGATCCTGACGATCGGCCTCGACCCCGTCGAGCCCATCCCCGCAGCCTGGGACTACGCCGTCCCCGTCCTCTCGCTCCAGCCCTGCCCGCTCGACGAGCCCTACACGGGCCCTGCGGTGTGCCTCCACGGCCCGCTGGGCGCGCTCCTGGCCGAGCTCGTCGAGCTGGCCGACGCCGCCCCGAGCAGGCCGGAGTGGGGGCCGAGAGCCGGGGCCGAGCACCGCGAGCAGGTGCGGGACCAGCTCCTCGCCGGGCGCGGCGACAGCTTCGGCCCCCTGCAAGTGGTCGAGGTCGCGCGCGACGCCGCGCCGCCCGGCGTCACCGCCACGGTCGACGCCGGCGCCCACTTCCTCGCCGTGATGCCCTTGTGGCCCACCCCCGAGCCCCTCTCGCTGCTGATCTCCAACGGGCTCGCCACCATGGCCTTCGCCCTGCCCGCCGCCATCGGCGCCGCGCTCGCCCGGCCCGGCCGCCCCGTGGTGTGCTTCGTCGGGGACGGCGGCCTGGCCATGACGCTCGGCGAGCTGGAGACGCTGGCCCGCCTCGCCCTGCCCGTCACGGTCGTCCTGTTCGACGACGCCGCCCTCAGCCTGATCGCCATCAAGCAGCGCCCGGGACAGGGCGGCGAGGCCGCCGTCCGCTTCGGGCCGATCGACTACGCGGCCATGGCCCGGGCCGCGGGGATCGAGGGCACCACCGTGGACAGCGCGGCCGAGCTGGCCGGGGCCCTCGCCGAGGGGTGGGGCCGTCCCCGCCTCGTCGACGCCCGCATCGACCCGGGCGCCTACTCCCACCTGCTGCGCGTCACCCGAGGCTGACCTCCCGGCGCTGCAGTAGGTTCTCGTCGGCGAACGCGCCGGCAGCGGCTTGGGGGGACACCATGGCCATCACCGTTTCCAAGTTCCTCGACGTGGCCGAGGGCCTCCAGCCGGACCAGTTCACGGTCGGCTCCCACGACCGGGTCACGTCCCTCGACGACCTCGACCCGAGCTACAAGGTGCTGCTCGACAGCAACGTCACCTCGGTCGTGGCCGTGATGGGCAGCGACGGCCGGCCCAACCTCACCCCCATGTGGTTCGACTACTCAGGGGACAAGGTGCTGGTCAACGCGGCCTCCCACCGCAAGAAGGTGGCGTGGGCCCGCAAGACGCCGACGTTGACCATCCTCCTGCTCAACCCGGCGAACCCCTACCACTGGGTCAGCATCAAGTGCACCGTCGAGCGCGAGGTCTCCGAGGACGACCCCGACGAGGGCGCGAGGGTCACCGCCCAGCTCGACCGGATCTGGACCAAGTACACCGGCAACGAGCCGCCGTACGGGCTCCGTGACCCCGCCCGGGACGAGCGCCGGGTCCTCTTCGAGTGCCGGGTCGAGAAGGTCGCGACCTTCGGCCAGCCGTGACCAGCGCGGCGGAGGGAACGGCGATGGCCGGGTCGGAAGGCGCGGCGCAGCGGATGACCGGGGCGGCCATCGCCTGGCTGGGCTCGCTCGACCCCGCCCAGCGGCAGGCGGCGAGCTGGCCGTTCCCCGCCGACGAGGAGCGCCGGCGCTGGTTCTACACGCCCACCGACCACGGCGGGCTCACCATGGACGCGATGCGCCCCGACCAGCAGCGCCTGGCCCACCGGCTGGTGGCGAGCGGCCTCAGCCGGGCCGGCTACGTCACCGCGGCCACCATCATTGGCCACGAGAACGTGCTCGACGCCCTCGAGGGCTGGACGACCGAGTTCGGCTTCGAGCGGGGCCGCGACCCCGGCCGCTACTACCTGCGGGTGTTCGGGGAGCCCGGCAGCGCCCGCTGGTCGTGGCGCTTCGGCGGGCACCACGTGTCCGTCCAGCACGTGGTCGTGGACGGGGACGTGCTGGCGTCCACACCGTGCTTCCTCGGCGCCGACCCGGCGGCGTCGCCCTTGCTCGGCCCCCACCTGCTGCGCCCCCTCGCCGGGGCCGAGGACCTGGGGCTCGAGCTGGTCCGCTCGCTCGACGAGCCCCAGCGGGCCGTGGCTGTGCTGGGTACGGTGCCACCCACCGACCTGGTCGGCGGCAACCGCTCCGAGCTGGCCGACGGTGACCTGCCCCTCCCCCTGCCCGACATCTGGCGTCACCCCCTCGAGGGCGAGCACCGGCGTCAGATGGCCGCCGCCCAGGCGCAGCTGGAGCGCTCTGTCGGCCTGGGGCCCGGGGACCTCGAGGCCGTCCGCTACACCGACCGGCCCAAGGGCCTCGCGGCGGCGTCGATGACGGGCGCCCAGCGGGAGGTGTTCCGAGCGCTGCTCGACACCTACCTGGGGCGCCTGCCCGACGACCTGGCGGCGCGGGAGGCGGCCAAGGTGGCCGGGGACCGGCTCGACGCCCTGCACTTCGCCTGGGCAGGGGCTTTCGAGCTGGGCCGCCCCCACTACTACCGGGTGCAGGGGCCGCGGCTCGTGGTCGAGCTCGACAACACGGCGCGGGAGGCCAACCACGTCCACACCGTCTGGCGCGACCCCGAGGGCGACTTCGGGGACGACGTCCTCGGCCGCCACCTCCGCCAACACCACTGACACCGCCGACGTCAGCGGGTGGTGGCGCTCACGACCCGGTCGGCCGTGCTCGTCACCGTGGCGTCGTTGGCGGCGTGGGCGACGAGCCGGTAGGTCCGGCTGCTGACGAACTGCTGCGTGGCGTCGAAGCACTCGTAGCGGAAGCTGACCTTGCCGCTCCCGCCACCCGCCTCGGCGACGGTGGCGTTCGTCGCCAGGTCGACGACCTCGACCCGGCCCGCGCCCGAGGTGGCCCACGAGGCGATCACGTCCGCCGTGCTGTTCGGGCAGGTGACAGGGCTGGTCAGCTCGAAGCTGCCGATCTCCGGCGGCGCGGCGACGGCGACGGCGAGTGTGACCGCGCCGCCCTCGGCGACAGCCACCCCTGGTGGTGGGTCCTGAGCGATGACCGTCCCGAGCGGCAGGTCCCGCGTCGGCGTGGTGGTGGCCCGGGGGGTGAGCCCGGCATCGCGGAGCACCTGCTCGGCCTCGGCCTGGGGCCGCCGCAGGACGTCGGGCACCGGTACCTGGGCCAGCCCGGACGAGACGGCCAGCGCCACCGCCGACCCGCCTCCGACACGGGCCCCGCCGCCCGGCGACTGGCGCATCACCACCCCGGCCGGCACGTCGCGGCTCGGCTCCAACGACACCGTCGCCACCAGGCCCGCCTCCCGGGTCCGGGCCGAGGCCTGCTCCGAGGTGAGCCCGACGAGGTCGGGGACGGGGACGCCGCGGGAGATGACGATGGTCACCACGGTTCCCGGTGCCACGACTGTTGCCGGCGAGGGGACCTGGGCGACGACGGAGCCGACGGGGGCGGCGCTGTCCTGGTCGGCCAGGCTCACCCCGAGCCCTGCTGCCTCCAGCCCGCTCGAGGCCTCGGCCGCGGAGCGCCCGCGCACGTCGGGCACGACGACCGGCTGCTGGCCCACCACGGTGGTGGTGGTGGTGGAGGAGGTGACCGGCGGGACCGGGGGCGGCGTCGCCGCCAGGCTCCCGGCAACGGGCTGGTCCCGCTCACCGTCGGTGCCCGCGGGCCGCAGGAAGCTCTCCCCGCTCGCCGAGTCGAACAGCTCGAACGCCTCCTGCCGCGCGCCGGCGGCGATGCGGTGCAGCTTGGCCTCGTCGAAGCCCTCCCACCGGGAGCCGACGTAGTCCACCCGCTCGGAGGCGACGGGCGGGGCGAGGGGGTTGCCGCAGGAGCACTTGGCCCGGGGCACGCCGCGAACGTCCACGAGCACGGCCGTGCCTGCCTCCAGCACCGCTTGGCGGGGCGTCGCCTGGCCGTCGCTGAAGCCGTGGTTCGTCACCCGGGCGTCGACCCGGAGCTGCACGCCGGTCAGGCCACCGACGTAGTCGGCGATGTCGGCCTCGGTGATCCCCTGCACCTTCGCCCACGCCGCGGCCTCCGCCGGGTTGCCCAGCAGGAACGAGACGAGCGCCTCCTTGTCACAGACGCCCTCGCGCATGGAGCCGCCGTAGAGGCCGTGCCTGTCCCCCACCAGCGTGGCGACACCGCCCGCCCCGCCTGCTCCCTCGTCCTTCGGGTCGAGGCGCAGCACGGTGGCCGGTGCCCGGAGCAGGACGACGAAGGGGTCGGGCCCCGCCTCCCCCGCCGGCTCGAGGAAAACCTCGCTGGCGCCCGCGCTGCCTCCGACGACGCCCGCAGCGAGGCCGACGGCGCCACCCAGCAGGACGACCACGACCAGCGCAGACAACAGCACGCGCCGTGGGACCGACGCCACGGCGTCGAGCAGGCGTCCGAACCACTCGGAGCGAGGTCGAGAGGGCTCGGTCATCGTGGCTCACTCCTCACAGTCGACGCCGACGCGGCGCGCACGCAGGGTTGTGTACGGCTCGAGGCCCCGGTTGAGCCGGTCGATGGCCGGGAGCACCTCGGTGGCCGGCGGCCGGCTGCAGTCGGCGCGTCCCGCGGCGCACTCCCCGAAGAACCCCAGCACGGCCTGCGTGGCGCCGCCGAGGTCGCGGCGCAGCGCCTCGGTCGGCAGGGCGGCGTGGGCGTCGACGAGCCCGGCCGGGACGGGCCCCGCTCCCCCGGAGCTGCCGAAGCCGGCCTCCATCGCCCCGAGGGCCGTCGCGCACGCCGCGGGGACCTGGTCCTGGGGGCCCGCGGCCCCCGTGGCCGCCTGCACGGCCCGCATCTGTAGCTCCGCCTCCTCGAAGAACCCCACGACCACCGAGGCGTAGCCCGGCGCCGTCGTGGACGTGGCCGCGGTGGATGTCGTCGCTGCCAGCCCGGGGTCGTCGTCGTCCCCGCCGAACGTACGTGCGAGGGCGAAAGCAGCCAGGCCGAGGACGACCAGCGCGGCGAGGATGCCGAGGGCGCGCCCGAAACGGCCCGGCCTGTCACCGGCGCCTTCCGGCCCTCTGTCACCGGGAGCGGCGGCCGGCCCGGGCGCCACGAGCT
>WHTX01000013.1:0-17721 GCA_009377505.1 Acidimicrobiia bacterium
ACGGTTGGCCGGACGCATCCGCCGGAACCGCCACACCACCCACTCGATCGCCTCGTAGACCTTGTACGCCACGAACGCCGGCAGCGAGCCGGCCACCACCAGCCAGAGCGCGTACCCGGCGATGAGGCCCGCCATGTACTGGTGCCCCCACAGCAGCGCCGCTGGGACCGGGGCGAGCAGCGCCACCACCCCCAGCGCCCACGCACGCGCGCTCATCCGTTGGGTCATCGGCCGACCGACCCCTCGACTTGAGGGCACGCAGACTGCGCGTGCGCGTGCGCGTGCGCGTCGCGGGGCGCGCGGCGCACGCTGACTTGACTCGGCCGTCAAGCCTGGCGGTTGCGGCCCCGCCCTCGGCGTGTGACGCTGGTCGGCACCGGCGAGGAGGGCACGATGCCGACGGCCACGATCACGGTCACGCCCCATCCCACGATGGGGGCTGAGGTCGTCGACGTCGACCTCGCCCACCTCGACGACGACACCTTCAAAGCCGTCCTCGATGCCTGGCATCGCTACGCCGTCCTCGTCTTCCCCGGCCAGCGCCTGACCGAGGACGCCCAGATCGCCTTCACGAAGCGCCTCGGGCGACTCGAGCGCCTGGTGACGAAGAAGTCCGCCGCCAACCTGGGCAACCAGGCCAAGATCGGCAAGCTCGCCAACCTGGACAAGGAGGGCAACCCCGTCCCCGAGGGCTCGAGCCTCTGGCTGTTCCTCAAGGGCAACCAGTACTGGCACTCCGACTCGAGCTTCAAGACGGTGTCGGCCAAGGCGTCGATGCTCTCGGCGTGGGCCGTGCCCTCCGAGGGGGGCGAGACCGAGTGGGCCGACATGCGCCAGGCCTACGACGCTCTCGACCAGGCGACCAAGGACCGACTCGAGGGCCTGGTCGCTGTGCACTCCTACTGGTACAGCCAGTCCCTCGTGGGGGGGACCGACGTGCTGTCCGAGGAGGACTGGGCGGCGCTCCCCCCCGTCGAGCACCCGGTCATCCGCACGAACGAGGACTCGGGCCGCACCTCGCTGTTCATCGGGCGCCACGCCAGCCACGTCAAGGGCATGGACGAGGGCGAGGGACGGGCGCTGCTCGAAGAGCTGTACGAGTACGCCACCCAGCCGCAGTGGGTGCACCGGCACCGTTGGCAGCCGGGCGACGCCGTGCTGTGGGACAACCGCTCGGTGCTGCACCGCGGCCGGCCCTGGCCGCCGGGCGACCGTCGCGTCATGAAGCGCACCACGGTGGCCGGCGAGGGCGACAACGACTGGATGCTGGGCGAGTTCTGAGAGTTGGCGCGGCCGCCGGCTGCGGCCGCCGGCCGCGGCCGGAGCGACAGGGGGCAGGCACATGGAACTGGGTGACGCGGTCCGCACGGCCGTCACGACGCGCCGGTTCAAGCCCGACGCGGTCCCGGACGAGCTGCTGGCCAGGGCGCTCGACTACGGGCGGTTCGCGCCCCAGGGCGGCAACCGCCAGCCGGTGCGCTTCGTGGTGGTGCGCGACCCCGAGCACCGCCGCCAGCTCCAGGAGTGGTACCTCGTGCCCTGGAAGGCGTACATCGGCGCCGCGCTCGAGGGCGGCATCGACATCGGCTCGACGCACGCGACTGGCCTGTTGCGCAACGCCGACCACATGGCCGAGCACTTCGGCGAGGCGCCGGCCATCGTCGTCGTCTGTGCCGAGCTCGCCGGCCTGCACCCGACCGACACCGAGCTCGGCCGGCTCTCCATCGTGGGCGGCGGCTCGGTCTACCCCGCCGTGCAGAACTTCATCCTCGGCTGCCGGGAGGTGGGCCTCGGCGCCGCGCTGACCACGCTGCTGTGCATCTACGAGCCCCAGGTGAAGGAGCTCTTGAAGATCCCCGACGGCGTCGCCACCGCCGCCCACGTGGTCGTCGGCTTCCGGGAGCGGCCCTTCCCCTCGGCGCTCGACCGCAAGCCCCTCGGCGAGATCGCCTTCGACGGCACCTGGGGCGCGCCCTTCCTCGGCGAGCGCTGAGCTAGCGCCGCGGCTGGCCCTGGCGGGCTTCGCCGGTGACCATGGGAGCGTGCTGGAATCGGGCCCATGACGGATCGATTCGACCTGACGGGCAAGGTGGCGCTGGTCACCGGGGGCAGCCGGGGTATGGGCAGGGAGATGGTGCTGGCCTTCGCCGCGGCCGGCGCCGACGTGGTCATCGCCAGCCGCAAGTACGAGCCCTGCGCGGCGGTGGCCCAGGAGGTCGAGGCCATGGGCCGCCGGGCGCTCCCCGTCGCGGCGCACGTCGGCCACTGGGACCAGTGCGACACGCTCGCCGACACCGCCTACGACCACTTCGGCAAGGTCGACGTGCTGGTGAACAACGCCGGCCTGTCCCCGCTCTACGAGAGCCTGCTGAGCGTCAGCGAGGACCTCTACGACAAGGTGCTCGACGTCAACCTCAAAGGCCCGTTCCGCCTCTCGGCGCTGATCGGTCACCGTATGGCCGAGGGCGACGGCGGCTCGATCATCAACGTGTCCTCGACGGCGGCCGTCCGCCCGACGCCCCGCGAGACCGCCTACTCGGCGGCCAAGGCCGGGCTCCACAACCTCACCGTGGCCTTCGCCATGGAGTACGGGCCCAAGGTGCGGGTGAACTGCATCATGCCCGGCCCGTTCCTGACCGACATCTCCAAGGCCTGGGACATGGAGGTCTTCGACGAGCGCGCCCGCACCAGCATCCCCCTCGGGCGCGGGGGCCAGCCCGACGAGATCGTCGGCGCCGCCCTCTACTTCGCCTCCGACGCCTCCTCGTACACGACGGGCGCGGTCCTCGGGGTCGACGGCGGCTCGGCCTGGGGCAAGTAGCCATCGCGCGTCCCGGCAGACCGGGCTGCTAGCGTCTGGTCGAACATACGCGCGACGCCACTTAGCGGCGCTGAGCTGGGAGAACGAGCGATGGCCGAAGCGATGCGGGCCGAGGGCGGGCGAGGCGCGACCGGGCGGACGCGTCGCCCGACCCGGACGTCGGCCTTCGGTGTCGGCCGGCGCGAGGCGCACGACGCCACACCGTTCTACGGGCGCTTCGACGCGCCGCTCCTCATGGGCCGCGAGGAGCTGGCTGCCCAGGCCCCGGCGCCGTGCCCGCCCGGGGTGATCGACGCCATCCACGTCGGTGACAGCCGCACGGACATGGGCCCCGTGCCCGACAACTCGGTCGCCCTCGTCGTCACCTCGCCGCCGTACTACGCGGGCAAGGAGTACGAGGCGGCCCTGGGCGAGGGCCACATCCCCGGCTCCTACGTCGAGTACCTGGCCATGCTGCACGCCGTGTTCGCCGAGTGCTGGCGGGTGCTCGAGCCCGGGGGGCGCATCGCCGTCAACGTCGCCAACCTGGGCCGCAAGCCCTACCGGAGCCTGTCGGCCGACGTGACCCGCCTGCTCGAGGGCGAGCTGGGCTTCCTGCTGCGGGGCGAGGTCCTCTGGGTGAAGGCCCAGGCAGCCAGCGGCAACTGCGCCTGGGGCTCCTTCGGCTCGGCCGCCAACCCGGTGCTGCGCGACGTCACCGAGCGCATCGTGGTCGCCTCCAAGGGGCGCTTCGAGCGGGCCCCCGACCGCAAGGCCCGCCGCGCCCAGGGCCTGCCCTGGGAGGACACGATCAGCCGGGACGAGTTCATGGCCCTCACGCTCGACACCTGGCGCTTCCCGCCCGAGTCGGCCCGTCGGGTGGGCCACCCCGCTCCCTTCCCCGTGGAACTGCCCCGCCGCGCCATCGAGCTGTTCACGTTCAAGGGCGACACGGTGCTCGACCCGTGGTGTGGCAGCGCCAGCCACGCCGTGGCCGCCCTGCGCACCGGCCGGCACTTCGTCGGCTTCGACATCGACGCCGGCTACGTGGGCCTGGCCCGTGCCCGCATCGCTGAGGAGCAGGCGTCGTCGGACGCGCCGCCCCTGTTCGAGGGCTGAGCCCGCCGCTGGCCCGGGTCGCTCACCGTCGAATCGCCGGGCGTGCGGCCTCGGGCCCGGGCAATCGGCAGCGGGGAGCGCGGTTCTGCGCGCTGTGGGCTGCGGGAGGCGCCCGGATGGAGAGGCCTGCGCTCTCGGCCGTGGCCGCTCGTGCTGAGTAGGGTCGCGCCTGTCCAGGCATGGCTGCCGCCGGCTCCACGGGAGGTCCGTTCGAGATGATCGAGGCGCACGTCGAGTCGCCCGAGGCGGCGGCCGTGCGGGGCGAGGTCCGTGCCTGGCTGGCGGCCAACTGGTCCACGACTCGGCCCCGCAAGGAGTTCCTCGCCGCGGTCGTCGACGCCGGCTATGCCGCGCCCCGCTGGCCCGTCGGGTCCTACGGCCGCGGCCTCGACACCGAGCTCGCCCGCGTCGTCGAGGTGGAGTTCGCCCATGTCGGCGCGCCCGGCACCGGGCAGGACAACTACAACCTGTGGGCCAACACCGTGCTCGCCCACGGCAACGAGGAGCTGAAGGCGCGCTTCGTCCGCCCGCTGCTGCTGGGCGAGGTGAACATGTGCCTGCTCTACAGCGAGCCGGGGGCGGGGTCCGACCTCGCCGGGCTGCAGACGAACGCGGAGCGCGACGGGGACGAGTGGGTCGTCAACGGGCAGAAGGTGTGGACGTCGAGCGCCCGGGAGGCCGATTACGCCCTGCTCATCGCCCGCACCGACTGGGACCAGCCCAAGCACCGGGGCATCACGTTCTTCTTCTTCCCCATGAAGCAGCCCGGGGTGGAGGTGCGGCCGCTGCGCCAGGTCACCGGCGACGCCCGCTTCAACGAGGTGTTCCTCACCGACGCCCGCGTCCCCGACGCCAACCGGCTCGGCGAGCTCAACGCCGGCTGGTGGGTGCTGCAGACGGCCCTGGCCTACGAGCGTGCCGTGATGGGCGTGTCGCTGCGCTCGAGCGCCGGGCCCTCGCGCCGGGCCGAGGGAGAGGGGTCCCTGCCCACCGGGGAGATCCCTGCGCCGGACCTCTCCCTCGTCGCCCTGGCCCAGGCCATGGGCCGCGCCGGCGACCCGGTCGTCCGCCAGGGCATCGCCCGCCTGCACTGCCTGCGCACGGTGAACGACTGGAACGGGCTGCGGGCCCGGGCCGAGCTCCAGCAGGGCTCGTCCTCGTCGGTGGCCTCGCTCGGCAAGTTGGCCATGTCGGGCATCCTGCACTTCGCCGGGCGGCTCCAAGGGTTCGTCCTCGGGCCGGAGGCGACGCTCGACGGGCCGTCCCAGCCGCGAGCGGCGGACCACAACTACTCCCAGCTCAACGCCTACTTCACCTCCATCGGCGGGGGCACCGACCAGATCCAGCGCAACATCATCGGCGAGCGCATCCTCGGCTTGCCCCGGGAGCCGGAGGTCGACAAGGGCCTGCCCTTCCGAGAGGCCCGCAAGGCGTAGAGCGGCCGGGCCGCGTCGGCAGCTCAGATGCGCTCGAGCTCGGCGCCGTCGAAGATCGGCCGGATGCCCTGGGCGGCGACGTCGGCCGCCATCTCCTCGTCGCTCGGCACCGGGCCGCCCCCGGACGCCGCCTGGAGGATCGGGCGCAGCAGGCGGGCGTCGCTCGAAGTGTTGAGGAACAGCTGGTCGCGGCCCAGCACGTAGCGCACGGCCCGGCCGAGGGCGTCGGCGTCTCGCAGCGGCTCGTACCAGGCGAAATGGGGCTCGCTGTCGTCGGCCCAGCGCCGCCGGGCGACGGACTTGATGGTCTGGACGGCCACCTGCCCCTCGGCGCACGCTTCGAGCAGGGCCTCGAGGTCGGCTCGGTAGCCGGGGTCGCGGCGCAGCACGAAGTTGTAGGGGAGGAGCACCGAATCGACGGCGAATCGCTCGAGGCTCCGGCGGTGCATGCCGGCGATGCGCAGCCCGTGCCCGGTCACGCCGATGAAGCGGACGAGGCCCTCCTCACGAGCCTGCACCATCGCCTCGACGGCGCCGCCGGGGCCGTGGGCCACCGCCCAGTCGTCCTCCTCCACCAGGTTGTGGAGCTGGATGAGGTCGACGTGGTCGACGCCGAGGCGGGCGAGGGACCGTTCCAGGCTGGCCCGGGCGCCGTCACCGCGGCGCTCGCCGGTCTTCGTGGCCAGGAAGAACTCCTCGCGCCTCGTCGCCAGCCAGGGCGCGAGGCGCAGCTCGGACTCGCCGTATGAGGCGGCCGTGTCGAGGTGGTTCACCCCGAACTCCACGAGCACGTCGAGGAGCTGGTCGGCCCGCTCCTGGGTCATCGAGCCGAGGGCCGCCGCCCCGAAGAGCACCCGGCTCGACTCGTGCCCCGTCCGCCCGAAAGCTGACCGCTCGATCATCGTCGCCTCCCGGCATCGGCGCTGCTTCGGGCCTGCCCCGCGACAGTAGGCCCCCGCGCTGCCCGCTTCGCTCCTTCCCCGAGGAGGTGGGCCCTAACGTGACCCGGGATGGCCCTCCCGACGCCGAGCCCGATCACCCAGAGCCCCGAGTGGCAGGCCCTGCGCGAGCACCACCCCGACGTCGCCGGCTCGAGCCTCCGCCGCCTCTTCGCCGAGGACCCTGGCCGGGCAGAGCGGCTGGCCGCCGACGTCGACGGCGTCCACCTCGACTACTCGAAGCACCGCCTCACGGACGAGACCCTCCGCCTGCTCGTCGCCCTCGCCGAACGGGCGGGGCTGAGCGAGCGCATCGACGCCATGTTCTCCGGCGCCCCGATCAACACGACCGAGGGCCGCGCCGTCCTCCACGTCGCCCTGCGCGCCCCCCGCGACCAGCAGGTCCGCATCGAGGGCCACGACGTCGTCGGCGACGTCCACGCCGTGTTGGACCGCATGGCCGCCTTCGCCCACGAGGTGCGATCGGGGTCTTGGTCCGGGCAGACCGGCGAGGCCCTCACCCAGGTCGTGAACCTCGGCATCGGCGGCTCCGACCTCGGCCCGGCCATGGCCTACGAGGCCCTCCGCGACCGCGCTGGCGCGCCGCTCACCTGCGCCTACGTCTCCAACGTGGACGGCAGCGACCTCGGTGACGTGCTGGCGCGCACCGACCCCGAACGGGCGCTCTTCGTCGTGTGCTCGAAGACCTTCACGACGCTCGAGACCCTCACCAACGCGCGCAGCGCCCGCGCCTGGCTGGTCGAGCGGCTCGGCGAGGCGGCGGTCGGACGCCACTTCGTGGCTGTGTCCACCAACCGCGACGAGGTGGCCGCCTTCGGCATCGACCCGGCCAACATGTTCGAGTTCTGGGACTGGGTCGGCGGCCGCTACTCGCTCCCCTCGGCCGTCGGCCTCTCGGTCATGTTGGCCATCGGCCCCGAACGCTTCCGCCAGCTCCTGGCCGGCTTCCACGCCATGGACGAGCATTTCCGCACCGCCCCCTTCGAGGCGAACCTGCCCGTTCTCCTCGGGCTCATCGGCATCTGGTACACCGACTTCTTCGACGCCCAGAGCACCGCCGTCGTCCCCTACGCCCAGCGCCTCGTCCGCTTCCCCGAGTACCTCCAGCAGCTCGACATGGAGTCCAACGGCAAGTCCGTCGACCGCTGGGGCCGGCCGGCGGCGGCGCCGACGGGGCCGGTGCTGTGGGGCACGGTCGGCACCAACGGCCAGCACGCCTACTTCCAGCTGCTCCACCAAGGCACCCGGCTCGTGCCCTGTGACCTGATCGGCTTCGGGCGGCTGCCCACCGAGCTCGGCGACCACCACGACCTGCTCATGGCCAACCTGTTCGCCCAGGCCGAGGCCCTCGCCTTCGGCCGCACCGCCGAAGAGGTGCGCGCCAACGGAGTGGCGCCCGAGCTGGTCCCGCACCGCACCTTCGCCGGCGACCGCCCGACCAGCACGATCCTGCTCGACGAGCTCACGCCCTACGCGCTGGGCCAGCTCGTCGCCCTCTACGAGCACAAGGTCTTCACCCAGGGCAGCGTCTGGGGGGTCAACTCCTTCGACCAGTGGGGGGTCGAGCTGGGCAAGGCGCTGGCCACGACCCTGGCCGGCCAGCTGGTGGCGCCCGGCGCCCCGGCGCCCGGTGCCCACGACGGCTCCACCGACGCCCTCGTCGCTCACTACCGCCGGCTGCGAGGCCGAGCCTGACCAGCACCGGAACGATGCGTTGAGAGGAGCCCGATGCAATTGGGGATGATCGGCCTCGGCCGGATGGGGGCGAACCTCGTCCGCCGCCTGCACGAGGCGGGCCACGAGTGCGTCGTCTACGACCACGACCCGGCCGCGGTGACCGGGCTCGCCACCGAGGGCGCCACCGGCTCGGCGGGCCTCGCCGACCTCGTCGCCAAGCTGGCCGCGCCCCGGGCGGTGTGGCTGATGGTCCCCGCCGGCGTCACCGGCGCCGTGGTCGAGGACCTCGCCGGCCACCTCGAGGCCGGCGACATCGTCATCGACGGCGGCAACAGCTACTGGCACGACGACGTCGACCGGGCCGAGGCCCTCGCCGAGCACGGCCTGCACTACGTGGACGTGGGCACCTCGGGCGGCGTCTGGGGCCTCGCCCGGGGCTACTGCCTGATGATCGGGGGCGAGCCCGACACCGTGGCCCACCTCGACCCGATCTTCGCCGCCCTCGCCCCGGGCGTTGCCGCCGCCCCCCGCACCCCGGGACTGGGGGGCGCGCCCTCGCCGGCCGAGCAGGGCTACCTGCACTGCGGCCCCGCGGGCGCCGGGCACTTCACCAAGATGGTGCACAACGGGGTCGAGTACGGGCTCATGGCCGCCTACGCCGAGGGCTTCAACATCCTGGCCAAGGCCGGTATCGGCCTCGCCGGCCGGGCCCACGACGCCGAGACGGCCCCGCTCGCCGACCCCCGCTACTACCGCTACGACATCGACGTGGCCGCCGTCGCCGAAGTGTGGCGGCGGGGGGCGGTCGTGTCGTCTTGGCTGCTGGACCTCGCGGCGACGGCCCTGCACGCCGACCCCGCCCTCGAGCAGTTCTCCACCAGCGTGGCCGACTCGGGCGAGGGGCGCTGGACGCTCGAGGCCGCCATCGACGAGGGCGCCCCGGCCCACGTGCTCTCGGCCGCCCTGTTCAACCGGTTCACGAGCCGGGGCGAGGCCGACTACGCCGACAAGCTCCTCGCCGCGCTTCGTTTCCAGTTCGGCGGCCACACCCAGGTCCCAGCGGCACCGGCCCCACCAGCGGGGCAGGCGCCGGGGGCACCGGCCCAGGGGCCCCCTCGTGGCTGAGGGGGCACAGGCCGACGCGCTGGTGCTGTTCGGCGCCTCGGGCGACCTGGCCCGCAAGAAGGTCCTGCCCGCCCTGTACAACCTGGTGCGCCACGACCGCCTGCGCGTCCCCGTCGTGGGCGTCGGCCGCACCGAGTGGGGCGACGCCGACCTCGTCGCCCACGCCGAGGAGGGCGCCCGCGCCTACGGCAACGGCTTCGACCCCGCCACCTTCGCCCGCCTCGCCCGCCTGTTGAGCTACGTACAGGGCGATTACAACGACCCCGCGGTCTTCCACCAGCTCCACGCCAAGCTCGAGGGCCCCCGCAACCCGGTGTACTACCTGGCCGTGCCGCCGAGCCTCTTCGCCGTTGTGGTCGGGGGCCTGAAGGCGTCGGGCTGCGCCGACCGGGGCCGGGTCGTGGTGGAGAAGCCCTTCGGGCGGGACCTCGCCTCGGCGCACGAGCTGAACGTCGCCCTCCACGACGTCTTCGCCGAGCGCGACGTGTTCCGCATCGACCACTACCTGGGCAAGGAGGCGGTGCTCAATCTCCTCTACGTGCGCTTCGCCAACAGCTTCCTCGAGCCGATCTGGAACCGAGACCACGTGGGCTCCATCCAGGTGACCCTGGCCGAGTCCTTCGGGGTCGAGGGGCGGGGCAGCTTCTACGAGGAGGTGGGCGCTCTGCGCGACGTGGTGGAGAACCACCTGTTCAACGTCGTCGCCATGCTGGCCATGGAGCCTCCCACCAGCACCGAGCACGACGCCATGCGCGACCGCATCGCCTCGGTGCTCGAGTGCGTCCGCCCCCTCACCCCTCACGACCTGGTGCGGGGGCAGTTCGTCGGCTACCGGGACGAGGCGGGCGTCGCCCCGGACAGCGACGTCGAGACCTATGTGGCCGTGCGCCTCCACATCGACAACTGGCGCTGGGCCGGGGTCCCCATCCTCATACGGGCGGGCAAGCGCCTGCCGGTCACGGCCACCGAGGTGCAGGTCGAGCTGAAGCCCCCACCGGTGGAAGTGTTCGGCGACGAGGCGGCCCGCCACCCCAACTGGGTGCGCTTCCGGCTGAGCCCCGACACGACCACCGGCATCGGGGCCTGGGCCAAGCAGCCCGGTGACGACATGGCAGGCCGGCTCACCGAGCTGAAGGTGACGGCCAACGACCCCGACCAACAGACGGCGTACGAGCGGCTGCTGGCGGAGGCGTTGGAGGGCGACGCGACGCTCTTCGCCCGGGAGGACGGCGTCGAGGCGGCGTGGCGCGTCGTCGACCCGATCCTCGACGACCACCCCCCGGCGATCCCCTACGAGCCCGGCACCTGGGGCCCCGAGCAGGCCCGGCGACTGACCGCGGCCGACCACTGGCACGACCCCCTGTGACCGGGGAGCGGGGGGCACTGTGAGCGGAGCGAGCCGCCCGAGCGGCGGGGAGCGGGGGGCACAGAGCGGGCCCGCCCTTGCTGTCGAGGGCATGGCCGACCCGGCCGCGGCGGCGAGCCGAGCGGCGGCCGAGGTGGCCGCCGTCCTGCGGGCGGCTGTCGAGGCCCGGGGGGTCGCCCACGTGGCGCTCTCCGGCGGGTCGACGCCCTGGGCCATGCTCGACGCCCTCCGCGGCCTCGACCTGGCTTGGCCGGCGGTGCACGTGTGGCAGGTGGACGAGCGTGTCGCCCCCGACGGGGACCCCGCCCGCAACCTCGTGCACCTCGAGCAGCTGGTGGACGGGGCCGCCACCCTCCATCCGATGGCGGTGGGGGACCGCACCCCCGAAGCAGCGGCGTCGGCCTACGCCGCCGAGCTGCCCGACCGCTTCGACCTCGTCCACCTGGGGCTCGGCCCGGACGGGCACACCGCCTCCCTGGTGCCCGGGGACCCCGTCCTGGACGTCGCCGACACTCCGGTCGCGCCGACGCAGGACTACCAGGGGCACCGGCGGGTCACCCTCACCTACCCCGGGCTCGGGCGCGCCCGTCGCGTGCTGTGGCTCGTGGTCGGCGCGGCCAAGGCCTCGGCCCTCGCCCGCCTGCGGGCCGGCGACCTGGGCATCCCCGCCGGCCGGGTCAGCCGGCACGGGGCGCTCGTGGTCGCCGACGCCGCGGCGCTCAGCACGGCTGGGCCTGGGGCGACGGGGCCTGTGGGAGGCTGGTGAACCGCAGGGCTATCGGGGCGGGCCAGCCGGGCGGTTGAGCAGGTCGCGGATCTGGGTGAGCAGGATGACCTCGTCGCTCGGGGGCACGTCGTCCGACGCGGGGTCGCTCCGCCGGCGGGCCTGGGCGGCGGCGATGGCCTTGACCACCAGGAACACGCCGAACGCGATGATCAGGAAGTTGATGACCGCGGTGATGAATGCGCCGATGCGGATCTGGGAGTCGTTGACCGTCCAGAAGAGGCTGGAGAAGTCCTGCTTCCCGAAGATGGCGGCCACGATCTGCATCAAGATGTCGTCGGCGAACGAGCTCACGACCGCGGTGAACGCGACACCGATCACGAAGGCGACGGCAAGTTCAATGACGTTGCCCCGCATGATGAAGGCCTTGAACTCCTGCATGAACGAACGCATCAGGCGCCTCCCCGATAGCTGGCTGGCGGTCCGACGGGCGTCGGACGGGCCCATCCTTACCGAAGAAGGGCCCCCGCTCGTGGACCTGGCCGCCGTTCGGCCTCCGCGAGCTGGGCCCGGGGGCCGGCCGAGGCGGTACGGTCCCCGGCCGTGATCGTCGCAGGAGACATCGGGGGGACGAAGACCTTGCTGGCGATCTTCGACGCCGAGCGCGGCCCGCGGGAGCCCCAACGACAGGCCGAGTACCGCAGTGCCGCCTACCCGAGCCTCGACGTGATGGTCGCCGAGTTCCTGCACGAGCACGCCGACGGCGGTGCGGCCAGGCCGCAGCGGGGGAGCTTCGCCGTGGCCGGGCCGGTGGCCGCCGGCAGGGTGCAGGCGACGAACCTGTCCTGGCCCGAGCTCTCCGAGGACGGGCTCGCCAGCGCCCTCGGCCTCGAGGGGGTCAGCCTGCTCAACGACCTCCAGGCGGTCGCCCTCGGGATCACGGTCACGACGGCGGCTGAGCTGGTGACTCTGGCCGTGGGCCAACCGGTGCCCGGCGCGCCCATCGCCGTCATCGCCCCGGGCACGGGTCTCGGCGAGGCCTTCCTCACCCGCCGGGGAACGACGTGGGCGGCGCACGCCTCCGAGGGCGGCCACGCCGACTTCGCCCCCCGGGACGAGCTGGAGGTGGACCTGCTGCGCTTCCTGCTGCCCCGCTTCGGGCACGTGAGCTACGAGCAGGTGTGCTCGGGCGTCGGGATCCCCAACCTGTACGACTTCTTCGCCCAGCGGGGCACCGGTGAGGAGCCGGCCATGACCACGGCGGAGCTGGCCGGGGCGGAGGACCGCACCCGGGCCATCGTCGGCCTGGGCCTGGGGCCCCGCCCGAGGTCGACCCGGTGCCGGGAGGTGGTGGGCCTCTTCACCCGCATCCTCGGCTCGGAGGCCGGCAACCTGGCCCTCAAGGTCCTGGCGACCGGGGGCGTGTACCTCACCGGCGGGCTGGCCGTGGCCGTGGCCGGCGAGCTGTCCGCCGGCCCCTTCCTCGAGCGGCTGCGGTCCAAGGGGCGCATGTCGTCGGTGCTCGCTGAGGTCCCCGTGCACGTCGTGACCGCGCCCGCCGCTCTCCACGGCGCCGCCGTCGAGGGCCTGCGGGCCGAGGGGTTGCCCTGACCCGCGGACCTGGCGCCGCCCTGGGGTGGCCTCCAGGTGCAGCCGCACCCCCTGAAGTAGGTCGTCCGGCGGTGACGCGAGGAGTCGTTCGAGGACTAGCCGGCGGTGTCGATGACGGCGAGCACGTCGGCGCCGTAGCGCTCGAGCTTGCCGGGGCCGATGCCCTTGACGCGGGCCAGCTCGGCGAGCGTGGTCGGGGCCCGGCGGGCGATCTCGTCGAGGGTGGCGTCGTGGAACACCACGTAGGCGGGCACGCCGTCGGCCCGGCAGCGGTCGAGCCGCCATGCCTTGAGGGCCTCGACCCGTCCCGCCGGGGCGGGCGTGCCGTCAGCGTCCGGCGAAGGGGGCCGGCCGCGGCCCGCAGAGCTGGCGTTGGCGTTGCCAGCCGGCCGGGCAGCGCGGCCCCGCACCTCGGGCGTGGCTCCGGACAGCTCAGCCACGAAGGGAGAGGGCTGGCCGACCGGCGCGACCACCGTGACCGTGCGCGAGCAGCGGGTGAGGCCCACGTGGAACACCCGGCGCTCCTCCTCGACGTCGCTGGCCAGGCGGTGGGGGAACTGGTCGGCGCCGGCGTCGTGCAGGACCACGTGGGGCCACTCCCGGCCCTTCACCCGGTGCACGGTGGCCAGGCGTACGCCGTCCTTCGTGCCGGGCTGGGCCAGCGCGCCGCGCAGCCACGTGGGGAAGTCGGCCGCCTCGGGGCACAGGCTGGCCAGCTCGATGAGGGCGTCGAGGTCGTCGAGGTGGCCCGACTGGCGCGGCGCCCGCTGGAACCCGTCGAGGGCGGACATGGTGTCGTCGAGGCCGAGGCGGCGGATGTCCCGCAACACCTCGGCCGTCGAGGCGCCGTCGGCCGTGCGGGCGAGGGAAGTGAGCTCGGCGATGAACTGGTGCACCTTGTCGCCGTCCCGCTCGGACAGGCGCCCGGCAAGTCGCGCCAGCCCGTCGAGCGAGCGCTGTTCGGCCATCCAGTCCACGAGCTTGGGGGACCGGGCACGGGGTGGGCGGCGAGCGGCCTCCCGCAGGTCAGCGGGGCGGAGCTTGTCGGGCGCGGTGGCCAGGCGGAGCCACGCCATGGCGGTGCGCACACCGGTGCGGTCGAGCCAGCGCTCGTCGACGGCCTGCTCGACGGGGATGCCCCGGTGCGCCAGCACCACCTGGGGCGCGGCGAGGGTGGCGTTGACGCGGGTGAGCACGGCCACCTCGGCTGGTCTCGCGCCGGACTCGAGGGCCCGGGCCACGGCGTCAGCGGTGGCGGCGACGGTGTCCGCCGCGGTGACGACCTCGAGGGCGCCGGGGGCGTCCTCGAGGCCCGGGGCGGGCCGGATGCGCTTGGCCACGCGGCGCTGGTTGCGAGCCAGGAGCGTGGCGGCAGCGTTCACCACGGCGGGCGGGCAGCGGTAGTTGACCTCGAGGGGGTGGTCTCCGGCGCTGGGGAAGAGCTGGTCGTAGCGGATGAGCCACTCGGGGGTGGCCCCCGAGAAACCGTAGATGGTCTGGTCGTCGTCGCCCACTCCGAAGGTGGCCAGGTCGGGCGAGGCGAGCAGGCGGATGAAGAGCAGGTGCGCGGGCGCAAGGTCCTGGAACTCGTCGACGAGCAGCAGCCGGCACCGCTGCTGGGCGGCGGCGCGGGTGGCGGGCTCGGCGAGGAGGACCTCGATGGCGCCTACGATCTGCTCGTCGAAGTCGACGGCGTGGCGCTCGCGCAGCACGGCCCGGTAGCGGTTCACGACGCCGGCGAGGCCCTCGACGTCGCCGCCGTACTGCTCCTCGACCTCGTCGGGATGGCGCAGGCCCAGGCGTACCTGGGAGAGCGCCTCGATCCAGGGGGCGAGGGGGTCGGTGTTGAGCCGGCGGGGGACCTCGACGAGCTCGCCGAGGACGTCGCGCACGTCGCGCTCGGTCAGCACCCGGTAGCGCTCGCCCCGCCGGGCGAAGCCGCCGCGCCCGTCGAGCACGGCGAAGCCCAGGGCGTTGAGCGTGCGGACCTGGAGGCCGTCGAGATCCTCGGTGCGCTCGCGCATCTCCGATGCGGCCCGCTCGTTGAAGGCCACGAGGCAGAGGGCGCTGGCCGGCACCCGCCAGTCGCGCAGCAGGTGGCGCGCCCGCTCGGTGAGCACCCGGGTCTTGCCCGAGCCGGCGGGGGCGATGATGCGGGCGGCGCCCGTGGCGTGGGCCACGGCGGCGAGCTGGTCGGGGGCGAGGTCGGTCTGCGGGCCGGCCTGGCCGAGGGGGGTGGTGCGGCCTCGTTCGAGGCTGATGCGGTGCACGAGGGCGATGCCTGGCCCGAGGGCGTCGGGGTCGAGGGCGGCGCGGTCGAGCTGGGCCAGGGGGCCGCCGTCGCAGTACGCAGGCGTGCCGTCTTCCAGGACCACGTCGGCCGGCCCGCCAGGGCGGGCGCCAGCGGCCACGGCGTGCTCGGCCCAGGGCCAGCGGGGCCGGGCGGGGTCGCGCAGGTCGACGGCGTTGGACCACACCAGGTGCCCCAACCGGTCGACCTCGAGCAGGAGGGTCGGCTCGTGGCACCAGGCGTCGCCCTCGAGGACCGTGGCGGGGGGCTGGTCGCCGTCGGTGGCGATCTCGACCACGACCCGCTCACGGCGGTGCCAGTGTTCGAGCAGCTGGCCGACGAGGGCTTCGGGGGCCTCGAGCGCGGCGGCGTCGAGGCTGTAGCGGGGTGCGGCCTGCCACGCGGGGGGGACGGCCTGGCCCGGGGCGACAAGCGCGCCGCGGCCGAGCACCTCGGGCCCGGCGAAGGCGTCCGGCCCGGCGGGAACGGCGGGGAGCGCGGCCGGTGAACCCCGCGGGGCAGTGCTGCGGGCGGGGCCCTCGCCCGGCTCACCGGGGGCGGCGGGGGCGGGGGCAGGGGCAGGAGAGGTCCTCGTGGAGGTGAGGCCGGGGGGACCGGCGGCGAGGTCCGCCAGGCTGAGCTGCGCCTCGTCGGCAGCGTCGTGGGGCCCGCCGCCCCCCTGGGCGCAGGCGCGCACCTCGGCGACGGTGCCGTGGACGCCGCCGCAGTGCCCGCAGGAGATCGTGGCCATCACCTCCAGTCTCGCGGCTCGGTGTGACATCGACCTGGCCGTCCACGACCGCCGTCGAATCGCCCAGCGCCAGCCCTCGATGGCGAAGGTGCTGGTCACAGCGCTGCCGGCCCGCCGTCCCGGGGACAGGCGTCGATTCGACGTCGATTCGACAGGGCTCGGCGGTGGGCTCGTCGAAAGGGTGCCTGACCAGGAGCGACGTCCTGGTGGACCAGCCGGGGTCAGCGGCCGTGGAAGACCGGTGGGCGCTTCTCCACGAACGCCTTGGAGGATTCGAGGTGGTCCTCCGTCGTCCCGCAGTGCAGGTGGTGCAGCGCCTCCATGTCGAGGCACTCGACGAGGTCCTCGGTCATGGCCCGGTTGATGTTCTCCTTCATGTACCGGTAGGCGATGCTCGGCCCTTCCGCGAGTCGGCGGGCGAGCGCACCTGCCTCCTGCTCGAAGCTCGCCGCCGGGTAAACGGCGTTGAGGATCCCCAGGCGGAGGGCCTCGGCGCTGTCCACCCGGTCCGACAGGTAGTAGAGCTCGCGCGCCTTGGCCGCCCCCACGAGCTGGGTGAGGAACCAGCTCCCCCCGTAGTCCCCCGAGAAGCCGACCTTGGCGAAGGCGGTGGTGATGACCGCGCCCTCGACCGCCACCCGCAGGTCACAGGCCAGGGCCAGGGACAGGCCCGCCCCGGCCGCCGGGCCGGGCAGCACGGCGAGGGTCGGCTTGGGCATCTTCCACAGCACGCCGGACACCGCCCGCTGCTGGAGGCGCTGGTTGTGGACGCGCTCGTCGAAGCTCGGCCCCGACGACGCCGAGCCCTCGGCGAAGCCCTTCACGTCGCCCCCCGCGCAGAACGCCCCGCCAGCCCCGGTCAGCACGACGCAGCGCACTGCCGGGTCGCGCTCCACGTCGGCGAGGGCGGACGCCAGCCCGGCCAGCATCTCACCGGACATGGCGTTGCGCCGCGCCGGTCGGTCCATGGTGAGCGTGGCCACGCCGTCGGCCACCTCAGCTCGCAGGTCCTCGGTCCCCGTCTCGATCACGCGCACGACGTCCCCCTCCGGCAGCGGTCTTCGGCCTGTCCTCGGAGGTGATGTCTACCCGAGTCGAGCCAGCACCTGCTGCAGCAGGTCCTCGATGTGGGCCACCCGGCCGGCGAGGTCGCCGTTGGACTCGCCCCGCTGGCCGTTCCCGCCGGCGTCGGCGGCGGCGCACTGCTCGTAGCAGCTGCGCAGGAGCCGGCCGCTGTCGCGCTCCTCGGCGATGTAGCGCCCGAGGAGCGCACCGGTCTGGATATCGATGTTCTTGTCGCCGAACATGGGGTCGAAGACGTCGGGCGCATCGCCCTGGACCTGCTGGCCGATGCCGAGCTTCTCGAACTTCTCCCTGTCCGAGATGCTGGTCGAGGCGGCGATGGCGAGACGGTCGGCCGCCCCCGGGTCGTCCTTCGGTCGGGTCTCGTATCCGAGCTCGCAGATGCGCTTGGCGAAGGCCTTGCCGTGCTCGCCTTCGCGCAGGGCCACGGTCTGGAGCACCTGGCGGACCTCCGGCGAGGGCGTCACCGCAGCCCAGGCGCCGAAGTAGTCCTCGGCCGCGGACTCGGCGACGGCGATGGCGTTGAGCAGACCGAGGTAGGACGGCTTGTCGGTCATGGTTCCCCCACTCTTGGTTCCTGACGGTCCTGTCAGCATGGGGCCAGCCGTGGGACGGTGCAAGCGGACGGGCGCCCTCTGGCCAGGAACGAGCATGCTTACATGGATGTAGTTCGGGGGCTAGCGTTGTCGCGGTGGCGGCGCCCAGATCGCTACGAGCCGAGGCCAGCGTGCCTGACGGCCCTGCTGGCGCCGGCCGGCAGGCCGATCACTACGCCGTCCT
>WHTX01000013.1:17731-36370 GCA_009377505.1 Acidimicrobiia bacterium
CCGTCCTGCTGGCCCGGGCGTTCGAGGCGGGCGATCGGGTGAAGCTCACGCGCTACACCTCCGAGTACCCGGGCACCGAGCACCCCCTGGCCGTCCGCCGACTCGCCGCCGCGGTGCGCGTCGCCGCCCAGCGGCTGCTCGACGTGCTCGACGGCGCGCTGGAGGTGCCCACCGGCCACGTGGTGGTCGTCGTGGCTGACGGCGATGGCCCGACCGTCGAGTCCCGGCCCCTTCCCGCGCCCGTCCCCCTGAGCACCCGCCGCCCGCGCCCGGCTCGCCCGGCCCGGGCGCGCCCCGCCTGAAGGGACCCAGCCAGGGCTGCCAGCCCGGTCAGGGGTCGGGTCGGCTGGCCGTCCGACAGGTGCGACGCTCTGGTTAAGCAGCGCAGACCCGCTGCCGATGAACCGGCCGTGAAGGCGCCCGGACCAGGAGCACGGCGACGAGGCCGAGGCGACGACGGGTTCACCCTCGTCGAGCAGCTCGTCACCATCGTGCTGCTCGGCCTCGGTGTGGTGGCCGTGCTCGGTGCCATCCTCACCCTCGTCTCCACCTCCGCCCGCCATCGCGAGCTGTCCGACGCCGCCACCCTGGTGGCCACGACCGGCGAGCGGCTCACCTCGCGGGACACGCCTCTCCTGGCGTGCGGCGCGGCCACGCCCGCGGCGTACTCCTCCCTCGTCCAGCCCGATCCGGACGACGAGGTCGTCGACGTCGACGGGGCGGTCGTCACGGTGGAGGCGGTGCAGTTCTGGGACGGCTCGTCCTTCGCTGGCTGTGGGGGGCCCGACGTGCTGAGAGCCCAGAAGTTGACGGTCCGCGTGCAGGTCGGCTCGGCCGACGAGCGGTTGGACGTCGTCAAGTGGGCGTGAGGACCGGGCGGCGCCGAGCGGCCGGTGACGAGGGCTTCACCCTCGTGGAGCTGCTGCTCACGGTCACGATCATGTCGATCGTCGTGGGCACGCTGAGCATGGCCCTCATCCTCGCCATGCGCACGACGGACGACGCCGCTGATCGCATGGCGGAGTCCCAGTCGGCCCAGCTCCTCAACAAGTGGCTCCCCGGGGACGTGCAGCAGGCCGATCCCGGCCCGGGGGGCGTGGACACGGGCGAGACGCCCTCGGGGTGTGCGCAGAGCGAGGGCAGCAACGTCGTGCGCTTCCGGACGACAAGTACGACCAGCCCCCCCGCCACCTCCTACGTCAGCTACCGCCTGGTGCAGACCCCGCAGGAGTGGCGGCTCGTCCGCTTCGCCTGCGACGCTGGCGAGCCCGGCGACAGCTTGGTCGCCGCCCACCTCCTGCAGGGGCCGGGCTCGGCCATCCCCAAAGTGTTACCCGATCAGGTGTTCCTCACCGTCATCGAGGAAACCGGGTACACGGCCACCGTCCTCGGCGCCCGGGTGCTCGACGGCGCCGCCCTGGCTTGCACTTCGGCCTCCCTCGCCGTGAGCGACGCCGAGGTGGAGTTGACCGCGGCGGGCGGCCTGCCCGGGCCGGTCCTGGCCACGGCGACGCCGGCCGGCTTCTGCGACCTGTCCCTCGCCGTCTCCCATGAAGCCGGGTACGGGGCGTCGATCGCCCTCGGCGAGGTGTCCGGCTGGCAGGGAGACCTCCAGTCCTTGGCCCACCCCTGGGTGCCGGGGACGGTCACGCTGTCCCTCGTCGGCAGCGACGGCTCGAGCTACGCCTCGGACTCGCTGGAGCTCACCGCGCCGCAACCCCCCGACGACGACGACGGGGATGACGACGACGGGGACGACGACGATGACGAGCACGACGGGGACGACGACGGGGATGACGATGACGATGACGACGCACCTGGGCACTGCTGGGCCAGGTTGGCGCTCAGCCCGGCGACCCTGACGCTCACCGGCGCCGGCGAGTTGCCCCGGGACGTGGCCGTCAGCGCCCAGGTGGGCGAGGGCTGCCCCTCGGCGCTCACCGTGCGCTACCAGCGCAGCCCCAGTGACACGAGCCCGAGCGTCGACATCTCGCTCAAGCGCAACCGGGGGTGGTCGGCCAAGATCGACAAGGACGAGGGGACCTGGGCGGCGGGAGCCGTCGAGGTGGAGGTCCGCCACGGCAACCGCCCCCTCGACACGGCGACCTTGACCCTGCTCGCCGCCCCCCAGTCCAACTGCAGCCTGGTGGACACGACGCCCAGCGCCGGGCCCGACAACGTGGCGGCCAAGCCCGACGGCTGGACCAAGCAGGAGATCCGGATCGTCATGCAGCCCACCACGAACGACAACGCGCCCTGCCTGGGGCTCGCCGCCCGCCTCACCAACGACTGCGGCCAGGTGCTCACCTTCCTGGTGGTCGCGGAGGGCCAGAACGTGACGGCGAAGATCCCCAAGGGCACCGGGCCGTTCACAGCCAACAAGACCGTGGCCGTCGAGATCATCGACACCCGGGCCGGCAACGCGGTGGTCGGCCACAGCTCGTTCCGGACGTTCCGCCAGTGAGCGCTCGGGCCCGCATTCGTGGCGAGGAGGGGAGCACGCTCGTCCTCGCCCTCGTCATGGTCGTCGCCTTCGGCCTCGTCTCCCTGGCCGCCGGGCGTTACGCGATGGCCAACATGGCCGATACCGTCTTCACCCGCGAGCGCACCCAGGCCCTGGCCGCTGCCGCCGGTGGCGCCCGATGGGCCATCTCCACCGTCGAGGGCACGCCGTCCCAGTGCTCGTCCGCCGCCCCGACGACTCTGGGCGTGCCCCCGCTCAACGGCCTCGACGCCGCGGTGACGTGCGAGAACGCGGTGAACGATGCCGGGCGGACGATCAAGGTCGTGTCCCGCGCCGGGGGCAGGGTCGTGCGAGCCGAGGCCCGTATCGGCGTGGGCAGCCCTACCCCCGTGGCCATCACCTCATGGGTGACGGGCGCCCCCTGAGCAGGCGACAGCCTCATCGGTCACGCCGAGATGCTGCGGTCTGCGACCAGGGCGGGCGCGCTGTCCTTCGGCGAGCTCACCGACGCGGCCAGGAAGTCCTCCCAGGTCCGGCGGCCCACAGCCCGCTCCGGGGCCAGGTTCGCGCCGGCCCGGAAGGCGCGGGCGGCCTTGCCCGGGACCCAGACCGGCACGATCGGCCGGTGCTTGCGACGGGCCTGCAGGTAGCCGCGGACCATGGCGGCCATCCCGTACACCCGCGGCCCGGCCAAGTCGGGCACCAGGCCGGCCGGCGGGCCGAGGGCGAGCTCCACGAGCCGCGCCGCGACCTCCCCGGCGTCGACCGGCTGGAAGCGGAACCCGGCAGGGACGGGCACCACCGGCAGCCTGGCCATCTGCTGTGCGGCCATCGACATGAGGTCATGGAACTGGGTGGCGCGCAACGCCGTCCATGGCAGTCCGGAGTCGGCTACTTCCCGCTCTGCCCCGAGCTTGGACCTGAAATAGCCGAGCGGGATCCTGTCGGCCCCGACGACCGAGATGTACACCAGGTGTCGTACCCCGGCCCGCGACGCGGCCCGTACCAGGTGCCGTGCCTTCTCCTCGTCGCCCTTGCTGCTGCCCGCGAGGTGCACGATGATCTCGCTGCCCTCCACCGCGGCGTCGATGCGATCGCCTGTGGCGAGGTCACCGGTCATGAACTCGATGCCCTCGCTGCTCTCGCGGCTGTGGCGGCTGAGCACTCGGACGTCGTGCCCGGCGTCCACCAGCCGCGGGACGACGAGGTGTCCCAGGTTGCCCGTGCCGCCGGTGACCAGGATCGGAGACGTCATGGCTTCCTCCAAGCTCGGTGCACGGCGCTGTTGTCACATCGCTCGTGCGTGGGGTGTCAACTCCCTGACACCTGGCGACGGAGAGATGTGACCGATGGACGAGAACGAGTGGCTGGCCGATCGCTTCGAGGAGCACCGCGCCCATCTGCGAGCCGTGGCCTACCGGATGCTGGGCTCGCTCGCCGAGGCCGACGACGCCGTCCAGGACGCCTGGCTGCGGGTGAGCCGGGCCGGAGCCGGCGAGGTCGAGAACCTGGGCGGCTGGATGACGACGATCGTTTCCCGCGTGTGCCTGAACGTGTTGCGGGCGCGCAACACCCGACGCGAGGAATCCCTCGACGTACACATCCCCGATCCCGTCGTCAGCCCCGCGGGGGCGCTCCAACCCGATGAGGAAACGGTGCTGGCCGACTCGGTCGGTCTGGCCCTCCTCGTCGTGCTCGACACCATGGCCCCGGCGGAGCGTCTCGCGTTCGTGCTCCACGACATGTTCGGGCTGCCCTTCGAGGAGATCGCGCCCATGGTCGGTCGGTCCCCTGCGGCGGCGAGACAGCTCGCCAGCAGGGCACGACGGCGTGTCAAAGGCGCCGCGGTACCGGCTCCCGACGCCGATCTCGCTCGTCAACGAGACGTGGTCGACGCCTTCTTCTCGGCCGCCCGCGGGGGTGACTTCGACGCCCTCGTCGCGCTGCTCGACCCCGACGTCGTGCTGCGAGCCGACGCCGGCGCCGGGCGGCCCGCCGCCTCCCGGCTGGTCCATGGCGCCGCGGCTGTTGCCGAACAGGCGATCATGTTCGCGCTCCCGAACGCCGAGCTGCGCTCCGTGCTGGTGAACGGCGCGGCCGGCGTGGTCGTCACGGTCGCTGGACGGCCGATCTCGGTGATGGGCTTCACCGTCACCGAGGGCAAGATCGTCGAGATCGACGCGATCGCGGAGCCCGAACGTGTCCGAAGGATCGCCGCGGCCGCCCTCGGCTGAGCTACTACGACGGCGCCACCAGCCAGCTGAGCACGGCCTGGCCCCTCGGGGACAGGCGGTAGCCGACCACCAGGCTCTCGGTGAGCCCGAGCGCCTTGAGCTTGCGCACGTTCGCCTTGAAGGCCAGGCGCTCCTCGCCCCGCAGGTCGGCCAGGTCGCCGGCCCGCCGGCCAGGGTTGGCCTCGATCAGCCCCAGCACGTCCGTGGTCCAGGCGCCGCCCCGGTCGAGGCGGGCCAGCCTCCCCGCCAGCGCCGCCAACTCCTCGCCCTCGGGCACCGCCTCCCGGAGCTCGTCACGGGGGTCGGCCCCGTCGAAGCGGAAACGCACCCGGTGGAGGGGCTTGTCGCCCCGCAGGTCGGCGAGCAGGGCGGCCCGGTCGGCATAGCCCGCCCGCCGGGCCTCCTCGTCGCTCACCGAGTCGGCGCTGACGACGTCCACCGCCTCCACCAGCAGCATCCCCGCTGGCGTCCGGTACCGGTTGCCGACCTTCGCCTGGGGCCGTGACCAGCGGCGGAAGGTCAGCGTCACCGAGCCGTCGGCCAGCCCGGGCCAGAACTGGGCCTTGAAGAGCACGCCGGCGATCCTGCCACGGCCGCTGCGGCGCGGGTGCCTGCCGGCGTCGGTGTCTCGTCGCGCCTGCGTTCCGGAAACCGGCACCGGCACCGGCACCGGCGAGACGCCGGCGAAGCACGGTCTCGGCTGCGGCCACGAGTGTCTCGTCGGCCGACGACCCGGAAAACCGGCGTCGAGATCGACGAGATCCAGCGCCAGCGGCGTCGCCCGCACGAGCGCGTCGACCAGGCCGCCCGGACGGGCGCCACCGAGCGCATTTCATCACCGGGGAAACGCCCAGGGGGCGACCACAGGGCCGCTGACGCGCCTGCACCGCCGCGCTACTCGAGCACCCCGGCGACCACGAGGTCGGTGATGCGGTCGTCGTCGTAGCCCAACAGGTCGGCGAGCACGTGCTGGTTGTGCTCGCCCCAGGTCGGCCCCGCTCGTCGTGGCCGTCCCGGCGTGCGCGACAGCCGGAAGCCGTACTGCTCGGCCCAGCTGTGCCCGTACAGCGGATGGGCCACCTCGGCGAAGTGGTCCCGGTGGGCGAGCTGGGGGTCGGCGATGCACTGGGGGCTGTTCTGCACCTGGTGGGCGGGAACGCCAGATCGCTGGAGCAGTTCCTGGAGCGCCTCGGGGCCCTGGCCCGTCGTCCACGCCCCCACCAGGCCGTCGAGCTCCTCCCGCCGGCACCGCCGCTCCCCGCCCGACAGCCCCGCCAGCTCTCCGCACCCCACGAGGGAGGCCAGTGCCCGCCACTGCGCGTCGTCCTCGCAGGCGATGGCGACCCAGCGGTCCGCTCCCGGCTCACCAGCCGGGTAGACCCCGTGGGGCGCCATGACCAGGTCGGCGTCGCCGAGGCGTCGTGCGGTGTCGCCGAACAGCTCCTGGCCCACCAGCGCCGGCGCCAGGAAGTGCAGCCCGCCCTCGATCTGGGAGAAGTCGATCGTCAGCCCGTGCCCGCAGCGGCGCACGCGGTCGAGGGCGGCGAGGATCACCGCCGCCGTCAGCCGGGGCGAGGTGGCGTCGGTGTAGGCCAGGAACGGCCCGGCGGGGAGCCGGTCGGGCCAGCCCGTGACCTCGTAGAACCCCGCCGTGGCCGCGCCCATGTTGCCGAAACCCGGTATGGACGCGTTTCGCCCGGTGTGGCCGAAGAGGGACGTGGACATGGTGACGAGCCGGGGGTTCACCTCTCGCAGCACGTCGTGGCCGAGCCCCAGGCGGGCCGCTACCCCGGGCGCGAAGCCTTCGATGGCGACGTCGGCCCAACGGGCGAGGTCGAGCACCACGTCGCGGGCCTCGGGCCGGCCGAGGTCGAGCTGGAGGCTCAGCTTGTCGGCGTTGATGGAGTGCCACTGCTGGGAGTCCTCGGGCCCGTTCTGGCCATCCCTGGGAATGCCGGCGCTGCGGACCTGGTCGGGCCGGGTGCACGACTCGACCCGCACCACGGAGGCCCCGTAGTAGGCCAGCATCCTGGTGGCGAAGGGCCCGGCGTACACCCACGTCAGGTCCAGCACCCGCAGCCCCTCGAGGGCGGGGCGGTCGGCGACGCCGGTGGGCGCCGGGCCGGGCCGCACCTTCGCCGCCGTCGGGAGCGAGCCGAGCACCGCCGCGGTGTGCTCGCCGACGCCGGGCGCGGCCCCCAGTCGTCGCAGCGGGGCGTCCTCGCAGTGGGCGAAGGGGCCGGGGAAGCGCTTCGGACCGCCGGCGCCCGCGCCGCCCGCGCCCTCGATGACGATCTCGTCCCAGAACCCCCGCTCGGCAAGGTGCTCGTCGCCGAGCACGTCGGCCGTGGTGGCGATCGGCGCCAGCAGGAGCCGACGCTCCCGGGAGAGGGCGGACAGCTCGGCCTTGGTGCGGGTGGCCAGCGCGGCGCGCACCGCCTCCGCTGTCCGCTCCACGATCGGCACGGCCTCCTCGAGGGTGTGGCGGTCGAGCAGGTCGAGCCACTCTTCCCCGGCCAGGTCGGGGGCGATGAGGCCCTCCTCGGCCATCCACGCCAGGAGTCGGGTGGTGTAACGCCCGGCCAGCACCCCGGGGAGGAAGGTGAGCGTCACGTGGCCGTCGCGGCACGGGTAGACGAAGGGGAAGCGCAGCATCCCCAGGAGCTCGGCCCCTCCGGCGAGGCGCACCACCGGCGGCGCGCCCACGAGGCTGGGCGCCATCCAGCCCTGGGCACTCAGCATCATCGCCTCCTGGGCGGAGACGTCGACGTGCTGGCCCAGCCCCGAGCGGGCCCGCTCGTGGAGGGCGATGAGGGCGGCGCAGGCCGCCTCGGCCCCGACGTTCGCCCACACCTGGGGCACGGAGATGCGCACGGGGGCACGGTCGCGGTCCCCGGTGATGGAGACCTGCCCGCACGCCGCGGCGAGGGTCAGGTCGGTCCCCAGCCACGAGGCCTTGGGCCCGTCCGCCCCGAAGGGGGAGAGGGACACGGTGACAAGAGCAGGGTTGGCGGCCCGCAGCGCAGCGAGGTCGAGGGGGAGGGCGCCGCACTCGATGAGCACGTCGGCGGTCTCGGCCAGCGCGGCGACGTCCGCCTCGTCCGCAGCCACCACCGAGGCCTTGCCCCGGTCGTAGGCCGCATGGGCGAGCGTGCCGCGTGCTCGGTGGCCGCCCGGCGGCTCGACGGCGAGGACCTCCGCACCGAGTTGGGCGAGCAGGAAGCCGGCGAAATGCCCCCGGTCGTCGGTCAGGTCGAGCACGCGGTATGACGACAGCACGGAACCCATCCCCCCTCGGCCCCCCGGGCGCGGGCCGCACCCTACCGTCACGGACGTGCGCAGGTGTGGGGGGCCTCGACCGACGAGGAAGCCAAGCTGCGCGAGGTCTTCGCCGACGACTGACGAGCACATTGCGGCTAGCCGGGCGCGGCGGGGACCATCCACAGGGGCTGGTCCCCGCCCTCGGCCACCGTCACCAAGCCGCGCTGGTCGGCGAGCACGGCCAATGACTCGCCCTGGCGCTCCGGGGGCGCCTGGGCCTGGCAGGGCTCGGCGTCCAGGGCCTCGGCCACGCTCGTGCCCTCGGGCCGGTCGAACACGAGCACCGACAGGTAGGTGCGCAGCACGACGGCGCGCCCGTCCGAGGAGATGTCGGCCGCGGTCACGGCCTCGCCGATCCCGGTCTCGAGCGCGCCGACCGCCTCGAGGGTGGTGGTGGCACCGGGGCCGGCGCCCGCGGGCACGCGCACGACCTCTGATCCGCCGAGCAGGTGCTTGCTGAGGAGGAAGAGCTCGCCGGTGAGGGGGTCGGCGACGACGGCCTCGGCGTCGCGGGGCCCGTCGGGCCACGTCAGCTCCCAACGTTCTGCGGACACCGTCGAGGCCCCGGCGGCCAGGTCGGGCTCGGGTACGACCACGAGGGCCACCGTGGGCCGCACGCCGTCGTTGTCGCCCGTGTCGGAGAGGACGAGGTGGTCGGTGCCGCTGGGCGCACGTCGCAGGGCGAGGTCCTCCCAGTCGACGTTCTCCGCCCCCTCGACGACCACGCTGGCCAGCACCTGGCCGTCGAGGCCGATGGCGACGAGCTCGGCGGCCGAGCCCGAGTCGGCGACGGCCCACAGCACCCCGGGCTGGTCGGCGCTGGCCACGAGGCCCGACACCTCGACAAGGGCGGGGTCGGTGACGTCGCCGAGGGGGCTGGGCTCCCCGCCGGCGCAGAGCCGTTCGGCGAGGGAAGGGGGCGCGATCGTTGGCCCGGCCGTCGCCCCGGTCGTCGAGCCCGCGGCCCCGCCGTCGTCGCCTCCTCGGCAGCCGGCGAGGGCTCCCACGAGCAGGGCCAGCGCCGACACAGAACGGAGCCAGTAGGCGCCGCGGAGCCGGCCGGCGCCGCCGCGCCCCACGGGCACGCCGGGCCTCACGAGCGCGTCGTCGCCACGGGCGCGCTCGTCGGGGGGGAGGTGGAGGTGGTCGACATCCGGGCCATCCCCCCGACCGTGATGCTGCGGTAGTCGTAGACCGAGTAGCCCACCGCGCCCTCGTCCTCGGCGGCCTCGAGGAAGCTCGGGTAATGGCCCTCGGGCGCGGCGTCGGCCACCCCGCCGACGACGTGGACGGGCAGCTCCGGGTCGCCGACGAGCGCGCGGACCCGGGACATCGAGTGCGTGGCCAGCAGGTAGGGGTCGTCCCAGGGGGCGAGGCGCTCGGTCCAGTAGGCCATGGGCAGGAACACGTCGTAGTGACGGCCGAGCTCAGCCCAGGGGAAGCCGGGCCAGAAGGCGGGGTTGACGTCCTCGAGCTGGGCCGGCGGGGGGACGATCGCCCCGATCATGCCGCCCGCGGCGACGTCCTCGAGGTCCTCGGACAGCTCGACCAGGCGGCGGCTCCGTTCGACGGGGTCGGGCACGCCCGTGGCCCACTCGATGTCGACGGCGAGCCCGTCGAAGCGGTGCCCCCGGAACTCGAAGTCGGCGATGGCCCCGAGGCGCGCCAGGTCGGAGGAGGGCTCGCTGAGGAAGGGCAGGTACCAGGCGACGACGGACATGTCGAGCTCGTGGGCGGTGACGAGGAAGCGGCCGACGAGCTCGGGGTCGACGACGTCGAGGCTCCCGCCCGTCGCCGCCTGCAGGTACAGGGTCCGGACGCCGAAGCCGGCCATCGCCTCGAGGTGCTCGGGCCCGATGGCCGGCGTGGCGGAGCCGCCGTCGTGGCCAGGGACGAAGTCGAAGACGTCGACCCAGGCCCCGAACCCCTCGTAGGGGCGCAACCCCCAGGCCGCGGGCAGGCTGCCCAGTAGGGGAGCATCCTCCGGCTCTCGCAGGGCCGGGGTCTCGCCGCGGTCCCAGGCGGTGATGCCGACGGCGGCGAGGAGGGCGCCGAGCAGGACGGCCCCGACGAGGGCCGCTGCCGTGCGGGCCCGCTCGCGCCGCGCGGGGGCCTGCTCGCTCGTCTCCTCGTGCTGCTCCTCGTGGTCGTGGTCGTGGTCTGGCGGCGGGCCGCCCTCGATGGTGTCGGAGGCCGTCAACCGACCTGCCGCCGGGAGAACCTCCACGCCCCGCCCACCTTGACGAGCTCGTCCTCGTAGTCGCCGACGCCGAGGGGCGCCGGGGGCACCTGGCTCGTGTCCCAGAGGATGAGGTAGCAGCGCAGGGTGGCTCGTCCTGCGGCGCTGTCGCCCTCGGCCACCAGGTTGTTCACCCAGTGGCGGACCCCGGCGCGGGTGCGGGCGAACTCCTCGGCGAAGGCGACGAGCGCGGCTCGGCCCTCGTGGCGGCCCGAGCGAGCCGACTCGAACACCCCCTCGGGGGTGAAGGTGTCGGCCCACCCCTCGGCGTCGCCCTTGTCGATGCAGTGGTTGTACCGGGCAGCCAGGTCGAGGATGTCGAGGTGGTCGTCGGTGGACAGGGGCATGGCGGCCTCCCCTCTCGTGTGGTCGCGGTAGCGGTCGTGCAATGGCATCATGCCCGGCCCGAGCCCGCTTTCGTCAGCGGAGGCGCCCCGACCGAGGCGGCCGGCGGGCGTTCCGCCCGTTCAGCGCAGCACGCCCGCGGCGACGAGCTCGGCCACCCCTTCGGGCCCGTAGCCGAGCACGTCGGCCAGCACCTCGGCGGTGTGCTGGCCGAGGGTCGGGGCCGGGGCGCGCACCCGGTCGTGCCGCTCGGTGAGACGCCAGGGCAGCCCGGTGTGGGTTCGGGCGCCGACCTCGGGATGCCTCAGCCGCTCGAGGAAGCCCCGCGCCTCGAGGTGGGGGTCCGTGGCCAGGTCGCGGGGGCTGAGCGTGGGGAAGGCGGCGACACCGGCGGCCTGGAGCGCCCAGGTAGTCTCCCAGCGGTCACGCTCCGACGTCCATGCCTCGACGGCCCGGTCGAGGTCGTCCTCGTGCGCCTTGCGGCCCGTGGCGGTGGCGAAGCGAGGGTCGTCGCCGAGGGCGGGGCCGACCACGGTGCAGAGGCCCTGCCACCCCTCCTCGCTGGTGCAGGCGATGGTCACCCACGCCCCGGCCTGCTCGCTGTCGGCCGTGTCGTGCGCTGGGCGGCTGCGGTAACAGCCGTGGGGGGCGTGGGCTGGGTGGCGGTTGCCGCGACGCTCGGGCTGCTCGCCCCGCATGGCCCAGGCCATCCAGCCCTCGGGCTGGCACACGAGCGTGGACTCCCAGAGGCTGACGTCGATGCGCTGGCCCTGGCCGGTCCGTGCCCGCTCGGCGAGGGCGGCGACGACCCCCCAGGCGGCGACGATGCCCGCCGCGGGGTCGCCATAGGCGATGCCCACCTCGGCTGGGCCCTCCCCGGGGTAGCCGGTGAGCGAGGCGAGGCCCGAGAGCGGCGCGGCGGTGGGCCCGTAGCCCATGTAGTCGCGGCAGGGCCCGCTCTGCCCGTAGCCGGTGACGGAGGCGACGACCAGGTCGGGGCGGGCGCGGTGCAGCTCCGCCTCGCCGAGCCCGAGACGGTCGAGCACGCCGGCGGCGAAGTTCTCGACGAGCACGTCGCACTGCGCCACCAGCTCCTTGGCCAGGGCGAGGCCGCGGGGGTCGGCGAGGTCGAGCACGAGGCCCCGCTTGGCCTGGTTCCACTGGTTGAAGTAGCCGGAGGTGTTCAGGCTGGGCTCGACCCCGGGCGGGTGGAAGGGCAGGCGTCGCCCCAGGCAGAGGCGGTCGCCCGTCTCGACCTTGATGACGTCCGCCCCCAGGTGGGCGAGCTGCAGGCTGGCAAAGGGACCGGCCCAGACCCAGCTGAGGTCGAGGACGCGCACGCCGTCGAGCGGGCCGGGGCGTCGATTCGGCGTCGATTCGCTGGTCGCGCCCGCCGCGCCGCCAGGGGGCCGGGGCCCGAAGCCGGCGCCGGCGTGCTCGTCCAGGCGGGGCGCAGGGCGGCGCAGCTGCCACGCGCCCCCGCTCAGCCGGAACGGCGCGCCGGGCTGCACGACCCGGCCCGCGCCCGGCTGGTCCACCTCGACGAAGAAGGCCCGCTCGCGCAGGTGCGGCTGGTCGGCCACCTGCTCCATCGTCAATACCGGCGCCGTGCAGATGCGCCGTCGCTGGCCCTCGTGCCACAGCCACTCGGCGGGCTGCTGCTCGGTCCACGCCTCGAGCAGCAGGTTGAGGGCGTCAGCGTTGGCATTGCGGGCCTCGGGGGTGGCGAAGACCTCCTCGCCGGCCCACTCCGGGCTACCCATCAGCTCGACCAGGCGCAGCCACTGGTCCTGCTCGACGGCGACGAGGAACACCAGCCCGTCGCGGCAGCGGAAGATCTTCCACGGGTTCAGCGTGCGCACGCCGAGGCGGTCGGCCACGAAGCCGGGGTAGGTCCAGGCGATGAAGGCCGCCTCGAGCATGGAGGCCACGTGGGACTGGACCGAGACGTCCACGTGGTCGCCGATGCCGTCACGCCGGGCGGCTTCGACGGCGGCGAGGGCCACCGTGGCCGCCGAGGTGGCCGCCTGGAGGCTGGCCTGGTGGCCGAAGGGCATGAGCGGCGGAAGGTCCGGGCGCTCCGACGCACCGGGGCTCAGCCAGGCCCAGCCTCCGCCGTGGTTCACGGTCAGCTCCTCGGCCCACAGGTCGCGGTAGGGGCCGGTGAGGCCGAAGGGGGTGATGGAGCACACCACGAGGCGCGGGTGGCGCGCCCGCAGGGCGTCCGTGTCGAGCCCCCAGGTGCCGTGGTCGCGCAGGTGCAGGTCGTGTACCACCAGGTCGGCGTCGCCGGCCAGGGCGTCGAGCTCGGCCGGGTCGTGGAGGCGGGACCGCTTGTTCGTGTTCAGGTAGAGGAACAGCCCGCTGGCGTCGCCGTCGCCCTCCTGGCCCCGGGGGAAGGGGCCGGCCCGCCTGGTGCGGTCGCCGCCCGGAGGCTCGCACTTGAGGACGTCGGCGCCGAGGTCGGCCATGAGCTTGGCGGCGTAGGCCGCGGCCACCCCCTCGCCCAGTTCGAGCACGCGCAGTCCCTCGAGTCCCCCCATGCGCCTGGATGCTAGGCAAGAGGCAGCTCGTCGACCCGGGAGGTGGGGCCATGGCAACCGTGAGCGCGCTCGACCACATCGTGCTGGTGGCCCGAGACGTGGAGGCGACCCTGGCGTGGTACCAGCGCCACCTCGGCTTCGAGGCCGTGCGGCTCGGTGCGTGGCGGGCCGGCGAGGTGCCCTTCCCGTCGTTGCGGGTGACCCCCTCGACCATCATCGACGTCGTCGCCGGTGAACCGGGTGGCCCCACCGGCCTCGCCGGGCCCGGCCACCTCGCCCACGTCTGCTTCGTCGTCGACGATGAGGGCCTCGACGCGGCGCGCGCCGACCCCGACCTCGTCATCGAGGACGAGGGCACCCGCTTCGGGGCGCGGGGCAACGCCCGGTCGGTCTACGTCCGCGACCCCGACGGGCTCACCGTCGAGCTGCGCGCCTACCCGCCGGGGGCCTGAGCGCCGAAGGCCCTGCCCACGGCGGCCGGCAGCTCCTCGACCCACTGGATCATGTCGTGCCCGCTCACCCGGGCCGTCCACCGGTGCTCGACGCCGAGCTCGGTGAGGTACTGGTGCCACGAGTAGGTGGCGGCGAAGAACGGGGGCTCGAGCATGCCGGCGCACAGCTGCAGGCGGGGGGCCTGTCCCTCGGGCCAGCCCTCGGCGCCGCTCGGGGGGACGCCGCTCGAGCAGGCGATGACGTGCCCGAAGCGCTCGCCGTGCAGCAAACCCACGGCCAGGGCGTGGGCACCCCCGTCCGATGTGCCGAACACCGCCCGCTCGGACGGCTCGGCCGACACGCCGAGCTCGGCCTCGGCCCAGCGAGCCAGCTCGTCCACGAAGAACCGCTGGTGGGCATCGAAGCGGCGGGCGTCGAAGCCCAGGATGTACTCCATGCCCCGTAGGTTGCCCCCCCGGCTGGGGTCGAAGCCGGCGGCGTGGGCGCCGACGAGCACGACGCGTGGCCCGCCCCCACTGGCGAGGGCATCGAGGCGGCGGGCGTAGGGGGCGAGGAACTGGCCGTCGGTGGCGTAGACCACCGGGAGCCGCTCGTCGCGGGCGTGGCCGGGGGGCAGGTACACGGAGACGCGCCGGGGCTCGCCGAGCGCCTCGCTCTCGACGGCGTGCTCCAACACCGTGCCCACCAGCACGTCGTTGGTCGGCGGGGGTGGAGGCGCCGCCGGGCCGCGCCAGCGCCCGTCGGGGTCGGGGCGCGACGTGAAGGCCGGCGCCCCCCGCTCGTCGAGGGGCCAGAAGCCGTAGGTGAACACGGCCCGGGACGCCTCAACCACCCGGACGCTGAGCACGAGGAGGTCCTCCACCCGCCACATGGGCAGCTCGAAGACGGGCCCGACGATGGCGCCGGCGAGGGGCCGGTCACAGACGAAGGTGAGCTCGTCCCCGTCGCACCAGACGGGCTGGCCCTCGGCCGACCAGCGGGCCCGGAGCTCGGCCGCGGTCGGGTCGCGCCACACCCGGGCGAAGGGCATCCCGTCGAGCTCGCCCGGGGTGGCGGCCCGGGTGCGGGCGCGCTCGCGGTTGGCCTCGTCCACCTGTTGTCCCAGCTGGCGCAGGGAAGGCACGCCGAGCTGGGCGCGGACCTCGTCGGGGATGGTGGGGTCCATGGGGGCGAGGCGCAGGTCGCCCTGGTGCTCGAGGGTGACGGTGCCGAAGCGCTGGGGGCGCCCGCTGTAGAGCGCGAGGCGGTCGGCGCAGGTGGCGAACGTGGCGCCCGCCCCCTCGACCCCCTCGCCGTGGGCCTGCCAGGCGAGGTCGGCAGCCCGGTCGAGGCCGCCGGGGCCCCCGTGCTCGAGGATCTTGCGGGCTTCGGCCAGGGCGGCGGCCCCGACTGGACCGGTGGTGGCCTCCCCGGCGTCCTCCGGCTCGCTCTCCCTCCCGCTGCCGGCGCCTGTCCCTGCGGCCATGGCACCCCTCCCCTCGACGTGCGGCTCGACCGTAGCCCCCTTCGCCCCCGCCGGGCCCACCTGGCGCCCCGTGAGCCCCGCTGCGAATCCCGCCCTGCGCCCGGGCCCCCACATGGACCTGCCCGCGCCCGAAGGCCCGACGAGCACGACCAGGCAGGGCAGCGGCAGCCTCCGCTGCTCGTCCTCGGCGACGACGCGCTACGGAACGGCCAGTACCAGCTCGCGGACCTTGAACTTCTGCACCTTGCCGGAGGGGGTCTTGGGGAGGTCGTCGAGCACCACCAGCCGCTCGGGCCAGAACTGGCGGGCCATCCCCGCCGCCTCGCAGTGGGCGGCGAGCTCCTGCAGGGTCGGTGCCTCGCCCAGCTCGGCCGGCACGATCACCGCGCATGACCGCTCGCCGAGCCGCTCGTCGGGGTAGCCGACCACCGCCACCTCGCGCACGGCGGCGTGGGTGTACAGCACGGCCTCGACCTCGCCCACGGGCACGTTCTCGCCACCTCGGATGACCAGGTCCTTGTAGCGGCCGGCGATGCGGATGCCGCCGTCCTCCCGCCGCCAGGCCATGTCCCCCGTGTCGAACCACCCGTCGCCCGTGCAGCTCTCCTCGTACAGGTCCCCCCGCTTGAAGTAGCCCGGGGTCTGGCTCGCCCCCCGCACCTGCAGCCGGCCCGAGGCGCCCACCGCCAGCTCGGCGCCGTCGTCGTCGACCACCCGCACCTCCATCCACGGCACCGGGGTGCCGTCGGACTGCGTGACGAGGTCCACGGGGTCGCCGGGCCTGGTCAGGGTGACGATCCCGTTCTCGGTCATCCCCCACACGGCGATCAGCTCGGCGCCGAGGTACTCGTGGGCCGCGCCGATGGCGTGGGGAGGGATGGGCGCGCCGCCGCAGACGAACAGGCGGAAGCTCTCGAGCGGTCGCGGGTCGCGCCGCTGCGCCTCGACCAGGTCCAAGACGAAGGGCGTCGCCCCCACCGTCCAGGTGACGTCCTCGTCCGAGAGGATGGACAGCGCCGCGGCCGGATCCCAGACGTCCTGGTAGACGACCTTGGCACCGTGGCTGAGGGGCACGACGAACCCGAACAGGAACCCCGTCTGGTGGGCCAGGGTCGAGGCCATGAACCCGGCAGCGGTGGCGTCGGTGCCGAGGATGGTCGGGCCGGCCAGGGAGGAGCCCCGGATCGAGTCGTAGGTGTGCTCGACGCCCTTGGGCTCCCCGGTCGTGCCCGAGGTGAACTGGATCTCGGCCAGGTCCGTCGGCCGTGGCCGCAACGCCTCGAGCCGTCCAGCGAGGCCGGGGGCGTCCTCCCAGCGCCGCTCGATGAAGTGGCCCTCGAAGTCCTCGCCCAGCACGAACACGTGCTCGAGGCTCGGCAGCTCCTTGGCCAGGCCCCGCAGCAGCTCGCCGTGGGCGAAGCCGCGGAACGAGGCGGGCACGACGCACACCTTGGCCTCGGTCCGCTCGAGGATGAACGACAGCTCCCGGTGGCGGAAGATCGGCACCAGCGGGTTGATCGTCGCCCCAACCCGGGCCGTGGCCATGGCCAGCGCCGGGAACTGCCACCAGTTCGGGAGCTGGAGGGACACGACGGCGCCCGGGCCGACCCCGAGCTCGAGCAGCGCCCCGGCGAAGCGGTCCACCAGGCGCGCCAGCTGGCCGTAGCTGATGGACTCGGGCATGGCGTGCCCCGCCCGGGTGGTCACGACGGCCACCTGGTCGGGTTGCCGCGCCGCCACCTCGAGGAACTCGTCCAGGTACGTGCGGTCGCTCCACGCCCCGAACTCGCGATACTCCTCTGGCCCCATCGGCCTCACCCCCGCCGCGGAGGCTACCCGCCGACTGTCACCGACGGTGCGCGGAACCCGGAGGTGCCCGGTTGCGCTGGTCAGCGACCTTGCCACTCGTCCGAGACGCGCTCGTGCGGGGGGCCCTCGTCGGAGGGGGCGCGGGGGCGTGGGGCGGTGCTCTCAGACGCGTTCGACGTGGGTGACGGGCCGGCCGGGCTGCCAGGTGTCCACGTGGAGGACGTCGCCCCGCACCCGCACCAGCGTCGCCCTGTCCAGGTCCACGAGGAACAGGTCGGCGCCGTCCATCACACCAGGGTCCTCGAGCGTGGCCGCGAAACGGGCCCTCGTGTCTGGGTCCTCGACGAGCGTGGCCCGGCCGTCGAGCCGGGCGTCACCAGCGTCGAGGTCCGTGTCCGAGGGGCTGCTGTGCAGGGCGAGCCGAGGGTCGCGGCGCAGGTCGGCGCCCTTGGTGGCACCGGACATCGACCCGAGCCAGATGTCGCCGTCGTGGACCTTCACCTCGGTCCCCGACACCCGGGGCGCCCCGTCACGGCGGATGGTGGCGAGGACGTGGTGGAGGTGGGCGGCGAAGCGGGCGTGCACGGAGCCGGCCAGCTCGGGGGCTTCAGCAGCGAAGGTCTTCCAGGAGCTCATGGGACGATGGTGGGCGCCCTTCCCTGACATCCAATGTCAGGGTGCTCCCCCCCTGGGGGTGCCCCGCATGATCAGCGTCACGATCACTTGTGTGGGGCGCCCCTAGGCTCGGCCCGGTGCGCGCCGACCGGTTGTTGGCCATGCTGTTGTACGTGCAGCGGCGGGGCGGGGCGACGGCGGCCCAGCTGGCGGAGGCGCTCGAGGTCTCGGTGCGCACCGTGTACCGGGACGTCGCCGCGCTCCAGGCGGCCGGCGTGCCGGTGTGGACCGAGACCGGGCCCAAAGGCGGCATCCGTCTGGTGGAGGGCTGGCGGACTCCCGTCGAGGGCCTCACGGCGGAGGAGGCAGGCGCGCTGTTCCTCACCGGCGTGCCGGGGGCGGCGGCGGAGCTCGGACTGGGGGCGGTCATGGCGACGGCGCAGGTCAAGCTGCTGTCCACCCTCCCGCCCGAGCTCGGGACCCGAGCGTCGCGGGTGCGGGAGCGCTTCCACCTCGACGCGCCAGGCTGGTTCCGGCCCGTCGAACCGCTCGCGCACCTCGGGCTCGTCGCCGAGGCCGTCTGGTCCCAGCGCCCCGTCGAGATCCGCTACGGCGCCGGCGACGCGTCGTGGTCGCGCTCGGTCGAGCCCCTCGGCCTGGTGCTCAAGGCCGGGATTTGGTACCTCGTCGCCGCGCACGGCGACCAGGTGCGCACCTACCGCCTGAGCCGGGTCTCGGCGGCCACCTTGCTCGACGGGCACTTCGACCGTCCCGAGCGGTTCGACCTCGCCGCCTGGTGGGCCGAGTCCTCAGCGGCGTTCGACCAGTCCATCCTGCGACTGGAGGTGCGCCTTCGCCTGAGCCCGGCGGGGTTCCGAGCCGCCCCCGGGGTGCTGGGCGCGGCGGTGACCCAGCCCTTGGCTGCCGCCGCGGCCGCCGGCGCCGATGGCTGGCGCGTCGTGGTCCTGGCCATGGAGTCCGAGCAAGTGGCCCTCAGCCAGCTCACCGGTCTGGCCGGCGAGGTCGAGGTGCTCGAGCCGGTGTCCCTGCGCCGGGCGCTGCACGACCTCGGCCGCTCGCTGGCCGACCGCCACCGCTGAGGCCCGTGGCGGCGTTGGCGGGGCCGCTCGCTAGTCGGGGGCAGGGCTGAG